>JALEMI010000044.1 GCA_022768325.1 Bacteroidales bacterium
ATGCTGCCGCGGTTCAGGTAGGCCATGCTTCCCGCCGAGAGCTTCACCCTCATGAGATTGACGTAGCCCTCCACCTCGCCGCGCTCAATCATCCCGAGCCGATAGTCCTCAATGACGAAGGGCACCTCGCGCCCCATGAGCATTACGTCGCGGAAGAAATGGACGCCACAACTGACGCCGAAATCCTTGGTCATGTAGAAACGCGAAGTCTCGACTTTCATGGCTTCCTCCAATATCCGCCGCATGACGGAGATGTTCATACTTTGTGGTGGGTTGGGCATAATGTTTCCTTTTATGACGATTATTCAACATAAAGATAACAACTCCGCCCCAAAATATTGGCAAAAGAAGCGACAACAGTACAAAAAGGACATATTTCACTCGCTAAGGATAATGACCCGTCGTCCCTTAGCACGTTACTTTGCGACTTAGAAACGAAACAACAACGAAAAGACATGAGCAGAGCGATAATGACACTCCTGACGGTGCTGACCCTCGGCGCGGCGCATGGGCAGACATCATCTGGCCAAGAGCTTAGCCTGACGACGTGCAAAGAGGAGGCTCGCGCCAACTTCCCCGCCATAAAGCAATACGACCTTGTAGAGAAAAGCCGGGAGATGAACGTGAGCAACGCCTCGAAAGCCTGGATGCCCAAGGTGAGCCTCACGGGCTTCGGGACCGCATTTACCGACATCGTCGACTTGCCACAACAGGCGTCGCAGATTATTGGCGAGATGAAGAACGGCGTGTATGGCGCAAGCCTCTCCATTCAGCAGGTCATCTACGACGGCGGCGCCATTGCGGCAAAGAAGCGGATGCAAGAGGCACAGGCCGACGTGAGCCTCCGCCTAATTGACGTGAACCTCTACGAGATAAACGAACGGATTGAGCAACTCTTCTTCGGCATCCTCATGCTCGACGAGCAGGCCAAGCAAAACCATCTGTTGCAAGAGGACCTCGCCCTGTCGGAGAACACCGTGAGGAGCCTCATGAACAGCGGCATGGCCAACCAGGGCGACCTCGACGCAGTGCGCGTGACGCAGATTCAGGTGCGGCAACAGGAGTTGAGCATCATGACGACGCGCCAGACATACCTGCAGATGCTGGGCCTCTTCATTGCCAAAGAGCTCGGCGACGAGACGACACTCGCCCTGCCCGACGACCTGATGATGACGGAATCAACCGCCGCAGATGCGGCAGACGACCCGTCGGCACGTCCCGAGATGCTGCTCTACGCCTCGCAAGAGAAAATGCTCGACGCGCAGAAAAAGACTCAAGACGCGCAGCTGCGCCCCACGCTGAGCGCCTTCGGCATTGGCTCGGCGCACAACGAGGTCTTGTCGTCCGCCAAGTCGTTCAATGCCATTGGCGGCATCTCGTTGACGTGGAACATCGAGGCCCTCTACACCCGCCGGAATGACGTGGCCCTGATTGAGAACCAACGCGCCCAAGTGGCCACACAGCGCGAGACGTTTCTCTTCAACAACAAGATGGAGAACAGGCTCGCCAACGGGACGATTGAGAGCCTGAGGCAACAGATGGCTCTGGACGACGAGGCCATAGCCCTGCGAGAGAGCATCAGGCAGAAAGCCGAGAAGAAGGTGCAAAACGGCACCGAGACGGTCAACGAGCTGCTCCGCGACGTGAACGCCGTAAACGAGGCCCGACAACAAAAGGCCATCCACAAGATTCAACTCCTCCAAGAAGCATATCATCAGAAAACACTAAACAACAATTGATTATGAAAAAAGCAACGCTATACGCCGCAATGCTTTCGACGGCATTGTCCGCACTTACTGTCACGTCGTGCAAGAGCGACAAGATGAAATATGACGCCACGGGCACTTTCGAGGCTACGGAGGTGACCGTCTCCGCCGAGCAGACGGGCAAGTTGCTGAGCCTGAGCATCGAAGAGGGCGACAGGGTGAACAAGAATGAGCAGGTTGGGCTGATTGACACCGTGCAGCTGTACCTCAAGGCTCGCCAAATAGGGGCCACGAAGCTGGTCTACGACGCGCAAAAGCCCGAGATTGAGAAACAACTGGCGGCACTGAGGCAACAGCTTGACCAAGCCCTCAGGAACGTAGCCCGTTTCGACTCGCTCGTCAAGGAGGGCGCGGCAAACAGCAAGCAGCTCGACGACGCACGAGACCTCGTGGCCGTGACCGAGAAACAGATTGAGGCGCAGACATCGACACTGAACAACTCCCGCGCATCGCTAAACGCGCAGATAGGCACGGCCGACGTGCAACAGCTCCAAGTGGCCGATATGCTGCTGAAGTGCCGCATCAACTCCCCCATCGATGGCATCGTAACGGCCAAATATGCCGAGGCGGGCGAGTTCGCCTCGACGGGTAAGCCGCTGTTTAAGGTGGCGGACATAGACAATATGCGCCTACGGGCCTACGTCTCGGCCTCGCAACTGAACTCCATCAAGATAGGGCAGGCGGTGACCGTCTTTGCCGACTATGGCGAGAGCGACAGCCACGCCTACGAGGGGCGCATCACGTGGATAAGCTCCAAAGCCGAATTTACGCCCAAGACCATTCAGACGCGCGACGAGCGGGCCAACCTTGTCTACGCCATCAAGATTAGCATCAAGAACGACGGGCTGGTGAAGGACGGGATGTATGGCGAGGTGAAATTCTAACACCATTGCGGCCATGAGCATCATCTCGTTAGACAACATCTCGAAGAGCTTCAACAAGGGCAAGACAAAGGCCATTGACGGCGTGACGCTCGACATTGAAGAGGGCGAGTTCTTCGGCCTGATAGGCCCCGACGGCGCGGGCAAGACCACGACCTACCGCCTGCTGACAACGCTGCTAAAGCCCGACAGCGGCACGGCAACAGTGGACGGCTTCGACATTGTGAAGGATTACAGGCAGATACGCCAAAACATTGGCTACATGCCCGGCAAATTCTCGCTCTATCCCGACCTAAGCGTAGAGGAGAACCTGCGTTTTTTCGCCAAGACCTTCGGCACTACTATCGAGGAGAACTATCACCTGATTGAGGACATATACAAAATGCTGGAGCCCTTCAAGAACCGACGGGCGGGCAAGCTCTCTGGCGGCATGAAGCAGAAGCTGGCTCTCTCGTGCGCCCTCATCCATGCGCCGCGCGTCCTCTTCCTCGACGAGCCGACAACGGGCGTGGACCCCGTATCGCGCAAGGAGCTTTTCGCCATGCTGAAAAAGCTGAACAGCGAGAACGGCATCACGATAGTTGTCTCCACGCCCTACCGCGACGAGGTGCTGACCTGCTCCCGAATCGCCGTAATGTCCGAAGGAAAAATCACGGCCATAGGGCGGCCCGAGGATGTGCTGGAGCCCGAGCTGACGCTCTCCCACGAAGTCGCAGAGCTGACGGACCAATACGTCATAGAGGCCGAGGGCCTCACCAAGCAATTTGGCAACTTCGTGGCCACGGACCATATAACGTTCAAGGTTCGGCAAGGCGAGATTTTCGGCTTCCTCGGAGCCAATGGCGCGGGCAAGACTACGGCCATGAGGATGCTCACCGGCCTCTCACAACCCACCGACGGACGCGCCACGGTGGCGGGCTTCGACTGCGCCACGCAATATGAGCAGATAAAGAAAAACATTGGCTACATGAGCCAAAAGTTCGCCCTCTACGACGACCTGACGGTGGAGGAGAACATGAAGCTCTACGGCGGCATCTACGGCATGACGCCCCAAGAGATTGCGGAGCGGACAACGGAGCTGCTGGCGGAGCTGGGGGCGGAGAGCATACGGAAGTCAATGGTGAAGTCGCTCCCCCTGGGATGGAAGCAGAAACTCGCCTTCGGCGTGAGCATCTTCCACACGCCGGGCATAGTCTTCCTCGACGAGCCTACGGGCGGCGTGGACACCGAGACGCGCAAACAGTTCTGGGAACTCATCTACGACGCTGCCGACAAGGGGATAACAATCTTCGTGACGACCCACTACATGGACGAGGCCGAGTATTGCGACCGGGTCAGCATCATGGTGGACGGCAAGATTGCCGCCCTCGGCACGCCCAAAGAGTTGAAAGAGAAGTTTCGCGTGGAGACAATGTATGACGTATTCCTGACTCTTGCCCGCAAGGCGACAAGACAATGACGACAAAGCGATGAAAAGATTCCTATCATTCGTACACAAAGAGTTCCTCCACATCTTCCGCGACAAGGTGACGATGCTCATCTTGCTGGTCATGCCCGTTGTGCTGATTGTCCTCTTCGGCTTTGCCGTCACGACGGAGGTGAAGAGCGCCCGGATAATTGTGGCGGACCGTATGCAAAACGACTTCTCGCACAAGGCCATAGACGCCCTCAAGGCGAACAAGTATACATCCGTAGAGCTCGTGACGACCGACGAGAGCGGCACCATTGAGGCCATGATGCGCGGAAAGATTGACCTGGCCCTCGTAATGGACCCAGACCGAGGCCTCCAAATACTGGCCGACGGAAGCGAACCCAATCAGGCTCAGACACGCGCCAACTACGTGAACCAAATCCTGACCGCCCAGCAAGACATGGCGTCCGCGCCCGCGTCGCCCGTTGAGACGCACTACCTCTTCAACCCTCAGCTAAAGTCGGAATACAACTTCGTGCCGGGCGTCATTGGCATGATAATAATGCTGATTTGCGCACTGATGACGTCGGTCTCGATTGTGAGGGAGAAAGAGATGGGGACGATGGAGATTCTGCTGGCGTCGCCACTGCACCCGCTGGTCATCATAGTGTCGAAACTGTTGCCATATTTCGTGGTATCGAGTGTCAACCTGGCGAGCATCCTCCTCATTTCCAAATACATACTCGGCATTCCCCTTGCCGGGTCAATATGGGCGTTTCTGCTCATCTCGATGGTCTACATCCTCGTGGCGTTGTCGCTCGGACTGCTCATCTCGGTGGCTGTGGATACGCAGTTGGCGGCCATGCTCTTGTCGCTGTTGCTGATTGTGCCGACAATGTATCTCTCGGGGCTTGCGTTTCCGTTGGAGAGTATGCCTCGCCCGTTTGAGGTGGTCTCGCACATCGTGCCGGCCCGATGGTATATCGACGCGGCCCGAAAACTGCTTATCCAGGGCGTGGAGTTCAGGTATGTCGTTGAAGACCTGTGGATTCTCTCGCTTCAAGCCGTTTTGCTCATTGGCATTAGCTTTTCACTCTTTAAAACAAGACTCGAATGACACTCAACTACCTGATAGAGAAAGAGTTCAAGCAGCTATTCCGCAACATCCTGCTGCCCGTGGTGTTCGTCCTTCTGCCCATAGGACTTATGAACATGGTGCCACGTCTTGCCACTCAAGAGGTCAAGGGGCTGAAATTCGCCGTGGAGGACAAGAGCCATACCTCGCTCTCGCGACAGCTAATCAATAAGATTGACGCCTCCAACTACCTCTCGCTGACGTGCTATGCGCCAAGCTATGCCGAGGCCATGCACAGCATCAACAGCGGCGATGCCGACGTGATAATTGAAATCCCCAAAGGCTACCCTCAGGAGAGCAGCCTCGCCCTCTACGCCAACTCGACCAACGGCACGCGCGGCTCAATGGCCTCGATGTACGTGACGCAAATTGCGGCCGACGCCCTGTGCGGCGATTCGGAGACAGCGGCCCTGCCCGCCTCGGTGAGGTTCATGTTCAACACGTGCCTCGACTACAAGATTTACATGATTCCCGCCATTTTTGCCCTCGAGCTCATGCTGATTGTGGGCTTCCTGCCCGCCCTCAACATTGTCGGCGAGAAGGAGAAAGGGACAATTGAGCAGATTAACGTCTCGCCCATTGGAAAGATTGAGTTCGTCGTGTCGAAGATTGTCCCCTACGTTGTTGTCGGCCTCTTCATGTCCATAGAGTCGCTCGTGGCGGCCAAGGCTCTCTACGACATCACGCCGGCGGGAAGCATCCTGACGATGCTGCTGTTCATAGCCGTTTTCTGCATGCTCGTCTCCAGCCTCGGGCTTATTGCCTCAAACTATTCAAGCACCATCCAACAGGCCGCCCTGACGATGTTTTTCTTCTTGGTCATCTTCATCCTGATGTCGGGACTGCTCACGCCCATCGACTCCATGCCCCGTTGGGCGCAGCTCATCACGTACGCCAACCCAATGCGCTATTTCATTGAGGCCATGCGCTTCATTTACCTGAAAGGCAGCACGTTGAGCCAGCTGTTGCCGCAATTGACCGCCCTTTCCGGCTATGCCATTTTGGGCTGGGCTGTGGCAATTGCGAGTTACAGGAAGAACAGTTAAGGGCCTCCCCCACCTGCACCAATTCAAACATTCCTGAAAACGGGTCGCCCCACAGATTCACATCTGCGGGGCGACATCTTATAATATAAACGATAGTTGGTGTGATTCACAACTAAGCCATAGGCTTCATTTTGGGTGTGCGGCAAGCGAGGCTCTCTTGCCATGCGGCGTAGATGTCATGCTCACGTCGGCGGGCGTTGCCCTCGGTCATGACGAGGCGGCTCCTGCGAGCCACGATAACGCTCACAGGCTCAGTGCCTTCGGCAACCGAGATGGCGAAATCTACACCCGAGCCCTCGATCTCGGTCATGTCCATATTCTCAGCGGAGCAATCTACGATAACCGCCTTGCCCATGCGGTGGGCGAGAGTTGTCAAAGACTTGATTGTCAAGGCGTCAGAATTTGTGGAGCAAAGAACGTGTGTGATTCGGGGATTGACTTTGAGGAGTGTCTCCGTGGCGGCTGCTACATCCTCGGTGTCGATGTCGATGGCGGAGACCCTGATGCGAAGGCTCGAACAAACGTTGCGCCACAATGCGCAATGGTCGTCACCGCCTACTACGAGAAGCTCACCCTCCATCGGGACAGCCGTCGAGATTATGCTGCGCGTAAGTTCCTCATGCCCTAACGAGACGCAAAGCCCTTCATAACCAGACAGATAGAAATGATCCATAAAGTTCTTGTCTGCCGCGAGAGCCGACATGACGTTCATGGTTTGCAATGCCGCCAAGGCCTCGGTGTCAACCTTTATTTGATCAAAAGACATCGCTTTCATAGTTTCCTGATGTTAAGAATTATGGCTTTTCTTTAGTCCGGGCGAGAGGGCTATTCTCGCCCCGCATACACCTATATGACAACCATCCCGCCAAAAACACGTATCCTCTTCACGAAAAAATGTCACTTTTTTTCATCTTCATTCTCGCGAACCCTGTGGTCGGGGCGTGGAACGGCGGACTTTGCGCCTCATACCTTAACTCACACCACCCCCAAAAATGTGCCGCTAAGCAAATTATTACAATCATTTGACTATCTTTGCCAAAACTGCGGCGGTTGGGCTTCCGCTTTTAGCCTTCCATTCCTCCCGCCCATTGCAGAATGCTGGCTCTCATGCTAACATACTGAAACTCACATGGAAAGATATATAAAGCAATTACTCGCGGAAGAATCCAGGGTAATTATCCCACAGTTCGGATGCATCAACTCCCTCGAAGAGGATGGTCGCACCCTGCTCTCTTTCAACCCCTATCTTAATTATGACGACGGGAAGCTGACCTCCGCCGTCATGGCTGGAGAAGGCCTCTCTGAGGACGACGCCAAAAGGCGAATCAGCGACATTGTCGACGCTTTCAACAACGACCTCAGCAACGGCAAGAGCGTCACCATCAACGGCATCGGCACTTTCTGCCGCGAGACCGACGGACGCACCGACCTCATGCCAAACGACGAGGTCTCCCTCGCGGCAAGCGACACCGACAGCTCATTCGCCGCACCCGCCCCGGAGCCCGAACCCATGGCAGAGCCAGCACCTGAGCCAGAGCAAAGCATCGCAACTCCCGAACCCGAGGCAACAACAGAGCCCGAGGCAACAGCAGAGCCCGAGCAACAAGAGGAGCCGCAAACAAGCGTAGCACCCGAGCCAACAATATCAGACTATTACCAGGAAGAGAAAAGCAAGAAGCCGCTCATTGTCGCACTGGTTATCTTGCTCCTCCTGCTCATCGCCGGTCTCATCATCTATTTCCACAAGGACAATCCCGTATACAAATACTTCTTCGGCGAGAAACAGCCTGTCGAGGTTACGGTCCCTGAGCCTGAGCCAGCGCCCGCTGACACCGTAAAGGACGAGCCAGCGCCCGCCGTAGTCCCGCCCGTAAAAGAGGAGAAGGCAGGCCCACTTGTAGCAAAGCCCCTCACCAAGAGGTACAACGTAATCGTAGGCAGCTATCGCGACGAGCAGGTGGCCATCAAACGTGTTGAGGAACTCAACGCCAAGGGCTTCGACCGCGCTTTTGTCGGCATCCGCAAGAACCATTTCGTGGCCGTCATTGCCGACTTCGCCAACATTACGGAGGCCGAGAATATGCAAGAGCAAATTGTCGAGGGACAGTATCACATCGAGAGTTGGATAACCAACTCTGGCGAATAGACACCGAAAGCCGACAAACCACAGGTCTTCGGCAACAGCAACCCTCGCCATAGACACAGAGGCCGCCGAATATTCGTTCGGCGGCCTTCTTTTTTTACCCGTTCCTAATGGCTCTCATCCCGAATAGCGTAGTTAGGCAGATCTCAGAAACCGCCAACGACAACATAGTCTCCATTATTGGGGACTATGCAAAGTTGATGCGGCGCGGGGCCAACTATATGGGGTGCTGCCCTTTCCATAGCGAGAAGACGCCGTCGTTCAGCGTCAACCCGGCCAAAGGCTTTTTCCACTGCTTCGGATGCGGCAAGAGCGGCAGTGCCGTCTCTTTTATCATGGAGATTGAGAAAATCTCTTTCCCCGATGCCATCCGCCTCCTCGGCAACCGATTGGGAATCAGTGTCCCCGAAGAGGAGCTTACGCCCGAGCAAGATGCCGCCGCACGCCGTCGCGACGCCCAATATTCCGCCCTCGAATACGCCGCACGCCTTTTTGAGGCCAACCTCACGCAGACCGAGGAGGGGCAAGCCCTCGGCATGACCTATTGGCGAAGCCGCGGCTTCCGCGACGACATAATCAGCAAGTTCCGCCTCGGCTACGCCCTGACGCATGGCGACCAGCTAATCACCAAGGCCACGACCGACGGTTTCGCCATAAATGCGCTCATGGAGGCGGGGCTTGTCTCAGGCCGCGAACTCAACGACCCTCACCACGACTATTTCCGCGGGCGCGTGATGTTCCCCATCCAAGGCACCACGGGCAAAGTGCTCGGCTTTGGCGGCCGCGTTCTCGATGCGGCGACTAAAGGCGTAAACATCAAGTATCTCAACACCCCGGAGACAGAGCTATACAATAAGCGCGAGACGCTCTACGGAATCTACCAGGCGCGGTCGGAGATTAGCCGCACGGACAAGTGTTTCCTTGTCGAGGGATATACCGACGTGATTGCGATGCACCAATGCGGCATAGCCAATGCCGTGGCATCTACCGGCACGTCGCTGACGACGGAGCAGATACGCCTCATCAAGCGTTTCACGAAAAACGTCACCATCCTCTACGACGGCGACAAGGCGGGTGTCCACGCCTCGCTTCGCGCCATCGACATGATTCTCCACGAGGGGCTCAACGTCCGGCTGCTCCTCTTGCCCGACGACGACGACCCCGACTCTTTCTCGCGCAAGCACACAGCCGAGGAGTTCCAGGCTTACGTGACCGAACACGAGGTGGACTTCCTCAACTACGAGAAGCAAGCCCTCCTCGACGGGGCGGGCGACGACCCGCTCAAGAAGGCGCAAGCCATTCACACCATTGTCGCGTCTATTGCCCAGATAGACGATGCCCTGACGCGCGAAGTCTATGTCAAGCAGTGCGCGCAGATGATGGGAATGACCGAGAAGACGGTCTACGACGCCCTCGGCAAACAACTTATCGACAACGCCACACGCCAGCGCGACCTCGACGTAGCCGAGCAACGCCGACAAGCGTTTGCTGAACAACGCGCGGCGCAACAGGCTGCCACGGCAGCGGCGGCGGCAACTCAACAGCAGCTCCCGCCCGACATTCCGCCCGACCTCTCGCCCTCCGAACTTGCGCAGCTGGGCCTCTCGTCCGCCCCGTCCGCGCCCGCGCCACGGGCAGCGCAACAACCACAAGCGCAGCCCGAGGAGGTGGCGATGAAAGAGGTCCTGCGTTTCTTCGTATCGTACACGCAAGAAAAGATGGAGCTGATCGAGGGGCAACCATCCGTGGCGCAATATATCATCGAGTCGCTCGATGCCGACCAGATTCAGACACAAAACCCCACGTTCAACAAGATTCTCAACGAGTATCGCAACGCCCCCGACCCTACGACAATCGACGAACGCCACTTCATCAACATGGCCGAGGAGGACGTGACCCGCTTCGTGGCATGGGCTGTCGGCAGCAGGCAGCCACTGAGCCGCATCCACAGCCGCTATACCGTTGTAAAAGATGAGGACGAACAGCTCAACGAACTCGTGCCTCGTGCCGTCAACGAGCTGCGGATGAAGGTTCTCAACGAGATGCTCGACGACGCCATGCTCCGCCTCTCACAAGCCACGTCCGACGAAGAGGCGGCAAGCCTGATGGAGCATATTGCCAAACTGACCCAGGTGAAAAAGACTTTCGCCGAAAAACGCCTTGGCGAGAGGGCCATTTGCCGATGAGCGCCCTCATAGTCTGCCTCGCGTTGCTCTTGCCATACGCGCTGTGGACGGTGGCCTGTTCGGTCGCCCTCATGCGCCGGCGGAGGCTGCGCAGCGCGGTAGGCAATTCCGCTGGTTGTCCCGTCACAGCCATTGTATGCACATTTCGCGAGAGGCGTGAGACCGTCGCGCGTTGCCTCGCCTCGATTGTCCGCGCCATGGGGACCGACGACCGCCTAATCGTCATAACCGACCATACGCCACCCGACGTAACGGCATGGCTCGCCGATACGTGGCAAGCGGACAGCCGCGTCACAATAACCGCCAACACAGCCCCGCAAGGCAAGAAACACGCCCAAGGCATGGCCGTGGCGTTGGCGCGGACCGAGACAATCGTTGCCATAGATGCCGATTGCCAAGTGGGTCCCCATTTTTTCGACACCATACGCCACGCCGCGCCGCCCTCCGACTTCATGCTCCTGCTGCCCGTCGCGATGAGGGGCTGTGGATTTGTGGGCAAGATGATGGAGATGGAGTTCGTGTGCCTCCAGGTCATCACGTCGGGCAGTGCCATTCTCGGACGCCCGACAATGGCCAACGGCGCGGGGATGGTCTTCAGCCGCCCGCTATACATGGGTCACAACCCGCGTCACAGCTTCCGCAGTGGCGACGATATGTTCCTCCTCGGCCACGCCATTGCCACGGGCGCAAAGGTGGACTATCTTGCGGACGCCGAGGCCCTTGTGGAGACGTCCGCCCCGAGTTCTGTCCGGGCATACGTGCGTCAGAGGGCGCGGTGGCTTGGCAAGGCTGGCGGATATTCGCCCACGGGGGGGCATGGGGCGGTGATCTTGTTAGCATGGAGCGTCTTGGCTGGCGTTGTGGCATGGCCTTTGGCTGGCGTGTTGGCGGCGTTCGGTCTCATGGGATGGGGCGGGGCTGTCGCCATTTTCGCCATCAAGTTGGCTCTCGACGCGTTCACGTTCGTAGCCGGGCGGAGGATGCTCCGTTCGGATGCCAAGGCGTGGCTGGCCTTGCCGCTCGAAGTGGCATATCCGTTAATGACGGCTGTCGTGGGGCTTCGGGCCGCCTTTTTCGGGCGGCGTGGCTGGTGAAGAGGTCTTTTTTGTCAGAATATTTTTCCATAACGCCCCGTTTTGCGGCCTGTTTTTAGAAAATTCGCACTCGCCCCGCAATTCTCATTTTCCATACCTTTGCAAAACACATAAGAACAAATATGACTTCCGTAGCCGAAATACTCCGAAGCCGCACATCGACGGGCTTCTCCATCGAAGTCCTCCCTCCCCTCAAAGGCAAGGGCATCGACCGCCTCTTTGCGGACCTCGACAAGCTGACCCGCTTCAAGCCCCTCTTTGTCAACATCACGACCCACCACTCCGAGCCTGTCTATCAACCGGCCGACGGGGGCAACCTCCGTAAAGTCTTTGTCCGCAAGCGACCGGGCACTGTGGCCGTGGCCGCCGCCATACAACACCGTTACAACATCCCGACCGTACCCCACATTATCTGCCGTGGCTTCTCGCCCGAAGAGACGGAGTACGTCCTTATCGACCTCAACTTCTTGGGAATCAAGGACTTGTTCCTGCTCCGTGGCGACACCGACAAGGAGGTCCTCGTGCCGGTAAGCGAGAGCCATGCCCATGCCACGGACCTCATCAAGCAAGTCCTCGACTTCAACGACGGCCTCATCCTCGACGGGCAAAGGGTGGACAAGCCCGAAGTCCCCTTCTCCTTTGGCGTCGCAGGTTACCCCGAGAAGCACGCCGAGGCCCCGAACATGAAGACCGACATCGAGTGGCTGAAACGCAAAGTCGACCTCGGTGCCGAATACGTCATCACGCAGCTCTTCTTCGGCAACGAACACTTCTACCGCTTCGTCGACACGGCACGTGCCGCTGGCATCGACGTCCCCATAATCCCCGGCCTTAAACCCCTCAGCCGCAAGGCGCAGCTGAGCGTCCTTCCCAGAATCTTCAACACCGAGATTCCCGAACAGCTTGTCGAAAAGGTCTCCTCCGCCTCAGACGACGATGTCAGGACGATAGGCCGCGATTGGCTTCTCAGCCAAGCTTCCGACCTGAAAGAGCATGGCGTCCCCTGCGTCCACTTCTATACGCTCGGGGCCGTGGACACCGTTTGCTCCGTGGCGCAAGAACTTTACGGGTAAGAGGTTACGCCCACAGACATACCCCCCACCAACTACAAACCCGCAGAGCTTTGCAGTTCTGCGGGTTTTGCCATTTCATATCAGATGGTGGGGATTCGTGAAGCGTTTCAAAAGATACACTCTATCGTTTGCGACAAAACGCTCTCGCTCATGTGCATAACCACCTCGAGTCGAAACGCCCCAGCATTAGCTGGCTTCTTTGTGAATGTCAGAAGGAGCTGACGCTCCATCATATTCGTATTCCCGAAATTGACATCCGCCGCCATGCCTTTCAATAGCTGCGCTCCGCTCTCACCCATGTACTCAATCAGCCCTTTCCATTCCGCGACATCGCCCTTATCTACGTAGACGTATCCACTCTTTACGTACTCGTGATAGGAAACGTAACGAACTTCTACAAAATCAGATATGTCGCTCCCTGCGGGATGTGTGTCGTCAAATCCGTCTACGCACTTAATCTCGATTGCCCTGATGCTGTCGTTGACCACAGTACGCACAGAGGGAACAATAGAGCGATTGAACGCGTCATCGCCATAATATTTAGACAACTCGTCAAATTTCGTTCCCGACGTAATAAGGCTTCCGTCGAAACACAAGCTCACGCTCATAGAGTCGCCCGTTGCCGCCTCTTCGGCAACGAATCCGCTCGGGTCTAAGTATTGCGTAATGTACGTCTTGTGAAAGACGGCACCGTCTATTATCGCGTACTCGTCTTCCTTACAGCCTTTCAACGCACAGCCGAGGAAGCCCACCAAAGTGGCTAACGCAATTGTTTTCATAGAGTTTTTCATACTTATACGCCCATAACGGACATCACATTAGCATCACAAATGTACCGAACAGCTGATAAAGATGCAATAGATATCCACAAGAAACTCCAAACAATTGCTCCGCCGCCTCGCCAATACGCTTAGTGTTTTAGCCCCTCCGCCTTGGTCAGCTCGAAGACGAAAGAGCCGACCTTCATGTCGAATTTTATCTTGACGGGCACTCTGTTCGCGTCGGCCGTAATCCACAGGTGCATATTGTCGTCGCCCTCGAAAGAGCGGCCCTTTTCCGTCACGGGCGCGAACTTGTAGCACATCCGCGGGCCGAGCACGGTCTTCACCATCTCTTTGCCCTTATAGCGTATGTTGAGGGGGAAAACCTCGTTGGAGAAGAAGGTCTCGTAGAAGATGGTGTCGCCGGGCGTGAGGCGGTCGTCAAAGGCGTTGTTGCGGGCGTGGTAGAATGCCGCCACGATGTCCATAATCCTGTCGGGCATCTCCTCTGTCTTGTTCTCAACGGGCTTGTTGCGACGGCGGACGGTCTTGCTCATGCGGCCCTCTTGGTGGTCGTAGACCACCTGGTCGTTATATCGGTATCGCCCTTCGGCAATGTTGCGCTTGCTCATGACGGGCAGCTGCGTGGCGGCGTCCATGTAGCTCTCGTAGCTGTCGCGAACGCGGTATACCATGTCCGCCACGCCCGTGGTGCGTCCTCCGCAGACAATGTGGTTCACTTTTCGCCCGTCTATTATCGTGTCGCGGACTGAGAAGGTGCCCTCGCCGCCCTTGATGAATCCGTATTTTACGGAGTAGGTCAGGGTCTCGCCCGGGCCGAAGGCTTCCGTGCGGGCGGTGTCATATTGTGGGCGAAATGTTTTCTGAGCTTGCGCGGCCACCGTCATAGACAAAGCGGCAAGCGCGATGGTGAGTCTTTTCATGGCTTTATTCTCTTTTTAAGCCCTCACCGCTGCGCTTGCCGCTTCCTATTCTTGTTTTTCTGTTGGGCTCGCTTAGTAGTTGAGGACCTTGTTCTTAGGTGTGGTGGCCACGAACTCTTTGAGGTAGAAGGGTTCGAAGTAGGCAATGCTCTCGACCTGACCGGCTTGGAGCCTGTCGTAGGCCAATTGCGCCATGTCTCGCGCCAAGGGCCTGATGCCGCTCATGAAGCGGGCGTTGGGCGAGGTGATAACCTCTCGGCACTTGTCCGCCCCGTTGCCACCAAACGTTATCTCGTTATGGGCAAGTTCCGTGCCAAAACTCTCTCTGTCGACGACTACGGCCGCCGTCGGGGTGATAATCTGGCCGTCGCGGCCTATTATGGCGGCATATACCTCCATGCGCCTCGCGTCAATCATCGGGCATACGATTCGGCACTCGGGGTCTGCGTCAAACATTGCTCGCGCCATGATGCTGAGCGTCGGTACGGCAATGAGCTTAAGCCCTGCGGCGTAGGCGATGCCCTTGGCTGTCGATGCGCCGATGCGAAGACCCGTATATGAGCCGGGGCCGGAGCTTACAGCCACGGCGTCGAGGTCACGATAATTGAGGCTGGCCTTTGCCATGAGGTCCTGAATCATCGGTGCTAAACGCGCGGCGTGCTGAGGTGCTCCCTCATACTCAAGGCTCATCAGTGTTCTTCCCGCATCGCTCAGTGCTACGGAGCAGACGTCGGTCGAGGTCTCGATGCTTAAGATCATTGTGCAGATATTTTTTCTTTATGAGTATCTTTTCGGTAGTGCCTTACAAATGGGGAGGGAGACGCTCAAAAATGTCTCTTTTCCTCCCTACTGCGTTGCGAATATAGTCAACCGTCATTGAAGAAAAAAACTTTGCCCACGCCCCCCTCGAAAGGCAAAATCAATGAGTTACGAACAGTTGAAGGGAAGTTCTTCCCTCTGTAAATCAGCGCATTGAACCTTACAGAAGAAAAATTTCAGAATTTTCTCGCTTAGAAATTTGGCGGATTCAAGTGTCGGTTGGTTGTAAGCGGCAACGGGGCGAGAAAAATTCTCCGCGGAGAGTGTTAAAGTAGTGAGGCAATCTGCGCCCCTTTGACTTGGAAAAGAAAAATTGTATATTCGCGCCCGTGCCACGCGTTGGCACAGTTAGGTTCAACAACATAAAATACAAAAACTACAAGAAATGGCAGTTAAAATCCGTCTGGCTCGTCATGGCCGCAAAGGCTACGCATTCTACCACATCGTGGTAGCCGACGTAAGAGCGCCACGTGATGGCAAGTTCATCGAGCGCATCGGTTCCTACAACCCTAACACCAACCCCGCAACCGTCGAGGTCAACATCGACGCTGCACTCCGTTGGCTCGCCAATGGCGCCCAGCCCACCGACACCGCCCGCAGCCTCTTGTCTCGCGAGGGCGTCCTCCTCAAGAAGCACCTCCTCGAGGGCGTAAAGAAAGGCGCATTCGACGAGGCTACCGCCGAGAAGAAGTTCGCCGAGTGGAAGGAGCAGAAGGCTCAGAAGCTCGCCGCCATCAGCGGCAAAGAGGCTTCCGCAAAGGCAGCCAACGCCAAGGCTCTCCTTGAGCAAGAGGCAAAAATCAACGCCGACCGCGCTGAGGCAATAGCCAAGAAGAAGGCTGAGGCCGAGGCAGCTAAGGCAGCAGCTGAGGCTGAGGCAGCAGCTACCGAGACCGAGGCAGCAGCTGAGGCTCCCGCAGCAGAGTAAGAATCAAAACTTTACTCGTCCATAGACATCGAGCCGTTGCGATACAACCATCGCAACGGCTCTTTGCTTTTCCCATACTTTCGCATATTTCTTATCTTTGCCAAAAACAACCTCATAACACTGCATCGCACCGATGGACATAGCAGTCGTAAAATATAACGCAGGCAACATCCGCTCCGTCATCAACGCCCTCGAAAGGCTCGGAGTGACAGCCAACCTCACCGACTCGCCCGACGAACTCCGCAATGCCGACAAAGTAATCTTCCCGGGGCAGGGCGAGGCCTCGACAGCCATGGCATATCTCCGCGAGAAAGGCCTCGACAACGTAATCCGCTCTCTCAAACAGCCCGTCTTGGGCATCTGCGTCGGGATGCAGCTCCTTTGCGCACACTCCGAAGAGGGCGACACCGACTGCCTCGGAGTGTTCGACATCCCCGTCCAGCGATTCCCAATCCCCTCGCCCAACACCGACAACCTTAAAGTCCCGCAAATGGGGTGGAACAGCATCCACGACGTGAAAGCCCCCCTCTTCACGCCCGACATGGAGGGTGCATACGTCTATTGCATCCACAGCTTCTGCGCCCCCGTATGCCAATACACCATTGCCACGTCGACACACACCGTCCCTTATAGCAACGCCCTCATGCGAGACAATTTCATAGCGACGCAATTCCACCCCGAAAAGAGCGGCGACATTGGCCAAGCAATCCTCAAAAACTTCTTAGACCTCTGATTTCCATGCAGATAATCCCGGCAATAGACGTTATCGACGGCAAGTGCGTCCGTCTCAGCAAAGGTGAATACGACACGAAAAAGGTCTACAACGAGGATCCTCTCGAAGTGGCACGTCAATTCCAAGACTGGGGCGTCTCGCGCCTCCACGTTGTCGACCTCGACGGCGCAAAGGCTGGCCACATTGTCAACCACAAGACGCTTGAGAAGATTTGCGGACACACGAGCCTTACCGTCGACTTCGGCGGCGGCCTCAAGACGTCCGACGACCTCAGGATAGCTTTTGAATGCGGGGCTGCAATGGTGACGGGCGGCAGCATTGCCGTAAAGAACCCGTCGGAGTTCGAGGGCTGGATTTCAAAATATGGTCCCGAGAGAATAATCCTCGGTGCCGATGCCAAGGACCGCAAGATTGCCGTCACAGGATGGACAGAGACATCGTCTCAGGACCTCATCCCCTTCGTGGCCGCCTATCGCGCCAAGGGCATCAGCAAGGTAATTTGCACCGACATAAGCCGCGACGGGATGTTGCAAGGCCCGGCCGTCGACTTATATAAGGAGATGATGGACGAGGTGGAAGGCCTCTTCGTCATCGCGAGCGGAGGCGTCAGCTGCGCGGCGGACATCGAGGCTCTCGCCGAGGCGGGTGTGCCGGCCGTAATTGTGGGCAAGGCAATCTACGAGAAACGCATCTCGCCCGAGGAAATCATGAGGATCAACGCCTAACACCTTGTTCTTTACGCATTTACACACATACAGCGAATGAGGAGACACGTGGCAATAGACATCGCGATGTTCGTAGCAGTCCTCGGGCTGCTCGTCGTCACCGTCTTGCCACATCACCATCATTCGTGCGCCGCTGGCGACATTGTCGTCCCCTGTTTCGCCAATGACGAGGAGGACGACTGCGACGCCAACCACGAGGCGAGCGACTCGCCATGCCTCGCCCATGCGACTTTCAATGTTGCCAAGCAACAAGTCGCACCCACCGCTTCATCCACAATCATCATCGCGGCAATAGAGACCCGGTTGGCCTCTCTCGCCATATCCACCGACATCTCTTCTTACGCCGCCGAACATACCGACGCCGCCGCCGGGCAAACAAGTCCCGACAGTACGCCCCGACGAGGGCCTCCCGCGTTTTTGTCTTAACAACGGGCCTCCATGCCCGTTCGCATCAACCGTCCCCACTTGCCGACGCCAAAACCATACGACGCCGCACGGCTGACTTCTCCCTCCGTATCCACAAACAATAAAAACGCAGAAATCATGAATATCTACAAGATTCTCAACATATTAGTCATTTCCCTCGCCGTCTCTTCTTGTCATTCAGCACATGACCACAGTTCCCACGAGGGGCATCATCACCATGAGGTAGAGCCGAAAGAGGCAGAGCACGAGGAGCACGACCCCGACGAGGTCCACCTCTCCGACCCAAAGGCCGCATCGATAGGCATGACGACAGAGGTAGTAGCCCTCGCGCCCTTCGAGACCATTCTCCGCGTCGGCGGCGTAATAGAGTCGGCAGGGCGTGACGCGTCGGCCATTGTCGCCCCACAATCCGGACTTGTCAACATTGTCGGGGAGAGCTTGGCGGACGGCTCGTATGTCGTCGCGGGTCAGACCCTGGCCACCATTTCGGGCAAGACACTCCAAGACGGCGATGCCGCCTCGCGAGCCAAGGCCGACTACGAGGCCGCAAAGAAGGAGTTTGAACGCGCCAAGTCGCTCGTAGGCGACAAAATAATCTCCGCCAAGGAGTACGATGATGCCGTGCTGCGATATGAGACAGCCCGCACGGCCTACGAGGCCACTGCAAGCCGCATGACAAGCGGAGGCGTGGCGGTGAAGTCCACCACGAGCGGACACATTGTCAGCCGCAACGTAGAGCAGGGGGCGTATGTATCTGCCGGGCAGACGCTGGCCGTGGTTGAGCATTGCGGACACAAGAGGCTCCGCGCCGATGTCCCCGAGCGCCACTTTGCCAGTCTCGCCAAGGTGAAGGGCGCAAACTTCCGCATCGCGACGTCCGACACCACTTTCAGCCTATCTGACCTTGGCGGCCGTCTCCTCTCGTTCGGCAGAGCCACGACGCCCGGAAATCCCTACATCCCCGTAACGTTCGAGTTCAACGACGACAAGGAGATTTTCTTTGCCGGCCAATATGCCGATGTCTTCCTCCGCTTCGACGGTGGCTCACGCGCCATAACGGTCCCCGACGAGGCAATCATCGAGAGCCAGGGCCTCACGTTTGTCTACGTCAAGAACGCCGACGAGGCGGAGTCGTACATCCGCCGCGAGGTGAAGACAGGGCGGGGCGACGGACGAAGGACGCTCATCACGTCGGGCCTCGCGGAGGGCGAGACGGTGGTTTGCCACGGCGCACGCCGTCTCCACGTGGCAAGCGCGACATCCGCCATCCCAGCTCATACCCACAACCACTAAACGCCGCGACCAATGCTTGACAAGATTATTCGCTTCGCCTTGGCCAATAGGCTCGCGGTGGCACTGACGGCATTGCTCGTCATGGTGGCTGGCATTTTCACGGCCAACAACATGGATGTGGATGTCTTCCCCGACCTCAACGCCCCGACTGTGGTCATCATGACCGAGGCCAAGGGCATGGCCGCAGAGGAGGTGGAGAGCCTCGTCACGTTTCCCGTAGAGACGGCAGTCAACGGGGCAGCGGGCGTCAGGCGCGTCCGCTCCTCATCCACGGCGGGCTTCTCCGTCGTGTGGGTGGAATTTGAGTGGGAGACCGATGTCTACATAGCCCGCCAGACCGTCACGGAGAAGATAGCCATGGTCCGCGAGCAGCTCCCACCCGCTGCGGGTGTCCCGACGCTCGGGCCTCAGTCCTCCATCTTGGGCGAGATGATGTTCGTCTCCCTCACCGCCGACAGCACGTCGCAGCGCGACTTGCGAACCATGGCCGATTGGGTCATCCGTCCCCGTCTGCTCGCCACGGGTGGTGTGGCGCAAGTGGCTGTCATTGGCGGCGACGTTATGGAGTATCAGATTCTTGCCGACCTTGGGCGCATGAGGGCTCTCGGCGTGTCGCTTACCAACATTCTCGACGCGACGCGGGAGATGAATATATGCGCCGCCGGCGGTACGCTCTATGAGCATGGCAACGAGTACATTGTCCGCGGCATGACAAGCTCCGCCGACACTCTCGAACTGGCCAAGACACCCATCCTCACGTCCGACGGCCGCTCACTCGCCCTCGCCGACGTCGCCACAGTGACCATAGGGGCCAAAGAGCCGCGCACGGGCGTAGCCTCGCACGACGGGCAGCCCGCCGTAATGATTACCGTAAGCAAACAACCATCGGTCAGCACCATCGACCTCTCGCAAGCCATTGACGACGAGCTGGAGGCCCTCCGTCCCGAGCTGCCCGCCGACGTCGTCATGAACACGGACATCTACCGCCAAGAACGCTTCATCCGCAGCTCTATCGACAACGTCAAGAAGTCTCTCGTAGAGGGCGGCGTCTTTGTCGTGCTGGTGCTCTTCATCTTCCTGATGAATGCGCGGACAACGCTCATCTCGCTCCTTACCATCCCGCTTTCGCTCGTCACGTGCATCCTGACGCTCCACTTCATGGGCCTGACAATCAACACCATGAGCCTTGGCGGCATGGCCATTGCCATAGGGTCGCTTGTCGACGACGCCATTGTGGACGTGGAGAACGTCTTCAAACGCCTGCGCGAGAACGCCGCCCTGCCTCAGGCCCAGCAGCGGAAGAAGATAGACGTAGTCTTCGAGGCGTCGCGCGAGGTGCGCATCCCAATCTTGAACTCCACCCTCATCATCATCGTGAGCTTTGTGCCGCTCTTCTTCCTCTCGGGGATGGAGGGGCGAATGCTTGCCCCTCTTGGCGTGGCTTTCATCACGTCGCTTGTGGCGTCGACCGTTGTGGCTCTCACCCTTACGCCCGTCCTTTGCAGCTGGCTCTTGGGCGGCAAGGGTAAGGCCGACACTCGCGAACCTGCCGTAGGGCGATGGCTCCGGAATGGCTATCAACGCGCCTTGTCGTGGGCTTTGCGCAAGCGCAAGGCTGTCCTGACGGTCACGGGGGTTGCCCTTGTCGCCACATTGGCTCTCTTTTTCACGCTCGGCTCCAACTTCCTCCCCCCGTTCAACGAGGGCTCTTTCACCGTCAACGTCAGCACCGTCCCGGGCGTATCTCTTGCCGAGTCCGACTCAATAGGCCACCAGGCGGAGATGGCCCTGCTCTCCATTCCCGAGATTCAAACCGTTGGGCGCAAGACGGGCCGTGCAGAGCTTGACGAACACGCGCTCGGCGTGAACGTCTCCGAGATTGAGGCCCCATACGTCTTAAAGGAGCGGTCTAAAGCCGAGCTTATGGCCGACGTGCGCCATCGATTGGCGGACATCCCGGGCGTAAGCGTCGAAGTGGGTTCGCCTATCTCGCACCGCATCGACGCCATGCTCTCGGGTTCGCAAGCGGGACTGGCAATAAAACTCTTCGGCACGGACCTCAACAAGATGTTCCACATTGGCAATCAGATAAAGAACGCCATTGCGGACATTGACGGCCTTGCCGACCTCAATGTCGAGCAACAGATTGAACGCCCACAGCTCCAGATAATCCCGCGCCGCGACATGATGGTGAAGTACGGCGTGACGACGCCCGCCCTGACCGAGGCCATCGACGCACTCCTTGGCGGCGAAGCAGTCTCGACAGTCTACGACAAGGGTCGCGCCTTCGACCTGACGCTCAAAGTGGAAGCCGACAGCCGCTCCACAGCCGACAAGATTCGCGACATAACAGTGGACGGCATAACGGGCAAAGTGCCCCTTGCCAATCTTGCCGAGGTGCGAAGTGCCGCAGGACCCAACACCATAAACCGCGAGAACGTGGCCCGCAAGATTGTCATCTCGGCCAACGTGGCGGGGCGCGACATGGCCAGCGTCGTGGCGGATGTCCGCAAGGCCGTGGCCGAGAGTGTCGTCTTGCCCGAGGGCTATCACGTCGAGTATGGCGGGCAGTTTGAGAGCCAGCAGGCGGCGTCGCGCGTGTTGCTCGTGACCTCCCTCTTGTCAATCATCGTGATTTTCCTCTTGCTTTACAGCCAATTCAAGGACGCTGTGCAGAGCGCAGTCGTACTGACCAATTTGCCGCTCGCCCTCATTGGCGGCGTTGTGGCAATATGGCTTACGGGCGGGGCTGTCAGCATTCCCGCCATCATTGGCTTCATCGCTCTCTTCGGCATCGCCACGCGAAACGGAATGCTACTCATAACCCGATACAACGAGATGCGGAGCGAGGGGATGCCCCTTGCCGAATGCGTGGCCCGAGGCTCTGCCGACCGCCTCAACCCGATTCTGATGACGGCGTTGACCTCCGCCCTCGCCCTTGTGCCGCTCGCCGTTGGCGGAGACCTGCCCGGCAATGAGATCCAAAGCCCTATGGCGGTGGTAATCCTTGGCGGCCTCGTCACGTCGACCCTCCTCAACGGGTTCATTGTCCCAATCATGTACACCCTTATTCACAACAAGAAATAGATGAGCAAAGCCCCAATTCTCATTGCCGCAATGGTTGCCGCAACGGTTGTCACGACGACCGTCAGAGCGCAAATCTCCGAGGCTGACGCCTTGGCGGCCATAGAGAGCAACAACCCGACACTCCGCGCCGCCCGTCTGGAGACAGAAGCCGAGAAGGCGGCCACTGCGGCCGACGGCAAGATGCCCGACCTCGAAGTCGAAGTGGGTTACCTATGGCCAGGGCGTAAGGACTTTAGCGTCTCGCAGCCCATCGACTGGTCTGTCGTGAGCCGCCAAAAGCGCAAGACGGCGGCCGCCCGCGACACACTTGCCGCAGCATCGTACGCCGCGGCAAGGCAGGAGGTTCTCCTTGAGGCGCGTCTCGCCTGGATTGACGCGACATATCAAGCCGCCCTGATGAAAGTGAGGTCTCGCCACGCCGAGGCCATTGGGCAGATAGCCCTCGTTGTCCAACGCCGCCTTGACGCGGGCGATGCCCGACAGATGGATGCCAACGCCGCCACATTGGCATACGCCGCCACAATGCGCCAACTGACCCTGACCTCTGCCGACCGCAATGCGGCTCTCCTCCGTCTCAAAGCCCTCAACGGGGGCAAAGAGATTGCCCATGCCGAGGTGGCCTTTGCGCCAGTAAGGATGCCTTCGGACTTTGAGACATGGTATGCCCAGCACGCGCGTCGCACCCCTTCTCTCATGGCGACCTCGGCGCAGAGCAACGTGGCTCAAAACGAGAGTCGCGAGATGCGAATGGCGACCGCTCCGCAGATGACCTTCGGCTTCGCTGGCGAATTTACCGACGACGAGAAGTTTAAGGGCGTCACCGTTGCCGTGTCGCTCCCCCTGTGGCGAGGACGCACTTCCCGCAATGCCGCCGCCCTTGCCGCCGAGGCTGCCGAGTCGCGCCATCAGGCCGCTTGCGCCAACGACCGTGCTGAGGCTGAAGCCGCTTGGGAACGGACTGTCCGCTTGCGCCAAGCCGCCCAAGAGTTCCGCGTCGCCATAGGGCGCACGGACAACACCGACCTCCTGACCAAAGCCCTCAACGCCGGCGAGGCATCGGTCACTGAGGCTCTCGAAGCGTCCGCCACGTTCTACGCTGCGGAAGAGGAGGCCCTCGCCGCGGAGAGGGATTTCCACGAGGCCCTCGCACGTCTCATGGCCAGCGACCTATAATAAATGTACGCGTCATGGCCTCATCAAACACTTTCTTCCGCTTCAAGCAGTTCGTAGTCCATCAGGAGCGGACAGCCATGAAGGTCGGGACTGACGGCGTCCTGCTGGGCGCGATAGCCCAAATGGCGGACGAAGAGCCGACATCGCCGCGAATCCTCGACATCGGGACGGGTACGGGCCTCGTGGCCATAATGCTTGCCCAGCGATTCCCATTGGCCACCGTGACGGCCGTGGAGATTGACCCCGACGCCGCGGGGCAAGCCGTGGAGAATTGCCAAGCCAGCCCCTTCGGCTCGCGCATCGGCGTGGTGTGTGCCGATGCCAATGAGTTCGAGGCGGCTGAGCCGTTCGACCTCATCGTGAGCAATCCGCCCTACTTCACCGACCAACTCCAATGTCCTGACGGTCAGCGCAACATGGCCCGCCACACCGTAGGGCTGAGCCACACGGCCCTGATGAGCATCGGGGCAAGGCTCCTAAGCCCCACGGGGCGCATGGCTGTCATTGTCCCCGCCGAGGCCGCAAGTCACCTCGAAGCCGAAGCCGAGAAGGTGGGACTCGCCCTGGCCATTAAGACCACAATCTTCAGCAACAAGAGGAAGCCCGCACGCCGCGCGATATGCCAATTTTGCCGTGCGGAAAACAAGTCGGCGACAGCAGAAAACGAGCTCACTTTGCTCAACGCCGACGGCTCTCTAACGCATGAATATCAATCCGTTACAAGCGACTTCTATTTAGACAAATAATAAATTCCGAGCGCATTATAACTTTGGGATCCCATATACGTATAAGTCGCTCGGAAGCAAACAGATAAACAAGTAATTGGGACTTCCCCCAAAAACCACAAAAAATATCACAGAAAATGGCAAAATTCATCTGCACAGTCTGCGGTTACGTCCATGAAGGCGACGCCGCCCCCGAGAAATGCCCACAGTGTCGCGTCCCCGCCTCCAAGTTCAAGAAACTTGACGAGAGCGCAGCTATCAACTTCGTCACCGAGCACGAGATTGGCGTAGCCAAGGGATGCGACGCGGAGATGATTAAGGACCTCAACGCCCACTTCAACGGCGAGTGCACCGAGGTCGGTATGTACTTGGCAATGAGCCGCCAAGCAGACCGCGAGGGCTATCCCGAGGTTGCTGAGGCTTTCAAGCGCTACGCTTGGGAAGAGGCAGAACACGCAGCCAAGTTCGCAGAGCTTCTCGGCGACGTTGTCTGGGACACCAAGACCAACCTTGAGAAGCGCATGAACGCCGAGGCCGGCGCTTGCGAAGACAAGTACCGCATCGCCAAGAGGGCTAAGGAGCTCAACCTCGACGCCATCCACGACACCGTCCACGAGATGGCTAAGGACGAGGCTCGCCACGGCAAGGGCTTCTACGGCCTCTTCAACCGCTACTTCGGCAAGAAGTAAGTCCGCGGACCGGCTTTAATCTTTCACAACGGCGCGCATTGCCCCCAACACAATGGGGCAATGCGCGCCGCTCGTTTTGCCGTTTCCGTACTCCCCACCAATTTTTCGCTATATTTGCAATAGTTAACGCCAAAAATTCCCCCTGGCATACTACACTCCCAAAGCCATGTCCATCAACCAAAGCCTGCAACTTAAGCTCCAGCAGAAGCTATCGCCTCTCCAGATACAGCTTGTCAAGCTGCTGGAGATCCCGACTGTGCAGATGGAGCAACGCATAAAGGAGGAAATGGAGTCCAACCCCGCCCTCGACATCGACGAGGCCGCCACGCGACAGGAAGAGGAGAACACGCCCGAACCGCAAATAAACTCCGCGCAAGAGCAACAGCCCGACGACGACACCAGCGAGGGATACCTCCTCAACGAAGACATCCCCGCCTACAAGCTACAAGCCAACAACCAAAGCGACGACGACAAGAGGGAGAGCGTCCCCATTAGCGAAGCATCGTCGTTCTACGAGCATCTCGAAGAGCAGATTGGGCTCCACAACTTCACCGAGAAACAGCAGAAGATTGCCAAATTCATAATCGGCAACATTGACGAGGACGGCTATTTGCGCCGCCAAATAGACAACATTGCCGACGACGCGTCGTTTGCCCTGGGCGACGACATATCCGACCAGGAGGTGGAGGCCGTGCTTGACGAGGTCCAGAAGATGGACCCCTCGGGCGTAGGGGCGAGAGACTTGCGCGAATGCCTGCTCCTCCAGCTGCGCCACAGCCGCAATCAGAGCATCGAGGCCGTAAAGACGGCCACGGACATTCTCTCCGTATGCTTTGACGAGTTCTCAAAACACCATTACGACAAGATTCTCAAGAAGCTCCACATAACGGACGATGATCTCCGCGACGCCACGACCGAAATCCTCCACCTCAACCCGAAGCCCGGCAGCGCATACGGCGGCGGAGCGGCAAGGCAGGCGCAACACGTGACGCCCGACTTCATAATTGACTACGACAACGGCGAGATAACATTCCACCTCAACCGCCGGGGCGAGCCTGAGCTGAAAATCAGCCGCCAATACGCGGAGATGCTCCACGAATACAACACCAACAAGATAAACCAGAGCCAAGAGCAGCGCGACGCCGCAACATTTGTCCGCGAGAAGATTAAGTCCGCGCAATGGTTCATCGATGCCGTGAAGCAACGCCGCAACACGCTCACCCTCGTAATGCAAGCCATAATTGACTACCAGGGCGACTACTTCATCGACGGCGACGAGACGAAGCTCAAGCCCATGATTCTCAAAGACATTGCGGACAAGACGGGACTTGACGTATCGACAATATCGCGCGTCTCGAACAGCAAATACGCACAGACGCCTTTCGGCATCTGCCCCCTGAAATACTTCTTCTCCGAAGGAATACAGAACACCGACGGCGACGACGTCTCGACACGCGAAGTGAAGCGCGTACTGAAAGAGGCCGTCGAGGCCGAAGACAAGCGGCACCCACTGACCGACGACAAGCTCGTCGAAATCCTTAATGAGAAATCATACAACATAGCCAGACGCACCGTGGCTAAATACCGCGAGCAACTCGGAATCCCCGTGGCCCGCCTCCGCAAACAGTTATGAATTACGACATCACGCCGATGGGCAAATTTATTGACCGGCTCTCCTTGGTGACGGGCGTGGTTCTCCACCCGCTGCTCATGCCCATCTATTGCACCATCCTCACCCTCTACACGGTCTCGCCATACGCCATAATGCCGCATGCCGTCAAGACCAGCGTCTTGCTCTACATAGGGCTCTACGCTTGCGCCAATCCGCTCGTCGTGATTGGTCTTTTCGTGTGGTGGGGCAAAGTGTCGAGCTTGCAGATGCCCACGCGGAGTGAGCGGATATGGCCCCTTATATGCACTGCGGCCGTCATGGGTCTGTCGCTCTTTCTCCTGACGCCTAATAATACGCCGCGTCCGCTTGTTGGCATGGTCTTGGGCGAGAGCCTCCTGCTGTTGGCGGCCGGGCTGTGCTCCATTTTTTGGAAGATTAGCCTCCACGCCGCCGGCTCGGGCGCATTCCTCTCCTACATCAGCGTCACGGGAATGGCGTATAACATCGACTTCGCCATGATGGCGGGCGTCGCGTTCATCTTCGCTTTCGTCACGGCGTGGACAAGGCTTTACCAGAAAGCCCATACGCCGCGCCAGCTCATTGCCGGCTATGCGCTGGGCATTGTCACCATGGGTCTTACGCTCAACAGCATCATGAACAACCCCCTTTTCTGAAATAAGCAGCCACCCCCTCTCTCAATGGAATCTGACAAACTGGCAATAATCGTAGCGGGCGGCAGTGGCCAACGCATGGGGGCCGCCATCCCTAAGCAGTTTCTCGACCTCGGCGGCCGCCCCGTCTTGATGCGCACCATCGACGCCTTTCTCCAAATTGAGGGCATGAGGGTTGTGCTGGTCCTGCCCCACGCCCAGAGGGCGGCATGGGACGAGCTGTGCGCCCGCCACTCCTACGCCCCCAATATCGACATTGCCAACGGCGGCGAGACCCGGTTCCACAGCGTCAAGAACGGCATAGCCCTGTGGCGCGGCGAGCGTCTGATAGGCGTTCATGACGGCGTACGCCCCTTGGTGAGCCAAGAGACCATTGCCCGATGCTATGCCGAAGCCGACACATTCGGGACTGCCGTGCCTGCCCTGCCGTCGGTCGAATCCGTCAGGCTCGTAGCGTCCGACGGCTCAAACAGAGCCATTGACCGACGCGAGGTAATGCTAATCCAGACCCCGCAAGTCTTCAACTCCGAGATGCTTATTTCGGCTTATAATCAGCCATTTACGCCCCTCTTCACCGACGATGCGAGCGTTGTTGAAGCCACAGGGAAGCCCATCCACCTTACCCTTGGGCAACACGGCAACATAAAACTCACAACGCCCGACGACATGAGGGCGGCCGAGGCAATGTTATAACTAAAGCTAACTACATTTGTCCTTGCGGCAAAAAACACTACCTTTGCGAAAAATGCGGTAAATACGTATTCCGCACTCCTTTTCTTGACCATAGGGCGATGGATACAAAACGCGCACGTAACGCCCCGTTCCCCTTCTCACGACAAAAATCGACCTAAAGACAACAGGCGCGAAAAAGATAATTAATGATTACCGACAAGAAAAAGACGGCCATTTGGACCGCCGAACGGGAAATCTCATACGAAGAGGTTCTTCGCCGGGTTAGCCGGTTTGCCACCATTCAACCCGTAAGCAAACACGGCAAAGTGATAATCTTTGCCGAGAACAGGCCCGCCTTCGTCTACACCCTATTCTCCATCTGGAAAAACGAGGCCACAGCCGTCCCCGTAGACTGCACAGCCTCGGCCGCCGACCTGGCCTACGTCATAAGCGACTGCCAGCCCGAGGCAATATGGGTGACGCCCAAGACAGAGGCCACAGCCCGCGAGGCAATAGCCCGAATTGGAGGCCGCCAGCAGGTGGCCGTCATGACGGACGAGCTTGAGAATCAGCCCGTAGACGACGAGCCGGCGGACGTAACCTACCACCCGCAAGACACGGCCCTAATCATCTACACCAGCGGCACGACGGGCAACCCCAAGGGCGTAATGCTCTCCTTTGAAAATATTTACGTCAACGTGGAGTCGGTAAGCCCCCCCAAGGGCGTACCCATCTTCACGCCCGACATCCGCACCATGGTCCTCCTGCCGTGCCACCACGTCCTTCCGCTCGTCGGAAGCCTCGTGGCCCCGCTCGTCACGGGAGGCTCCATTGCCTTCTGCCCGGGCATGAGCGCCCCTGAGCTCATGGCCACGCTCTGCAATGGCGGCGTCGGGATGATTATTGGCGTCCCGAGGCTCTACGCCATGTTGGCAAAGGGCATCTACTCGAAGATTGAGGCCCACTTTGTGACACGGCTTCTCTACAACATTTGCAATAAAATTGGCAGCCGTACGCTCTCGCGCACCATCTTTAGCTCCGTCCGCAAGAAGATGGGCGGCAAGATTAAGTACTTCGTGTGCGGCGGCGCGGCACTCGACCCCTCGGTGGCCAAAATCATGAAGACCCTTGGCCTCGACGTGCTTGAGGGCTACGGAATGACGGAGTGCGCCCCTATGATTGCCTTCACGCGTCCTGACGACATCGTGCCGGGCGCATCGGGTCAGCCCGTACCGGGATGCGAAGTCGAGATTCGCAATGGCGAGGTATGCGCCCGCGGCAAGAACGTCATGCAGGGCTATTACAACCGTCCCGAGGAGACGGCGGACGTGATCCGCGACGGTTGGCTCTACACGGGCGACCTGGGCTATATTGACGACAAAGGGCGTGTTGTAATCACAGGGCGACGCAAGGAGATAATCGTCTTGTCCAACGGCAAGAACGTCAACCCCGTGGACATTGAGCAACACCTTGAGAGCTTCGCCGCCCTCGTGAAAGAGGCGGCCGTGACGGAGAAAGACGACGCCCTCGTGGCCATAATTGTCCCCCAACCATCGCTCGCCGCCTTGTCCGACGCGCAGATTGAGGAGAAAATGAAGTGGGAGGTCATCGACAAATACAACGCCGAGTCGGCGGCCTATAAGAAGATCTTCAACATCCGCATTTACCGCGGCGACTTGCCGCGCACCAAGCTCGACAAGATTCAACGCTTCAAGCTCAAGAGCCTCCTGGTGGACGCTCAGAACACCACCCCCGAGGTGATTGACGAGGCTCAGAGCGACGAGTACAAGATTATAAAGAAATACATCGAGACGGAGAAGAGCTGCCGCGTGCGCCCAACGGACCACATTGAACTTGACCTCGCGTTCGACTCGCTCGACAAGGTGGGCCTCCAGGTCTTCATCAACACGAGCTTTGGCCTCAACGTTACGACCGACGACCTGAGCCGTTTTCGCAACGTGACCGACATGGCGGACTTCGTGGCCGAGAGCAAGACGAAGATTCAGGTTGAGAAAATCGACTGGAAGAAGATTTTGCGCGAGCATACGACGCTCAAACTACCTCATACGTGGTTCACGGGCCGCCTCTTCATTGCCCTCTCGCAACCATTCTTCCGCCTCTACTTCAAGCTTACGGGCAAGGGCGCGGACCGCATCCCCGACGGCCCCGTAATCATTGCCCCAAACCACCAGAGCTTCCTCGACGGCCTCTTTGTCATGTCGTTCCTCAAGTTCCGCGACATCAAGAACACCTATTTCTACGCCAAAGAGAACCACATCCGCCAGCCCTTCATCAAGTTCATGGCCGCCACGCACAACGTAATTGTCATGGACATGAGCAATCTTAAGGACTCAATCCAAAAGATGGGCGAGGCTCTCAAGAAGAAGAAGAACATCATCATCTTCCCCGAAGGAACGCGTACGCCAGACGGCAAACTGGGCGAGTTCAAGAAGACATTCGCAATCTTGAGCAAGGAGCTGAACGTCCCCGTTGTCCCCGTATCCATAAAAGGGGCGTTCCAAGCCATGCCCAAGGGGCGCAAAATCCCCATGCCGCACAAGGTACAGGTGGAGTTCCTCGACCCCATCTACCCGCGTCAGGACACCTACGAAGGCCTCACGCGCCAAGTGTACAACAGCATCAAGAAGAACCAGGAGACCGTAAGCTAAAGCGAGAGCCGCGCGGACTCCCCTCTCCGGGAGGAGACAAACATTCAAGTGGTCGTCAGTCTGAGAGATTGGCGGCCACTTGACCGTTTTAGCCACTTCGTAACGTTGGGCCGCCCCTCGCGATGGAGAGGCGCGGGACAAAAGGAGACCACCATTCAAAAGCCGTTTGAATGGCTTTTGAAGGGTGGTCAAATTGCTTTTGAAAGGGTGCTTAGCCAGCTATAAACTCGTCGAGAATCTCTATCTGCCTATTCTTTGGCGACTCGACAAGATGGCGGGCGGAATTGGTGTAGAACGTGTTCTGAACGACCCTCTCGCGATGGGCGGAGAGGAAGGTCGTGAGCTTGGTCTTGACGTTGACCGCCTCTTCGTGCATGGCCAAGAGGCATGGGATGAGGTCCTTGCGGCCGTAGACCTCGTTGAAGGCGTCGGCGATGACCTCCTCGACGCGCCCGTCGGGGTTCTTGCCCTGCTGGTGGTGGATTACGACACGGCGGACATCCTCGCGCTGCTCCTCGGACATGTGGAGCTTTGCCAAGACAGCCTCGGAGCCATTCTTGCCCGATAGGGTTGTGTCCTTGGGGAAATTGGCATGGACGAAGCAGAAGATTGTCGCCACGCCGCAGATGATTGTCTCGTCGTCGGAGAAGCCCTCCAGCGAGGCCAAGACGCGGATTCGGGACAAGATGTCGTCGAAACGGCTCGTGACATTGGCGGAGGCGTCGGCCAGGATGGTCTTGCGGACACGCTCCTCGAAATCGTGGATACGGAGAATCTGGAGCTTGCGCATCAGGGCGTCGTTGGGCTTGCAGGTGGAGCCTTGTTGGCAATACTCCTCTTTCAGGCGTTTGACGAAATACATATCCATCTCGCCCTTGTACTTGACGGGCATCTTGCCGCGATACTCGCACTCGAAGAAGTCGCGGACGCGTTGGTAAGTGCTCTCGCTTATGTTGACGCGCCCAGCCTCGCCGCCGCTCTCCATACGGCTTGCCGTATTGACGGTATCGCCCCAGATGTCGAAGACCTTCTTGATGTTGCCGAGATAGGCCGACATGACGGGGCCGGTGTTGATTCCGACCCTGATGTTCCAGAACTCCTCCTTGCTGGCGCGACGCTCCTCGATATAGGCGATCATCTCCAGACCGACGAGGACGACCTCGATGGGGTTGGCACTGTCGACATCGGGGACGCCGCCGGCGCACATGTAGGAGTCGCCAATCGTCTTAATCTTCTCGACACCGTACTTCTCGACAAGCTCGTCAAAATAGATAAAATAGCGGTCCAGCTCGTCGACGAGCTTCTCGGGGTCGGTATGGGCGGAAATCTTTGTGAAGCCCTGAATGTCGGTGAAGAGTACCGTTGCGAACTCGTACTTGCGCGACTTGCGGACATTGCTCTCCGTCTCGCTGAGCTGTTTACGTGCCAATTCGAGCTCGCGCCTATGGCGACGGACGAGGAACCACACGCCCACACCCGCGACAGCGGCCACGCCGAGGGCGGCGACAAGAGTCCACACCCATCCCGGGATTCGCTTGCGCCCGTAAGACGTCGCGACACGGAACGACGAGCCTGAGGCCGACTGGACGGTCAGCGTAGAGCCCACGGCGTCGCCGCTGGTCATGAACGCGAACCAGGTGTCGCTGGTCTCGGCGCTGAAAATGGTATCGCCCGAGGCGGAAATCTGTGTAACGGTATATGTGGGTTCAAAAGAGGGGACGACATCCCACGCCATGCGCATATATCGCCGGCTAAAGCTCACGGCCGTGTCGGGATGTGCGCCGTCGAGCATAGCCTGGGGGACGCGGAAAACGTCGGGCTGCTGAGTTTCGGTATTCTGCGAACAGGATAGCGTCAAGCAAAAAAACGCCGCCAGGGCGGACGACCGCCAAACGCAGTTTGATATTTGTGGCATCAGGTTGATAATTTCCCGCAATTTACTTTTTTTTGCGCTAAAGAAGTAGTAATTTTAATCAGATTTAATGCAGATGGATGAAAATACTCATGATGGCGACAGCGTAGTCCACCAGCATAGGTGTTTTCCACAAAAATTAAGACCCAAAATTTACAACCCTTAACTCTTAAGCAGATAACAAAAAGTTAGCTTCCATGGAGAATATCATTGTACCCTACGACTTCACCGAGAAGGCTGACTGCGCAGTAAAGCACGCAGCGGTAGTCGCACGAAACATGAAAGCGGAGGTTGTCCTCCTGCACATCGTAAAGAAAGAGTCCCAAAACGCCGAGGCGGCACAGAGCCTTGACGGCGTAGTAGCACAGGTGGCTCAGGACGAGAACATATCATGCCGCTACATTGTCCGCGAGGGCAGTATCTTCACGACCATCAACGAGGTCGTAGACGAAGAGGGCAGCTCGCTCGTCGTCATGGGTACCCACGGCATGAAGGGCATGCAGAAAATCACGGGCAGCTGGGCGCTGAAGGTCATCGTCGGATGCCACGTGCCCTACCTCATCGTCCAGAAGGACCCCGAGTACTCGAAGCCCATCCGCGTCCTCTTCCCCGTCGACTACAAGCTGGAGACGAAAGAGAAGCTGAAATGGATGCCCCTGCTCAGCTACATTGGCAAGCTGAAGGTCGTCTTCCTCGGCCAGCAAGGCAATGGCCCGATGTTCGACAACCCAACCCGCGCGAACATGAACTTCTGCAAGCACTACCTTGAGGACCTCAACATCGACTGCGAGTCTGTATGGACCGACGAGAAGGAGTCCTTCCTCAAGATGTCCCTCAAGTATTGCGAGGAGAACAACATGGACATCATCATGATCACGACCACCCGCGACATTGCGTTCCACGACTACCTCCTCGGCGCATACGAGCAGACCATCATCTCCAACAGCGCCGGCGTTCCCGTCTTCGTGGCCAACCCCCGTCCCGACGTCAAGCTCTCCTACTCTAACTTCTAAGAGAACCCGTCACACCAAAAATAAGAGCACCCCCACGGCTAAAATGTCGTGGGGGTGTCTTTTGTTTTGTGGGGTAATGGCTATTTGGGCGAGTTGGGGACTATGACCTTGCGGGAGGTTTTTGCGGTTTTTAGGATATAGACGCCTGGGGCAAGATTTTCGTTGACACCGTGTTTGCGTCCCATGATGTCGTAGACCTCAAGGACAGCGTCGGCATCGGCTGGCACTTGCACCAGGGGCGCGAGGTCGGTATTGACGTAGCCACGTGTCGCGTCGAATATTTGCGTTGTTGGTTTTGGGTCAGGCTTGCTGGGATCGGTGTCGTAGGAGTACCACGTGCCATTTTCGGGCAGGTCGAAAGTGTTATATATATTCACATCGTTGAACGCGCCGGGCTTGATAAGTTTCAAGTCTACGGCGTCCTTCAAGTCGATGGTCCAAGAATGGAGAATATCGTCCGCACCGAAAGCGCTCTGCCCAATGCTGACGACGCCCTTGCCGATAGTGATTTTCTTAATGTAGCTGCAAGCATTAAAAGCATCGTCGGCCACCTCCAAACCTTTGCCAGTCAAAGAGATGGAGCGGACTTGCGATTGCCCGAACGCAAAGGAGCCAATCCTCTTCAGCGAGCCTGACAGCGAGATACCTTCGCGCACGAACGTACCTGACGTTTCCCAATTGATGCAGCTGTAATGTAGCGAATGGGCAAAAGCATAGTCCTCGATGGTTGTGATGGTTGACGGCAGAATCAGATTCTCGACATAGCAATTAGAGAAAGCGGCATAGTCCACCGACGTGATGCCCTCAGCAAATTGCAGATTTTTAAATCCGCAGGCGTAAAAGGCGTAAGGTCCGATGGACTCGACAGACGCCGGGATGAACAGATCGCCGGTCATATCGCAGTACGAAAATGCGTGCTTACCTATGCGTCTAAGTTTTGAATGCAGAACCACCTTACTGATTTTGTTTTCGGCAAACGCCGAATCGCCAACCTCTTCGACGGTAGACGGTATTTGCAGTTCGTTAATCTCCGTGCCGTTGCCCGCGAAACCGCTTAAATATTTCAGCGACGCAGGGATGTTGAATTTCTTAATCTCGTTTCCAATAAAGGCGTTCGGATAAATTTTTTCCAGCCCCTCAGGCAGTTCAATTTCGGTAAGATAATTGAACGAGAAGGCATCAGTCAGAATAACTTTCAAGGACGAACCGAGACGCAATTTCTTGATGTAGCAATCCTCGAAAGCGGAGCGTCCGACTCTCGTAACCATGTCGGGAATATCAAGGAGCTCTATGTAACGCCTCACCCCATATTCCTGCCGCTGCATATAGAAAGCGGAGTCTCCAATAGTCTGCAAAGAGCCGGGTAGGGAGATTTCGAAGATAGAATTTTGCTGGAAAGCACGTGCTCCAATCCTCTCTATACCTTCTTGAATCTCAACCGATTGAAGCTTCCATTTTGCTTGATATTCAAAGCTCCTTGCTCCTATCTCCTTGATTTCCTTCCCGCCAATTTTGCTTGGGATAATGATGCGGTTTATATATTGGTTCAAGGCATCTCTGGCACCTTTGTAGGCGACAATGCGGTCGCCCTCAATGATGACATCGTCCTCAGTTAGCGTATAGGACTGGGCAGAGCAGACGAGTGAGCAGAGTAGGGCGGAAAGTAGAGTTAGATAGCGGATCATGGCGTTATGTTTTATTTTGTAGACGCCTTAGATTTATAAGCCACAGTCTGAACAAGCCTAATAGGCAAAATTGGTTCCAGATCTTGATGATAAAATGTTCGAATTGGATTATAGGTCTCCTTGTCCACAGCTGTTATACACCAAGTTCCATACAACCCACCACCAGTTTGATTATTGGGGATAAAGTCTCTATTCCAGTGGCAGGAGGAATTGGTGGCCATTAAATGCTTAAAAATATCCGACTCCCATTTTTTAGTTGAAGAATTGCGAGTTAAAACGACTTCGTGATACCAATGCCCAGTAACTTCTAAATTAAGATAATGAATCTGCTCTGCTACAGAAAGATTACCGACCAACACGCCTTCCTCCTCAAAAGAAGGAATGTGCCAAGTGTCTGTTGCCACATATTGACCAACTAAGTTGACACGCTCAACAAGCTCACCGTTTTGCAACAAGGAGTCTAAGTACATTGCGGACTTGTATACGTAATACCTGGTCTTTACTCCTTTTCCTACAGTAGTTCTGAACTGGTCGAACAATGGCAAATCCTTATCATCATTGCCCAAACGCCCTCGGAAATTCTCGGGTGCAGTCCACAAGCTCATGTCGTCTGGGAACTCAATTAAATTTGTATAGTCCGCTGTTATCCACCTTTAGTTACCGATGATTACCGTATTAAACCACTGGCCATCAATACAGACACGCCCCGCATCAGTATACACGGAAAGAGACTTGTTCTGCCCTTGTCCTTGCACTGGAGCCTCGAAAACATACGGAGACACGACTTCGTCGCCCTTATCGTACACCCTGTCGTCTTCCCCGACAGCCACAAAAGCGGCATCCGTGTCCTCCAAAATCTCAGACCCTTCTTCAGAACACGAAAAGAAGAGCAAAGGAACAACACTTAGTAACAATAACTTCTTCATACAGTTAGTATTGATTAAACTTATCAGCAAAGCAGTGCGATTAGTACAGTACCATTCGTGTAGCGAATATAGAGAAATTTTGTAGACTATACACGAATTGTCTCTTTTATTCGAGAAGTGGGCACGGCTCTTTCTTTTAGACCACCTGGCGAGCAATATCTCAAGCGCATCCGCTGGGGCGATATGGTCGGAATGTGGTTGCTGGACTTCCGGCCTGGCGCATCCGCTTCGTGTACGTACCCGGTTACTGAGGTACGGCCTTTCAGACCAGCGGAGGTTGGAACAGGAGGGGGAGACCGTTACTCATGATGAATTGAGGATGTAAAAGAAATATCCGTGGAGATGTGGAGCGAGGGGAATATTTATGGCACGGGGGATTTAGCGTCATCTTGACGGAGGGCATACTTAAAGGCTAACGAAATAATTCCGATATTTGCCGACGAGAGACCCCTTTCCACCAAACAATGACTGAAAACACGAAACCGGCTCTGTTGTTCGCAACGCACAACCGCAACAAAGCGGCCGAGATTGCGAACATGACGGAACGATACACCCTCCTGACCCTTGACGACGCCGGCGTCACGGCCGACATTCCCGAGACGGCCACAGACCTCAGGGGCAACGCCCTGATAAAAGCCCGATTCCTATACAGCCTTACCGGCAAAGCCTGCTTTGCGGACGACACCGGCCTCGAAGTTGACGCGCTGGGCGGCGCGCCGGGCGTAATGACAGCCCGATATGCGGGGCCGGAGTGCGACCCGAACCGCAACATGGACAAGCTGCTTGCCGCCCTGGAGGGCCAACCCGTCCGCACGGCACGATTTCGCACCGTGATAGCCTTCATTGACGCAGACGGCTCGGAGACGGTGTTTGAGGGCGTATGTGAAGGCACGATTGCCACCGAACGGCGTGGCGAAGAGGGCTTCGGGTATGACCCCATATTCCAGCCCATGGACTTCGGGGGGCGGACATTCGCCCAAATGACGATGGGAGAGAAAAACGAGATAAGCCACCGCGGCAAAGCAGTCCGCGCCTTGGCAAAATTCCTGAACGAGAAACGATGAGACGACTCGCCGCACTCATGGCCGCAAGCATGGTCATTGCCACGGGCGCGCATGCGCAATGGACATCGCACGCGTCGCTGGACGGCACGACAATGGCGACAGTTGTGGGTGGACGGCTTGTTGCGGGCAACGCCCAAGCCCTCCTGGTGCGCGACACGGACGAGGGGCTGACGCAGACCCTGACGCGAATCAACTACCTGAGCCAAGGCGGGATAACGGCGATAGGCGCAAACGGCGACCGCCTCGTGGTGGGATATACCGACGGCGGCATTGACGTTATTGACCTGGAGGACCGCAACACGTCGACCATTCCCGAGCTGCGCCTCAACAGCTGGCTGACGAACAAGAGCATAAACAGCGTTACGCCCTGGGGGCGATTCTGCTACATGGGGTTCAGCAGCGGCATTATTGAATTGGACTTGCGCCGCGACGAGATACGCTCCACATGGAGCGTGACAAGCACGGGGATAAGCGTGGCGGACGTGGCCTTGACAAGCGAACACATATATGCCGCCACGGCCAGCGGAATATACCGCGCCAAGAGCGACAGCCGAATACAGGAAGACGTGAGCCAATGGGAGCTGATGAGCCAGCCCAAAGGCAAGACGATAGCCCTCGAATCGCGGGGCGACACAATATTTGCCGCCATTGGCACACTGGGCAGCAACGCGGCGATATGGAAAATTGTGGGCGACGAGGCCAAGAAAGTGGCAACCATCGCGCAGTTTCGCGACATGAGCGAGAGCAATGGGCAGATGGTAATCACACGGACGGGGGCTGTTGAGATATACGGGACGGATTGGGAACTGACGGCCTCGGTAAGCCAAGTGGGCGAGGAGGAGGCCGAAGACGCCGTGGTGACGCCCGCATTCCGCAAGGGGTGCATGACGAAGCATGGCGACATCTTGATTGCCGACTACAACGCGGGGCTTGTCGTGACGACGACATCGGGCGAGGGCCACTCATATAAGCCCAACGGCCCTCGGGGCAACACCCACTCGCGGATTTGTGCCGTTGGGAACGTAATGTACGTGGCGGGACCGGGGCGCAGCGCCGCATATAACAACCAGGGAAACCCTGCGGCCATGAGCATCTTGCGCGATGGAGAGTGGAAACAATACACAAAGAGCTGGTCCAACAGCCGCGAGCCGTGCTTCTTTGCCTCGAACCCTAAGGACGAGAACGAGGTTTACCTCTCGACATGGGGCACGGGCGTATTCCGCGTAGAGGGCGACACCCTTGGGGAGCAATACACAGCCGCGAACACAACACTTAAAGACATTTTTGGCGGGAAATGGTACACCCGCACCGACGCCATAACGATGGACAAGACCGGCAACCTGTACGTCGTGGCCTGCGAAGTGGACAGCGGACTCAACATCAGGACGGCGGACGGCGAATGGTACGCCTACACGTACGGCCCGTTTGGCGGTGCTCACTCGTACAGGGCGATGATGATGACCCCCAATGGCAATGTATGGCTGACCACCAGCGGCATGGGCGGCAACCACTTCACCGTATTCAACATTAACGGGACACCCGAGACGGGGGACGACGACCTATACATGAGCAACCGCGGGGTGGAGGAAGACCCACAATATGTGGGCTCATTAAAACTGGAAGACGCGGAGACGGGCGAACTGGTAAGCCAACTTGCCACGGCCTTTGCTTGCGACGCGAATGGCGACATTTGGGTGGGGACGCAATCGGGCCTGCTCGTGACGAAAGACAACAAGACGATGCTCCAGACGGGACGCGCGGAGTTCAACAGAATAAAGCAGCCTCGCAACGACGGGACAAACCTGGCCGACTACCTATTGAGCGGCGTGGGAATAAGCAAGATATGCGTCGACGGGGCAAACAGGAAATGGATCTCCACATCGTCGGAGGGCGTATACCTCGTTAATGCGGACGGGACGGAGACCATAATCCACTTCACGGCCTCGAACAGCCCCCTGCCATCGGACGAAGTGCTGGACATGGACATCCGGCAAGAGGATGGCGAAGTGTTCTTCGTCACGACAAACGGCATAGCCTCGTACCACGCGGACGCCACGACCCCGAGCAAAGACTTCAGCTCGGCCCGCATATACCCCAACCCGTTCAGCCTGAGCGGGACTGTGGACTACGTGACCATTGACCAAATACCGAACGGCGTGACGATATACATTACCGACGCATCGGGAGCTCGGGTGTGGCGCGGCGAAAGCCTTGGCGGCACGGCTCGGTGGGACGGGCGGCGCGACGACGGGCGGATGGCATCGACGGGCGTATACATAGCCTGGATGACCAGCAGCGACGGCGAAATGGACGCGATTGGCAAAATCCTCATTACACGATAATAAAGACAATTACACATAATGACTTACGAATATTTCCCAACGGGCGTATGCAGCCGAAAGATGACAATTGAGATTGGCGAAGACGGTACCATCCTCCACGCCGAAGTCATTGGCGGATGCCACGGCAACCTGCAAGGCATCTGCCGCCTTGTGGAGGGACGCGACGCGGCAAGCGTCATCAAGACGCTTGAGGGCATCAAGTGCGGCAACAAAGGGACCTCTTGCCCCGACCAGCTGAGCAAGGCCCTGAAAAACATAACAAGCCAAAAGGCATAGCACGGTATGGAGAGGGTATTCCTGATTGGCTACATGGGTTGCGGCAAGAGCACCATAGGCCGCTACATTGCCAAAGACATGGGTTGGCGGTTTATCGACATGGACGACTATGTTGAGCAACGCATAGGCTGCACCATCAGCCAGTATTTCGCGAAAGCGGGTGAGCAGAAATTCCGAGAGGCCGAGGCCGAGGCCCTGAAGAGCCTTGCGGAAGAGAAAAACGTGATTGTGGCCACGGGTGGCGGCTCGCCATGCCACTTTGACAACATGGACGTGATGCGCAAGGCGGGGCTGACCATCTACATAAAAGTAGAGCCGTTGGCACTGGCGGCGCGTCTAAAGGGCGCAAAGGCTCAACGCCCCATAATAGCCCAGAAAAGCGACGACGAGCTTGAAGCCTTCATTGCGGAGCAGCTCAAGATACGCGAGCCCTTCTACTCACGCGCCGAGATGAGTGTAGACGGAGAGCGACTGCCATTCTCGGCCTACAAGCCCTTCATAGAGAGCTTCGCCGCCATGAACGGATAGGACGAAAACAAACACACTCGAATCATAACAAACAAAAGAACAATGGCACGAATTGCGGCACTATTTGACCTCGACGGCGTAGTCTTGGACACGGAACGCCAATATGACATAATCTGGGGACGCATAGGCAAGAAATATCACCCCGGGACATCGGATTTTGCGAAGCTGATAAAGGGCATGACGCTCGAAAAGATACTGACCACGCACTTCCCCGACGCGAAGGCCCGCCAGGAAGTGGAGCGAATGCTCTACGACTTTGAGGCCAACGAGATGAAGTACAAATACATAGCCGGCGCGCACTCCTACATCATGACCTTGCGGAACGAGGGCGTACAGACGGCCGTAGTGACCAGCTCGAACCAAGACAAGATGCGCGACGTGAGGGCTCACATTGCGGACTTTGACTCCCTGTTTGACACGATAGTCACCGCCGAGCTCACGGCCCGCTCAAAGCCAGAGCCGGACTGCTTCATCAAGGGTGCGGAGCTATTGGGGCGCAATACGGACGAGTGTGTCGTCTTTGAGGACTCGCTGAACGGCATCCGCGCGGGGCGTGCGGCGGGGATGCTTACCGTAGGTCTGTCGACCACCTTTGGGCGAGAGCGGGTGGCGGCCATTGCGGACATCGTAATAGACGACTTTGTCGGCGTGGCACCTGAGCGTTTTTTCAATATTGAGACAATAAACAAAGAGTGATGAAAAAGATTTGGGCGGCAGCAGTCGCCATTGCCATGCTCTTGTCGTCGCCCATGGCGATGGACGCGGAAGAACTGGAACTTGCGTCACCCGTGCCCGTCCCGGCCTCACGGTCGTCGACGTTCAACGTTGGGCAGATATACGTGGGCGGACATATTGGCTTTGCGATACCGACCTCGATAGGGCGCGGCGACGACGAGCTGTCGTTTCGCGACGTGGCTAAGACGGGCTTCGTGATATACGGCGACATGATGCGCCAGATGAACCAGAGCATCGGCGTTGGCGCGGAGGCGGGATTTCGGAGCTACGGGTATAACGACAAGAAGACTTGGGCAAACTTGACCCGATATGGCACTTTTGACGCCACGTATAGGGCGATAGACCTTAACCTTACGGGGCGCGTATTCTTCTCGCGCAACGCGGTACGTCCGTTTATGGGCGTACTTGTTGGCGGGGAGTTCGTGATGAACACGGTGGACTTCACGCCAAACACGAAATACACTGGGGCGATGAAAGCCACGAAGTATGACAGCAAAGGAATCTCGCCAGCCTTTGGCGTTATGACGGGGGCATACTTCAAGGCGGGGCGTCAGACATTGGCGAGCCTGCAAGTGCGGCTGAACGTGATCCCACACTTGAAAGACGGGGAGATTTCCGTGGTGGGCGACAATGGCGACATCCAGAGCATTGCCCAAAACCCGCACGGGAATCAGACAAACATCTCGGTGACGCTGGGAATCCACATCGGCACTCAGCAGAACAACCGACGATAGCCCACTCCTCGCGACCTCATACCCCCATGAATGACAGATTGTTAAACTAACACACAACAGAAAAGATGAGAGCAATAGTTGACTTCCAGGAGCTGCAAGAGATTGCCAAGCCCAAGGTGAAGAGAGACCTCCAAATAAAGTCCGTTGACGAGCAGACCGTCAAATTGGGCGTCGTTTTCAATGTCCCACTTTTGGGGGATAAGACAATCGACCTGGACATCAAGGTCGAGAGGATTGACGGGACTGACGTACTCCTAAAGTACGATGGCGGCACGGGTCTTAACTTGATAGCCAATGGCGCATTGGAGTTGTTCTCGTCGATTCCGTTTGTGAGCAAAGCGCCCGAGAACCAACTCATTATCCACTTGGACAAGATAGAGAGCTTGCGCAAGACCCTTGAACGGTTGGAGTTGAAGTCCGTGAAGTTCGACGCCACGTCCGCAATTGTGGAGTGCAAGTATAAGGTGTAGGGAGAAGGACAAAGCAAAATGAGAGGCGAGACCTGGGGGAATCCGGGTCTCGCCTCTTGTTTTGGTGTTATTGGGGTTGCCGGTGGCGGCTATTCGGTGGGAGTGATGACGATGGAGGTGTCGCTTTCGGAGTAGAGGCTGGACTTGCCCATGGCGAAGGCTCGAACCTCGGCACCGGCGATGGTTGGTGAGAGGGTGGAGCGGTAGAATTGGACGCTGAAGGAGACCTCTGTGGTGTCGCTGTTATAGCTGAGGACTTGTGGAATCTTGAGGACGGCACTCATTCTCTCGGGCTTCTTGCCGGCATCGAATGGGGCGACGATGACGCCGTAAGCGACGGCATTGGTGTCGACGGGCATCCGGACGGCGATGGAGCCATCGTTGAAGAGGAGCTTTGAGGGGCGGACGGGAGCGAGGGTGTCCTTCTCGGCTACGTTTATCTTGAGCTGGGTGGATTGCGACTCGCCTGACGTGGCGAGGGCAGTGACGGTATAGGTGCCATTGAGCTTGACGGTGTCCTCGTTGGTGTAGATGTTCTGATTCTCAATGGTTTGGAAGGTCCAATCGTTGAAGTTCTCGAATGGGAGAGAGAGGCGGTCGTTCTTCATTGTTACCTTTTCGAGCTTGAACTGCTCATAGTTTGAAGAGACGGCAATGAAGGGGTAGTAGGTACGCGCGTTGTTGGCGTCCTTTCCTTGGATTACGTAGCCTTGTACGGTAAAGTTGAAGTCGACTTTCGTATCGTCGTCATCGAGGCAAGAGGTTGTGAAGGCTGCAGCGACGGTTGCGACGGCAAAAGTCAAGAGCGTTCTGAGTGATACTTTTTGCATGAGATTCGGGTTGGTTTTTGAATACGCAAAGTTATTGATTATTGCTGTATCCGAAGAGTATATGCAAAGAACATGCCATTTTGGTAATCATTGCTCTTTCATTTAGAGCTTGTGTGAATAGTATTTCGCACCGGGTACTGTCGCTGCGCTATCTGAACTGGCACACGCTGACTCTCAGGTAGGGTGAAACTGCCGCGCTTTCGGCCTGGCACACCCGCTGCGCGTGCGTAACTTGTTACTGAGGTATGGCCCTTGCGGGCCAGTCCTGGGTGTGACGCGGGAGGGGGCGAAGGGAGGCAAGTGGGTATGGTTTGGTGAAGGGGAAAAAGCAGCCCCCGCGGCGTTGTGACCAGCGGGGGCGTTTTATGGAATAGCTTATCGGAACTGAATCGTTACGCGAGGGAGAGACGAATCATTGCGACAGGCTTAACGGTCTTGCTGACAGAGGCGAGGTATTGGCCGACGGAGAGTTTGCTCTCGTCGCCGTCGCCTGCGAAGAAGGCCTGCTCCATGAGGGTGCTCTCCTTGAAGAACTTGGCGAGGCGGCCCTGAGCGATCTTCTCAAGCATGTTCTCTGGCTTGCCCTCGTTGCGAGCCATCTCCTTGCCTACTTCGAGCTCGTGGTCGATGGTCTCCTGGGAGACGCTGCTCTTGTCGATAGCGACAGGAGCCATGGTAGCGACCTGCATAGCAACCTTCTTGCCAGCCTCGGCGTCGATGGCCTCGTTGAAGCCGACGACAGCAGCGATCTTCTTGTTGTGGACGTAGCAAGCGATGGACTCGGCGTCGATTTGCTGATAAGCGGAGAGGTCGATTTTCTCGCCGATGACGCCGGTGAGCTCGTTGACATTCTCGGCAACGGTGTGGCCGTTGAGTTCGAGGGCCTTGAGGGCCTCAAGGTCTGCGGGCTTAGCGCTGATGGCGAGGTCGAGGATGGAAGCGGCGAGGGTGAGGAACTTGTCGTTTGCGGCGACGAAGTCGGTCTCGGCATTGAGGATGATGGCAGCTGCGTGCTTGCCGTCTTCGGAAACTTTAGCAATTGCTACTCCGTCTTTAGCCTCGCGGTCTGCGCGCTTAGCAGCGACGAGCTGACCTCTCTCGCGGAGGATGTCGCGAGCGCGGTCGAAATCGCCATTGGCTTCGGTGAGGGCCTTCTTGCAGTCCATCATGCCGGCGTTGGTGAGGTCGCGAAGTTTCTTGACGTCTTGTGCTGTGATTGCCATGTGATTATGCTTTTATGGGAATTTGACGTTAAAAGATGCAAGGAAAAAGACGCCCTGCGCAGTGCCGAGCCTGGGCAGGGCGATGGCGCGGGCGTCTTTATGAATTAGAAGTTCGGGCTAAAATTACTCTGCCTCGGGAGCAGGAGCAGCGGCCTCGTCAGCGGCGGGAGCCTCGACCTTGCGAGCCTTGCGAGCGCCGGTCTTAGGAGCTTGCTTCTTCTCTTTGGGTTGCTCTTCGTTGTCGTCGAGCTTCTCGGCCTTTCTCTCCTCGAGACCCTCACGGATAGCTTGGGTCATGATGTCGACGATGAGCTCGATGGACTTGGAGGCGTCGTCGTTGGAGGGGATGATGTAGTCGATGTCGGCTGGGTTGGAGTTGGTGTCGACCATGCCGAAGACGGGGATGGAGAGGCGGTTGGCCTCCTTGACGGCGATGTGCTCCTTAGTTACGTCGACGACGAACATAGCAGCGGGAAGCCTGTTGAGGTCGGCGATGGAGCCGAGGTTCTTGTTGAGCTTCTCGCGTTGGCGAGTGATTTGGAGTCTCTCCCTCTTGGAGAGGCTATTGAAGACGGGGTCTGAGATGAGTTTCTCGAGCGAACCCATTTTCTTGACGGTCTTGCGGATGGTAGGGAAGTTGGTAAGCATACCACCCGGCCAGCGCTCAACGACGAAAGGCATGCCGACAGCGCCGACCTTGTCGGCGATGATGTCACGGGCCTGCCTTTTGGTGGCTACGAAGAGGACTTTGCGACCGGACTTAGCGATGGACTTGAGGGCCTCAGCGGCCTCGTCTACTTTCGCTACTGTTTTGTGAAGATCGAGGATGTGGATTCCGTTTTTCTCCATGAAGATGTACGGCTTCATGGCGGGGTTCCACTTACGCTTCAGGTGTCCGAAGTGAACGCCTGCGTCCAAAAGCTGATCGAAGCTTGTTCTTGACATTTTCTTGTCTATTTTTCTGGGGTTTACCTTCTGTTTCGTCAACCGGAGGGTAGGCGAGGGGATTATGATGTTTATGCCGCCTTGCGTCCTTCCGATTTAGATACTAAACACTCACTGTTCCAGGCGGTATTAACGCTTGCTGAACTGGAACTTCTTGCGGGCCTTGGGCTGACCAGGCTTCTTGCGCTCGACGACGCGAGCGTCGCGTGTCATGAAGCCTTGAGCCTTGAGGGCTGGCTTGTCCTCGGCGTTGATTTTGACGAGGGCACGTGCGATAGCGAGGCGGAGGGCCTCAGCCTGACCTTTGATGCCGCCGCCGTCGAGGTTGGCCTTGATGTCGTAGCTCTCGGTGACGCCGAGGGTAGCGAGGGGCTGCTTGACGATGAACTGGAGTGTGCTGTCGGGGAAGTAGTTAGAGAGATCCCTGTTGTTTATTTTGATTTCGCCCTTACCTGCGGTGAGGTAAACACGTGCGACAGCTGCTTTTCTTCTGCCGAGGGCGTTGGTGACTTCTGCGCTCATTAGTAAATCTCGTTAAGGTCAATCTTTTTTGGCTGCTGAGCCTCTTGCTCGTGGTTCTCGTCCTTGTAGACTTTGAGATTTCTGAGGAGCTTAGCGCCGAGTCTGTTTTTTGGGAGCATACCCTTGACGGCGTGCTCGATGAGGCGGCGTGAGTCTTTCTCGAGGATTTCGCCCATGGTCTTGTCGTGGCGGCCGCCTGGGTAACCTGAGTAGGAGTACTTGATCCTGCCCTGGAGCTTGTTACCGGTGAGCTTGACCTTGTCGGCATTGATGATGACGACGTTGTCGCCGCAGTCGACATGGGGAGTGAAATTGGGCTTGTTTTTACCGCGGAGCGTCTTAGCGACCTTAGAGGCGAGACGACCGAGGATTTGATCCGTAGCGTCGATGAGCAGCCACTGCTTATTGACGGTGGCCTTGTTGGCCGACACGGTCTTGTAACTTAGTGTGTCCACAGTCTTTTGTTTGAAAATTTTAGAGACTAATTATTAGCATTGTCGCGGTTTTAGCCACGTTGTCCGAGGGTTGCATCAGAGCCTTGTGCGCGCCTTTTGTCCAACTTCAACCGCGCCGGCTCACCCTTGGAGCATGGTTATCCCCGCATTTCGGGATAATAATCGGGTGCGAAGTTATTAAAAAAACCGCGTCGCGCAATGTGCGGGCGGTGGTAAAAGCGTAAAAATTGTTGAAATATACGAGGTTAGGGCGGGGCTGGTGGGATTTGGGGCGGGAGGAGCTGCTGGGATTTCGGGCGGGCACACCCGCTGCGCATGTGTACCAGGTTAGTGAAGGTATGGCCCTGCGGGCCGGGGCGGGGTGTGAGCGGTGAGGGAAGCCGTTACTCATGATGAATTGATGATGTGAAAGGAATAGCCGTGGTTTCCCCCTTGAATCTGTGCATCTCAAAAAAATGTCGTATATTTGCATTACCAGAACCCCCAAGCCTCTCAACGATGCTCAAATCGGGGGTCGTTTTATTTTTATACCGTTATGGGTATTCCGTTCAATAAGTCTTTCATGCAGCCGGAAGACATGGTAGAGCAGCTGCGTGAGAGAGGGCTCGAAATAGATAGTCCTCAGAGAGTTGCCCACTATATTCGTAGCATCGGTTATTATAGGCTGAGCGCATATACATTCCCTTTCCTTAGCCAACCCAAGGCAGAACACCGTTTCAAGCCAGGAAGTAAATTCCAGGACGCTCTTAATCTATATCGCTTCGACAAGAAACTTCGCCTTCTGCTGTTCAATGAGATAGAAAAGGTAGAGATTGCTCTGCGAAGCACTCTGGCAAACATTGTGGCGCAAGAGACTGGCAATATTTTTTGGATGACAGACGAAACCGTATTTGCCAATAGAGACAGATTCAGACGGACACAAGAGCTGGTTGACAAGGAACTGAAGAAGTCAAAAGAGGAGTTTATCCAGCATTTCAAAGATAAATACAGCGACCCTTACCCGCCGGCATGGATTCTCGTAGAGATACTACCCCTTGGGGTTGTCACACGCATATTTGAGAACTTGGCAAGCAACACAATTCGGAAGAAGATTGCCGCACACTTCGGACTGACGGCGCCTGTATTCACTTCTTGGATAACCGTTGTGACACTGACCCGCAATACTTGTTGCCATCATGCCCGCATGTGGAATAAAGAGAATGCCATCTGTCCAATGATACCACGGAAACTGACTGGTAAGTGGATCAGCTCCAACGTATCCCCCAAACGCATATATTTTGACATCTGCATAATCAAATGGTTCGTTGATGTAGTTTCTCCGAACAACGATATGCTTGAACACATCCAGTCGTTGCTTGCCCAATTCCCTATGGTCGACATCCGCGCCATGAGATTTCCGTCAGGCAACTGGCAAGAAGAGCCGCTGTGGCACACCCGCTGCGCGTGTGTACCAGGTTAGTGAAAGTATGGCCCTGCGGGCCAGCACGGGGTTGGACGTGGGGGAGGGATGTGGTCTGTGTGACGCGGGGAGGCGAACTGTGTGTGAGCGGGGAGGGGCGGGGAGGTGGTAGAAATGTTGAGATAGGTTTTTCAGATGATTTGGCGGGAGGCGATGCCGAGAGCTTGGGCGGCTTGGACGTTGAGTAGGGAGTCGTCGTAGAAGGCGGCGTCGGCGGGTTGGGCGTTCATCTCGTGGAGGACGAGTTGCCAGGCTCGGGGGTCGGGCTTGCTGATGTGTATCTCCTGGGAGAAGAAGACCTTGTCGAAAAGGGAGTCGAAGCTGTCGGGTCCGGGGTATTGCTGGCGGACGAGGTCGGCGTGGAGGTCGTTGCAATTGCTGAGGAGGACGACTGTGTAGCCGGATTGGCGGAGCTGACGGACTTGCTGGAGGGCATCGGGGCGGAAGCCGATGAGCATGGCGTTCCATGCGTCGCGGATCTGAGCGTCGGTGGCTTGAACATGGCAGACGCGGCGGACGGCATCGTAGAACTGGGGGGTAGAGATCTTGCCGTCGGAATAGAGAGCGAAATCGCCGCAAGCGGCGTGGCTATTGCTGATTGGGCCTTCGAAGGCGGGCATTCCGAGCCGTTGGAGCGCGGCGAACGAGAGGCGCGCATCGACGGAATAGAGGACGTTGCCGAGGTCGAAGATTTGGAGTTTTTTGTCGGTGAAGATGTCGATGGGCATGGCAGAGGGGGGGTGTTTTTGAGGGGAGTTATTTAGTCTTTGAGCGTCATGCGGAAGAGGAACTCGTGGTAGTCGTCGTTTTGGGCGACGAGCTGCGGGACGAAGCCAGCCTTGGAGGCCTCGGCTGCGAGAGTGTCGGGGTCGGCAAAGAGCCACCAGAAGGGTTCGGACTTTTGGCCTTGGAACTCCCAGGTATAGAGGACCTCGCCGACATAGCGGTCGGTGGGCGTTGGCAAGTCGAGCTCGGAGTAGACGTTGGAGAAATCGGTGGTGTCCATGATAATCTGGCCATCGGGGGCGAGGAGTTCACGGCACTTGGCGAAGAGGTTGGGGAGATTGGCGAGGCGGCCGGCAATGCCGACTCCATTCATGAGAAAGAGAATGGTATCGTAGCGGCGTTGGGTCTGGAGAGAGAAGAAATCGGCGTTGATGACCTTCTTGACGCCACGGTCGGCGATGACATCGGCTGCGAGGGGAGAAATCTCGAGCGCCTCGACATTGTAGCCTTGGCGTTGGAGGATGAGGGAGTGGCTGCCAGCGCCGGCCCCGACATCGAGGATTCGACCACGCGCGATGCGGAGAGCCCTCTTGGCGTACCACTGGAGGCTTTGGGAGTCTTGGAAAAAGAGCTCGGCGGGCCAAACCTCGTCGTCGAAGCCGTTGGCATGGACGATGATTTCGGCATTAGTGTCGCCGTCTTGATAGGCACGGAGCGCCATGCCGAGGGGATCTGAGACTTGTTCTTTGTTTTGTGACACGGGGTAGGAAGTAAGCAAAAACACCCGTCGGGACGGTTGTCACGACGGGTGGCGAAGATTTTTGAGAGGTGGGCCCACTTGGGCTTGAACCAAGGACCCTCTGATTATGAGTCAGATGCTACTAACCAACTGAGCTATAGGCCCGATTTCTAAGTCAAGGGATGGCTTAGGAATCGTCTTTCAGAGGGGCAAGCCCTTGAAAGACGTTGCGAAGTTACAATCTTTTTCGTGAACGGCAAGAGCGATGCTCAGGAAATTTGGCGCGGGGCGACGGGTCAGACCTCTTGCGGGGCATCGCGGCCGACGGAGAAATAGGTCGCGAAGGGATGGGCGATATAGAAACCGCAGACGGAAGAGGCGGGCTCCATCATGAGCGACTCGTTGAGCTTCATGGGGATTTGCGTCTCGACATTGAGGAGGCTGAAGAGGAGACGCTTGTGGGAGTGGTCGGGGGAGATGGGATAGCCGATGGCGGGGCGAATACCTTGATAATGGCCACGGAGAATCTCGGACGGCGAGAAGACCTCGGACGGGGCGTAAGGCCACAGGGAAGTGCGGACCTGGAAATGGAGCCACTCGGAGAGGGCCTCGACAAGGCGGTCGGCGAGGAGTTGGCACATAATGGCGGAATAGTCGTCGCCCTGTTCCTTCATGGCATCCGTCCACTGCTTAAGGCCGGCACCGGCCGTTGCGGCGAAGAGGCCTACGTGGTCGGCGTAGGGAGCTGGGGCGACATAGTCGGCGAGGGAGAGCGTATGGCCGTCGGCATTGGGCTTGTTTTGCCTCATGAAATGGAAACGGGCAACCTCGGAAGAGCGGGCCTCATTGGCGAAGAGAGCCACATCGTCTGAGCCGACATTATTGGCGGGGAAAAGCCCTATGACGGCATGGGCGGCAGTGAGACGCTCGGACATCATGCGGCTGAGGAGACGCTGGGCATCGGCGAAGAGGCGGAGGGCCTCGGCGGCCTTATCGGGGTCGGACTGCGTCGCGAGCCAGGCGTCGCGCTCGGCATCGGACTGGAGCGAGGCTACGGCGGCATAGTCGGCACTCAGTTTCCACGCCATGAAGAACATACGCCAATTGATGAGCGGGACGAGAGAGGCGAGATCGACATCGCGGAGCGTGGTCACGCCCTGCTTTAGGGGTTCAACCATCGGGACGGAAGCCCAATCGCGGGAGGGAGCGAGAGTGCGGGCCTCGGAATCGGACAGGGAGGCAGGGCGCGGCGCATCGTTCTCATCGCGGAGACGCTGCTGCTCGGCCTTGAGGTCGCGGAGGAAAGAGCTGTCGCGGGAGAGAATGGCATTGAGCACATAGGCGTTTTGCGAAGCGTCCTTGACATAGACCACGGGGCCGCTGTAACATGGGGCGATTTTGACGGCCGTATGGACGGCGGACGTTGTGGCACCGCCAATCATGACGGGAATCGTGAGATGCTTCTCTTCGAGAGCCTTGACGACGGCAATCATCTCGTCGAGCGAGGGGGTGATGAGGCCGCTAAGGCCGATGGCGTCGGCATGGTTGTCGATGGCGGCTTGGACGATGACATCTGTCTCGACCATTACGCCCAAGTCGATGACCTCGAAATTGTTGCAAGCGAGGACGACAGAGACGATATTCTTGCCGATGTCGTGGACATCGCCCTTGACGGTGGCCATGATGACCCGGCCAGCGGACGAGCCTGAGAGACCGTCGGCCTTTTTCTCCTGCTCGATGACGGGTTGGAGAATCTCGACCGCCCTCTTCATGACGCGGGCCGTCTTGACCACCTGAGGGAGGAACATCTTGCCCTCGCCGAAGAGTTGGCCTACGCGGTTCATGCCGTCCATGAGCGGCTTCTCGATAATCTCGAGGGCTCGGGGATAGAGAGTGCGCGCCTCGGCGAGGTCGGCTTCGAGGAACTCGGTGAGACCCTTTTGGAGAGCGTAGGCGAGACGCTCGTGGACGGGAGCATTGCGCCAAGCATCGGAAGCGGCATGAGCGGCGGGATTGCCTGCGGACTTGAAACGCTCGGCGGCGGCAAGCATGATGTCGGTGGCATCGGGGCGGCGATTGAGGACCAGGTCTTCAATCTTATCGCGCAGCTCTGGCTCGATGTCGTCGTAGGCAATCATGGCGGCGGGATTGACGATGCCCATGTCCATGCCCTTGGCGACGGCGTAATGGAGGAAGACGGAGTGGATGGACTCGCGGACGTGGGAATTGCCGCGGAAAGAGAACGAGAGATTGGAGACGCCTCCGCTGACCTTGGCGTAGGGAAGATTGGTCTTAATCCACTCGACGGTACGGATGAAATCGACGGCGTAATTGTCATGCTCGGGGAGACCCGTGGCGATGGCCAAGATATTGGGGTCGAAAATTATGTCGGCTGGCTCGAAATGGAGCTTCTCGGTGAGGAGCTTATAGGCACGGCCGCAGATCTCGGTACGTCGTTCGAACGTCGTGGCCTGTCCCTTCTCGTCGAACGCCATGACCACGACAGCCGCGCCGTATTGCTTGATGACAGCGGCCTCGCGGAGGAACTCCTCCTCGCCTTTCTTGAGGCTGATGGAATTGACGATGGCCTTGCCCTGGAGGCATTTGAGCCCTGCCTCGATGACCTCCCACTTGGAAGAATCGATCATGACGGGGAGGCGGGCGACATCCGGCTCGGCGGCCAAGAGATTGAGGAAGGTGGTCATCTCGTGGACGGCATCGAGCATACCGTCGTCCATATTGACATCGATAATATCGGCACCTGCGGCGGCCTCGGCACGGGCGATGTCGAGAGCCTCGTCGTACTTCTTCTCCTGGACGAGGCGAAGGAACTTGCGGGAGCCGGCGACATTGGTTCGTTCGCCGACCTTATAGAAGGGCTTGACATCCTTGGAGACCACCTCGGAATCGATGCCTGCGAGGCGCATCTCGTGGGGTTTTGGCGCGGGCTTATGGAGCTTATAGTCCTTGAGCCTCGTGGCCATTGCGGCGATGTGGGCGGGTGTTGTTCCGCAGCATCCGCCAAGAATATTCACGAGTCCCTTGTCGAGGAAGTCTTGCACCTTGGAGGCCATGACCTCTGGCGACTCATCGTATTGGCCGAACTGATTGGGCAAGCCGGCGTTGGGGTAGGCACTGACGAAGAAGGGGCTCTTGCGGCCAATCTCGGTGAGATAGGGCATCATATCGTGGGCGCCGAACGAGCAATTGAGGCCGAAAGAGAGGAGGTCGACGTGGGAGACGGAATAGAGGAAAGCGTCGAGCGTCTGGCCCGAGAGGATGCGTCCGCTCTTGTCCGCCACGGTGGCGGAGACCATGACGGGGAAATTGGAGATGTTGCGTCGTTTTAGTTCATTCTCAATGGCATAGAGGGCGGCCTTGGCATTGAGACCATCGAAGACGGTCTCCAGGAGAAGGAGGTCAACGCCGCCGTCGAGGAGGCCTTGGACTTGGAGGGAATAGGCTTCGGCGAGCTGGTCGAACGTGATGGCGCGGAAGCCCGGGTTATTGACATCGGGGGAGAGGGAAGCCGTCTTGTTGGTAGGACCCATGGAGCCAGCCACGAAGCGTGGCTTATCGGGCGTGGAGAACTCGAGGGCCACCTTCTTGGCGCATTGCGCCGCGGCGACGTTAATCTCGTAGACGTGGGCCTCCATTTGGTAATCGGCCTGCGAGATTGTTGTGGCGTTGAAAGAGTTGGTCTCGATGATGTCGGCGCCGGCTTCGAGGTATTGGCGGTGGATGTCTTGGATGACATCGGGTCTCGTGATGGAGAGGACATCGTTATCGCCCTTGAGCGGGCAAGGGTGGTTCTTGAAGGCGTTGCCACGGAAGTCGTCTTCGGAGAGGCCGACTTTTTGGATGAGGCTACCCATGGCGCCGTCGAGGAGAAGGATTCTTTGGTTAAGAAGTGGGCGTATGAGTTGGAATCTTTGTTCCATGGGGTTGTTATTGATGTTTGGGTCTGGATGGGCAAAGATACGGAAAAAGGGGAGGGGAAAGATGGGTGGCGGGGGTGTGGGACTGCGACGATGATGATGGACGGCCTGGAGACCGTCCATCCCAGTGGGGTCAGTACAGGTTAGTGAGGTATGGACTGGCTGGCCAAGGTGGGGTGTGGGACTGCGACGATGAAGACGGACGGTCGGGAGACCGTCCCTCCCAGTGGGGGTGTTGCTTCTCCTGGGCGGGGTTTTGGGGTTCTGGTCAGAGACGGGGGGAAAAAAGTTGCGCAAGCCTCGGAGAACGAGACATGCGCAACGAAAAACACAAGATAGAAAAGTAGAAAAACTCTTTAGATGGTGCCGCCGCCGACGGCTTGGTAGAGGGAGATTACGGCAGAAAGCTCGGCGTAGGTGTTGGCGGTTTGTGACAGCTGGGCGGAGAGGAGGGACTGCTTGGCCGTCAGGACTTCGAGGTAGGTTGTGCTGCCGTGTTTCATCATGAGGTCTGTGGCCTCGTAGGCTCTGGTGAGGGCGTCGACTTGCTTTTGGAAGAGTTCTCGCTTTTGGACGGCAGTCTGATAGGCGACGATGGCCTCGTTGACCTCGTTGCCGGCTGAGAGGACGGCTTTTGTCCAAGCGAGTTCGGCTTGTTTCTGTTGAGCCTCGGCGACCTTGACGCGTGCGCGGATTTGACCGTTTTGGAAGATGGGCTGGACGAGGCTTGCGGCGGCCTGCCAGAAGAACTTACCCGGGTTCATGACCATCCCGCCGATGAGGTTTGTCCATCCGGCTTGACCGCTGAGCGTGATGGAGGGATAGTAGGCAGAGCGAGAGGCGTTTGCGGAGTAGAAGCAAGCCTCAAGTTGCCTCTCTTGGGCACGGATGTCGGGACGGTTGGCGATAATCTGGAGCGGGAGGCCTGCAGAGAGGTTGACATTGATGGTCTGCTCGTCGAGGGAACCGCGGTCGACACGTTGGGAGGGCTTGGCCATGAGGAGGCAGAGGGAGTTTTGGATGGTGGCGATTTTGTCCTCAAAATCGGCCACTTGGGCACAGATGGAGTAGTAGGTTCCTTCCATTTGCGCAACAGAGGCCTCGTTGGTCATGCCCGCGTCCATCATAGCCCTCATGGTCTCGACGGTCTGGCTCCATGCCTTGGCCGTGGAGTCGGCGATTTCGAGTTGGCGGTCGAGCATGAGGAGTGAGAAGTAGAGGGAGGCCGTATTGGCAACGAGAGACGCCTGGGTGGCTTGGAGGGCATCCTCGGAGGCTTGGAGAGCGGCTTTTGAGGACCTCTTTTGATTTCGGACAGAGCCGAAGGCATCGATTTGCCACTGGAGGGTGACGGGGATGGTATAGGTCTTAGAGACCTCGGCACCATCGACATCGTACTTGCTCAGCGCGCCGTTTGGGGCGAAAGCGAGAGAGGGCGCGTAGCCGAGGCGTGCGGCCTTGAACTGCGCTTGCGCCTGCTCGATGTTGAGCTGAGCTGTTTGGAGGTCGAGATTGTTCTCGAGAACCTCGGCGATGATGGACTGGAGCTTGGGGTCGGTGAAGACCTCGCGCCAGGGGACTTTGGCGATGGAGGAATCGGACTTGGCAGAGGATTGGCCAAAGAGAGCCTCGGGGACCTCGTTTTTCTGCTCGTAGGAGGAGTAGATGCCGCAGCTGGAGAGCGTGAGGGCGAGGCAGAGGGAAAATATGCTGTGTTTCATTGAATTACACTGAGGATTGAGAACAACTATTCGGACTTTCCTTTACGTTTTTTCTCGACGAGATATTTCTCACGTTCAATCTTAGCCTGCTCGGTCTCATCTTGGACTTGCCAATCTTGCGAACGTTCGGGCTGGACGGGCGTGAGCCGCTCTTGGAGCCACTGGAAGACGACGAAGAGGACAGGGACGAAGACGAGGAGCGCGAGAGTACCGACGACAAGACCACCGACGACACCCGTACCGAGGGCCCGGTTGCCATTGGCACCGACACCATGGGCGATGACGAGAGGAATAAGGCCGAAGACCATGGCGAGGACAGTCATGAGAATTGGACGGAGACGGTCCTTGGCGGCGGACATGGCAGCGGAGACGAGGCTCATGCCGGCCTTGCGGCGAGCGACGGCGTACTCGGTGATGAGGATGGCCGTCTTGGAGAGAAGGCCGATGAGCATGATGAGACCCGTCTGGAGGTATATGTTATTCTCGATTCCCGCAAGATTGGCGGCAAGGAAAGAGCCCATGAGGCCGGCGGGGACAGCGAGAATGACCGAGAAAGGGATGAGGAAACTCTCGTAGAGTGCGGAGAGAAGCAGGTAGATCATGACGATTGCGATGGCGAAGATGATGGTTGTCTGCCCGCTCTGCTCGCGCTCCTCACGGCTCATGCCTCCGAGGTCGTAGCCATAGCCGCGGGGGAGGACTTGGTCGGCCGTCTGCTGGATGGCGGCGAGAGCCTCACCAGAAGAGTAGCCCTCGGCGGGGGAGACATTGACGGCGATGGAGTTGTACATATTGAAACGGGAGAGGACCTCGGCACCGTAGACGCGTCGGAGAGTGACGAACTGGGAGAGAGGGGCCATCTGCCCGTCGTTCATGCGGACATACATGGAGTTGAGAGAGGCCTCGTCGCGGCGGGAGGAAGGCTCGGCCTGAATCATGACCCTGTAAATCTTGGCGAAGCGGTTGAAGTTGGAGACATAGGAACCGCCGTAGTAGCTGCCGAGGGCGCTGAGGACCGTTGCGGGCGAGACGCCAGCCCTCTTGCACTTGGCGGCATCGACATCGACCTCCCACTGTGGATAGGAGAGCGAGAAAGTGGAGTAGGCCATTGCCACCTCGGGCCTCTGATTGAGGGCACCCATGAACTCTTGGGAGTGGGCGAAGAAGGTGTTGACATCGCCTCCCGCCTTGTCTTGGAGGTGTAGCTCGACACTATTGCCCATGCCGTATCCCGGAATCATGCCTGGCGACATGGCGAAGATGGAAGCCCCCTTGATGTCGGCCGTGCGCATATAGATCTGCCTAATGATGGCATCGGCACTGAGGCTTGGGTCGCGACGCTCCTCCCAATTGTGGAGACGGACGATGCTCATGGCACCAGAGGAGGACGCGCCGGAGATGAGGCCGTAGCCGGCAGTTTGCTGGACGGTGCTGACACCCGGAATCTGCTGCACCCTTGCGGCCACCTCGTCGAGAATCTCGGAAGTGGTACGGAGAGAGCTGCCCGGCTGAGTGGAGACGTTCATCATGATGATGCCCTGGTCCTCATTTGGCACAAGGCCAGTCTTGGTGTGGCTCATGGAGTAGACGAGGCCAACGATGGTGGCGAGAAGGACGAGGACCGTAATCCTCATGTGCTTGACGAAGAACTGGACGCCCTTGGCGTACTTGTCTTGCATGGCGGCGAAGCAGGTGTTGAAGACCTTGGCGAAGCGAGCCCAGAAGCCTTTGCGCTCGCTCTCGGGCGTGAGATTGGGCTTGAGCATTATGGCGCAGAGGGCCGGTGTCATGGTGAGGGCCTGAATGGCGGAGATGCCGACGGCGGCGGCCATGGTGAGACCGAACTGGCGATAGAACGTGCCGGCAGTGCCGCCCATGAACGAGACGGGGATGAAGACCGACATGAAGACGAGGGTTGACGTGATGACGGCACCGGCTATGCCCTTGACGGCATCGTTGGCCGCCATGTGGCTGGAGTTGTAGCCTATATCGAACTTAGCCTGGACGGCCTCGACGACAATGATGGCATCGTCGACGACAGTACCGATGACGAGGACAAGCGCGAAGAGCGTAATGAGGTTGAGCGAGAAGCCCGCCACATACATGAAGGCGAACGTACCGATGAGCGAGACGATGATGCCGATGAGAGGAATGAACGCCGCGCGGGGGCTCTGGAGGAAGATGAGGACAATAAGAATGACGAGGATGATGGCCTCGAAGAGCGTCTTGACGACCTCGTGGATGGAGGCGTAGAGGAAGTCGTTGGTGTTGTTGATCTTATTGATTACGAGTCCCTTGGGGAGGGTCTTAATGGCCTCGTTGAGATAGGCGTCGATACGGTTGTTGACCTCGGTGGCATTGGAGCCGGCGGTTTGGAAGATGAGGACGGCGATGCCCGGGTGACCATCGACCTTACCTGTGTAGGAATAGGAATCCTGGCCGAGCTCGATGCGTGCGACATCCTTAAGGCGGAGAACGCTGCCGTCGGGGAGGGAAGAGATGACGATGTCGGCGAACTCCTCCTCTGTGACCTTGCGGCCCTTGTAGCGCATGGTGTATTGGTACGTCTCGGGAGAGTTCTCGCCGATGGAGCCTGTCGGGGCCTCGATGTTCTGCTCTCCGAGGACGGCCGTGACATCGGAAGGCACGAGACCGTGCTGAGCCATCTTCGCGGGATCCATCCAGATGCGGATGGAGTAGTCGCCGCCGAGAATCATCATGTCGCCGACACCAGAGATACGCGCGATTTCGGGCTTGATGTTGATGTTAATATAGTTGGCGATGAAGCCCTCGTCGTACTCGTCGGTGGGGCTGGAGAGCGCGAAGACCTGGAGCATAGACGTCTGCCTCTTGAGGGTCTGGACGCCTACCTGGGTGACGGCAGAGGGGAGCTGTGACGTGGCCTTGGAGACGCGGTTTTGGACATTGACGGCGGCCATGTCGGGGTCGGTGCCCTGCTTGAAATAGACGCTGATGGAGACGTAGCCGGAGTTGGAGGCCTGGCTGGTCATGTAGGTCATGTTCTCCACGCCGTTGATGGCCTCTTCGAGGGGCGCAATGACGCTCTTTTGGATTGTCTCGGCGTTTGCGCCGTAGTAGGTTGTGGAGACGGAGACCGTAGGCGGCGCGATGTTTGGGAACTGCTCGACCGGGAGGGCGAAGAGCCCTATGACACCCACGATGACGATGACGATGGAGATCACCGACGAGAGGATGGGTCGTTCTGTGAAAGTTCTGAGATTCATTGAATTATGGTGTGGATATGAAGGGGAGGCTTGAGTGGACCTCTCCGACTTATGTGATTATGTCTAAAGGGAATGGGTTAGTTGGCTGCGAGAGGCTTAGCCTCGGCGGCGGGCTTGGCCACGATGGGGGTACCCTCGCGGAGCAGACCAGCGCCCTCGGCAACGATGACATCGCCTACGGCGAGGCCGGACTTGACGATATAGCGTTTGCCGTCTTGGAGACGAGCGACAGAGACTTGGCGCGCGGAGGCACGGCCATCGACAATCTGGTAGACAAACGTCTTGTCTTGAACCTCGAACGTAGCGGCCTGCGGGATTACGATGACGTCGTTGAGAGTGCGGGTGATGATGACCTGGCCGGAGGTGCCGCTGAGAAGGAGGCACTCAGGGTTGGGGAACACGGCGCGGAGCTGAGCAGAGCCTGTGGACTGGTCGATGACGCCGCTGATGGACTCGATGCGGCCGGTGTGCTTATAGAGGCTATCGTCGGAGAGGCGGAGGGCGACATCGGGCATATTCTTGATGGCGGCATCGAGGCACTCGTATTGGCGGGCGAGGGCGAGGACCTGCGTCTCGTTCATGGAGAAGTAGACGTACATCTGGTTATTGTCGGAGACGTTGGTGAGAGGGGAGGGCATGGAGGGGCCAACGAGGGCGCCGACGCGGTAGGGGAGCGTTCCGACGATTCCGTCGGCGGGGCTCTTCACCTCGGTATAGGAGAGGCTGTTTTGGGCATTGACGAGCTGCGCATTGGCCTGCGCGAGGGCCGCATTGGCGGCGAGGAGGGTGTTTTGGGCCGTCATGAGGTCGAAATCGGAGACGACATTCTTCTCGCGGAGGACCTTTTTGCTATCGTAGGAGAGTTGTGCTTGCGCGAGGGAGGCCTTAGCCGCCTCGACATTAGCCTTTGCCGTCTCGAGGGCCGCGCGGTATGGCACTTGGTCGATTACGAAGAGGACCTGGCCGCGCTTGACCTTATCGCCCTCGGAGACGCGGAGCTCGGTGAGAGTGCCGCTGACTTGGGGCATGACGCTGACGTCTTGTCGGCCACGGATTGTGGCGGGGTAGGACTCGGAGGTCGTCTCGGTGGAGAGAGCGGCCGTGACCGTGGGGTACTCGCGGGGCTGCTGTTGCACCGTCTGCTCTTGGCAGGCGGACATTGTGAGAGCAATTGCGGCGAACGAGCCGCATAGCATAGCGTTTTTCATATCTTTTTTACGTGTGTTGTTATCGTTTCTTGTCGGTGGCAAAGTTCCAAAGAAAAGAGGAGGAAAGGGAATCAAAACGTCGGAGTAGATGTGCAATATCGGAACATAGATTTTTAAATAATGTCAACAAAATAGCTTATTTTTAGGCCAAAATACGAACAAGCGCAAAACTTAAAGATGATTAACAGTTTTCAGTTGCCGGAAGGGGTAGAATTCGACGCCGGGACGAACGCCTCGATGAGCGCAATGGCGCAAGCTATGGAGATACGCAACACATCGTTCTTTGTCTGCACATCGGGAGCGGCGATTATCGAGATAAACATGGGCATTTACGAAGTGAACCAGAACACGGAAGTAGTCTTGGTCCCGGACACGATGTTCAGAGTTGTCGGGGCGTCGCCGGACTACAAATGCTCATACATCATAGTTGCCCGCGGGCTATTGGAGGCATTAGGGCGGAGGAGCGACATCAACCTGATAAGGCACCTCATCTTCAACCCGACAAGAGTCATAAGCGAGGAGGAGATGCGCGACATGGTGACGCACATATATACACTGGCCGCCACGATAAGCAGGCTTAAGCACAGCGAGCTTCAGAGAATAATGATGCTGAACACGATAGGCCTATACCTGGCGGAGATAAGCGAGCGAAGCCGTGAGCTATGGGGCGAAGAGACGGTGAAGACGAGCGACCGGCAGACGGAGCTTTTCTTGAAATTCTTGAAGAGAGTGCGCGACGACATTGGGGAACACAGAGACGTGGAGTATTACGCTGAAGCCCTATCGATTACGCCGCGGTATTTGAGCCAGATTTGCAAAAAGAGGCAGCAATCGCCCAAGCGGATAATAGACGAGAGCCTATGCTTCTCGGCGAAGAGGCTGCTATACGGCACAAACATGACCATTCAGCAGATTGCCGAAGAGCTGAACTTCCCGGACCAATCGGTCTTCACACGATTCTTCAGACGCATTGTGGGCGTGACGCCGACGGAATGGCGAGAAAACTACTGGCGATGAGGGAGGGATAAGAACAGGCACTCCCGCGGGCTTTCGGCCGAGTACACCCGCTTCGCGTGTGGACCGGTTATTATAGGTATGGCCCTACGGCCAGTCCTGGGTTGGGACGGGGGAAAATCTGCGGGGTCTCTGACTGGGCACACCCGCTGGCTCTACCGCCTGGCACATCCGCTGCGCATGTGTACCTGGTTACTGAGGTATGGTCCTACGTGCCAGTCCAGGGGTGGGACGGGGGAAAACCTGCGTGGTCTCTGACTGGGCGCACCCGCTGGCTCTACCGCCTGGCACACCCGCTGCGCGTGTGGACCAAGTTACTGAGGTATGGCCTTACGGGCCAGTCCAGGGTGGGACGGGGGAATGCGCAGGGCGACGGGGACGGGCGGGCCGAGTGGTGTGATGAATGTGTGTTTTGTTGCCTTTGGTTGGAATTGAGGGGTAGGCGAATGGAGGGGTATTGCTAAATTTGTGGAGAATAAACAAGCAAGAATGAGCCACATAGAGATAGAAGAGCCCGAGGCACGATATGAGAGCCAGGCTCTGGGCGGGAGAATACGCCTGACGATAGGAGAGGGCGAAAACGCAGTAATAATAGGTCCTAACGGAGCGGGGAAATCGCTGTTGGCCACATACATTGCCGGCGGCGTATGCCTGAAAGGCGGAAGAGTGGCGACTCTGAGGGCGGACGGGACGGAAATCCCGCGCATGAAAATTGCGAGCCTGTCGTTCAGGGACATATATCGCCTTGGGGGAGCATCGAAAGACAACTACTATCAGAAAAGGTGGCAAGCGACGGAGAACGAGGAGAGCCCACTGGTGGGCGACGCACTGGGGCGCGGCAACGTGGAGCGCAACAGGGAACTGCTTGGGGCAATTGGCGTGACGCCGCTATTGGAGAAGAGGATATTATTCCTATCGAGCGGCGAGCTGCGGAAGCTGATGATATGCCGCAGCCTGATGCAACAGCCGGAGATATTGATTGTTGACAACCCGTACATTGGACTTGACGCGGAGAGCCGCGAGACCGTGAACCAGGTATTGGAAGAGGCGGCGGCGAGGACGGGCGTGAAGATATTGCTGCTAATCTCGCATCCGAAAGACCTGCCCGGATGGGTGGATAAAGTGATTGGGATGCGCGGAGGCGACGTGGTGAGCGTCGGAAGCAGAACGGACTTCTTGCGAGACATGGAGACCCGCGCGAAGCTATTTCCCGAAGAGAGCCTTACGAAAGAGACATTGCCCGCGATACCCGACGAGATGCGTGCGCAGGACGACGGAGAGTATCGGGACGCCATAGTGATGAAGAACGTGCGGGTGGCGTATGGACCTGTGACAATCTTGGACGGCGTGGACTGGAGCGTTGGGCGCGGGGAGAAATGGGCATTGCTGGGGCGCAACGGTTCGGGCAAGAGCACATTGCTGAGCCTCGTATGCGGCGACAATCCGCAGGGATATGCGAACGACATAACCCTCTTCGGGCGACGGCGCGGGACGGGCGAGAGCATCTGGGACATCAAGAGCCATATTGGCTACATATCGCCGGATATGCACACGTTTTACCAGGCGGACATAGCGTGTATTGACGTCGTGGCGTCGGGATTTTTTGACACGGTGGGACTGTACAGGAAGCCCGATGACGCTCAGCGGGCGAAGGCATTGGAGTGGATGCGGGCGTTCCACTGCGAGGAGCTGGCGGAGCGGTCGTTCTTGAAGGTGTCGTATGGCGAGCAGCGGATAGTGATGCTGACGCGCGTATTCGTGAAGCGGCCATGCCTCGTGATATTGGACGAGCCGTTGCATGGGCTTGACGCGGGTAAGAAGCACCTGGCGAAGCTGATGATAGAGAGCTATTGCGCGGACCCGAGGGTGACGTTGGTGTACGTGACACACTACGTGGAGGAGATACCCGACGAGGTGGAGAAGCGTTTGACGCTCGTCAAGAAGCAGTAACGGATTAAATTACAGATAAAACGATTGAGACCATGGGAACGATGGGGATAATCAACTTGGTGATAGTAAACATAATCATCTGGGTCGCGCTGAGTTATTTTTGGAGTTTTTGGACACACAGGTTGTTCAAGCCGTGGCTATGGCTTGAGCTGAAGAAGCGTGGACTGATTTCGAAGAGCGTGGAGCGGCGTGAGCGTGGATATAAGGACAGGGCTCGCTATTACTCGATATTCTTCGCCATGGAGCAGGTGGAGCGGCAGGAGGTGTCGGGTAGCTTCGTGATGGCGGGGGTTGAGGATTCGGACCTTGTGGGTCTGCTTAGGGGTCAGTGTCCCGAGAGGGAGATGTGGGTGATGGGTCCGATGGCGGCTACGGAGGTGGAGATTGAGCACGAGAATTGCCAGGGCGTGGTGTCGAGCGAGAAGGTGAGCATAGACTTTGCCCCGGAGGCGGAGGTGCGGAGGATCATGCCCGCGGGGGAGAAGAACCACGTGATGGTGGGGAGCGTAGGGGAGAGGATTGCGGAGGTTGAGGGGTCTGTGGCGTTGGCTCTTATTGACTGCGTGGAGTATGAGGTTGTGCTGAGGGTTCTTAGGAAGGTATATCCGCTGATGTCGGCTGGGGGGATAATAATAGTCCACAGCTACAATCACAGTTGGGAGGGTGTGAAGCGAGCTGTGGACCAGTTTGTTGCGGGGATACCGGAGGGTGTGTTGCCTTTGCCGGATATGTATGGGAGTGTGGGGATTGTTAGGGGGAGTTAGAGGGCTTCGGAGCCGTAAATGCCTTTGTTGAGGATTCCCATTGAGAACTCGCGAAGCTCTTCAAGACGGCGGTTTACTCGGTCGTAGTCGATGGGGGTGTTGAGCAATGCCGTTACATCCGCAGACTCGTCGACTAAGCGGTCCATCAGATCGAGGGACTTCAGGAGGGAGGTAAAGCGCGCGTTGCCTCGGCCGGCATTGTAGATTGCTACAAAGGGCTTGTTGAACATGATGGCGAAGCAGGTGCCGTGGAATGAGTCGGTAAAGACGAAGTCGCAATTGGCGAAGTGTCCGACCCACTCGTTGGGGGAGATGAAGACAGCTTTCTCGTCGGTCTTTTCGCTGAAATAGTCCGACGCTTGCATTTGCAGAGTTTGGCAGACGGTGTCGAGCATCTTCTGCTTGTTCGGGTTCTCGTCAAGGACGTAGGAGAAGACTCCCCCTTTGATTTCCAGGTCTTTGAACAATGGTCTGAAGACATCGGGTCCAGCGAGGAGCGTAGGGTCGAGGACGTGGAATGCCTCCTTGTGGAGGTATTGGCGGCACAGGTCGACACCACTGTCTTCGCGTGTTGAGACGATTGAGAACTCTTGGATGAGCTGGGCGCATCGTTCCGTTTCTTCTGGAGTGAGTTCCCAATGGTCTACGCCGAATGATGCGGCATAGGCTACTTTGCGGGTTTTGTTCTTGTCGGCAAAGTCGAGGAATGAGTTGTAGATGTTTGGGGCGTAGGCGCGTCGCCATACTTGATCTGAGCCTGTTATGCAGACTTGAGGTTTGAAGTCGTTGTAGAATTTTTTTAGCTCAGCGGTAGAATGGAAAACGGGGAGGGCGTTGGGGAAGTGGGTTTGGTAGAAGGAGGAGTAGTTGTAAACGCGGTCTCGTCGCTTCTCTTGCTTCTTAAGCCCAAGCCTAATTAGGATGGGCATAAGGAACCACTTGATTACTCCCTTAATTTTTCTTTTAGCCCTAACTTTACTTTTAGCCCTAACTTTAAGAGGAGCAACATAGAAACGGGTGGAGACTAAGACCTTATGCCCCTGTTTTTCAAGGACTTTGGAGAGGGCGAAGCTTTGGAGGATGCCGCCGTAGTTAGTGTGGAAGGGTAGGGTATAGATGGTGATGTTCATGGGAGGGGGAAGTTGGAGGAAGAGGGTAAATATCAGAAACTATCACTATCCTTTCAAGAAATCACGCGCCGCACGGATGCGATTATCACCAAGTGTTTGACGAACAGCATCTTTCGCTGCGGATTTGAGCGAAGCGAAAATGCCTGAGACTCCATGCTCGCCGACAAAATTTAGCATTAGCTCAAGGGCATTACTCTCATCTTCTGTTTCGGTGAAGACCTCAAAGAGCATTGGACGGTCAGCAGGCATTGGCGAAAGGAAGCGCTCGACGGCGGAGAGAAAAGATTCTTTGTCTTTTGCCGTCAAATATTCAAAGCCAAGATTCTCTGAGAAATTTTTGACTAACAAGTATGATTTATTTCCATAATGACGAGCAGCAGCAACATAATCTTCTGCGTGTTCGCCAAGGGGATAACAGGGGTGGGCATAATTACGGAACTCGTTACCCTTACCGTTGTTCACCAAGAGAATACGGACGTTGTTGCCCATATGCCGGTTGCCTATGACATTCATATCATAGAAGAAGGCCAAGTCACCAAAAACTCCTACGAAGAGCTTATCGGGATGAGCAAAAGACGCTCCAATCATGGAAGAGACACCTCCGTCAATGCCGAAGCCACCGACATTACACTTGGCATGTACACCATCGGGGAGTCGGAAAAAATTGTATGATCTGAGACTATGGTATATACCCATGTGAAATTCACAACCGGCGGGCAATTTGGAATGCATCACCTGCGCCATCCAAATATTGCTAAATGGCAAATCTGGGATTTTGATTGTCAGAGCGTCAATCTCAGCATTTAGGGCATCAAGGTATTCAGTATGCCGTATATCGTCATTAGAATATTTGAGGAAGAATTCTTCCTCTGGCATCATAAACACCCTACGTAATTTCCCCCATGTGTCACGAAGACAACCATCAGGGCTGACTCGCCAAACGTGGTTGAACTCTGGGAAGAATTGATTACCGCTTACTTCTCCAATATGAATGAGCAAGTTTACTTTCCGCAACTCTGAATTCCATTTTCGTTGACCAGCACTTAACTGATAGTGCACCTCGTATTTTCCGCGGTAGCCGCTTGTATGATCGCAGAACACAACGGCATCATGAGTGGCACAAAACCTGTCGATGGCCCATACCTGTTCCTCAGAGAAATTTTGATGCGCACCGACAAAAACGGCAACTCGGCCCTCATTAGGCAAAGCCGGCAACTCGTCAAACACAGTATGGCGAAAAATTGCGTGGGCAGACGGTAAATGCTTCACAGAAAAATTTCTGCTGTAACGAGTGTACATATTCATGTGGGCAGGCCCCCCCCCGTTCAGACTAAGGGCAAGAATCGCCTTATTTGCCTCGATTTCACAGTATCGCTCATCATCAGAATCTTTCACCGTAGGGATAGTGACAGACTCAACAGAGATATCGTTAGGTACATTACGACGATCTATTTGCTGATCAACAAGATGGCCAACACGATGGTTGCCACGGGTTGAAGTAATAGCCAACACGGGGAGCTTACGATAGAAAGCCTCAGTTAGACCTGGCATATAGTTGCGCGATGCCGTAGCTCCAGTGCAGCTAAGAACGACCGGGTCGCCTGTTTCTGCGGCCATTCCACAGGCCAAATAGGCCGCAGAACGCTCATCTACAGAAGACCAAAGCTTAAACCACGGATCGTTCTGAACACTGACAACAAACGTCATATTGGTCGTGCCTGGCGAGGCAATGACCCTACGTATTCCGTGAGCTTTAAGTAGCGCAATAACTATTTGAACATTTCGTTCGTCTGTATAGTGCAGTTCTTGATTCATGTTTATTTCCAACGAGCGTTAATAGTTTGAGCGTTATTACATGTAATGATTTGACCAGAGACACAACCTGAAGCATCCGACAGGAGGAAACAAGCCATCTCAGCTACTTCGTCAGGAAGATAAAAACGCCCTGTTGCGTAATCTCCCGAGTAGAGACTTCCGTCAGATTTTATTCCCGTCATATCAGAAGCCGTTATTCCAGGAGCTACTGCATTTACTCGTATTCCTTCTTTTCGGAAAAGATACGCAAGACCTTGCACCATACTATTTACGGCGGCTTTGGAGAAACCATATGGACGGAAATCCATAGTGTCTCCCGTTTCTGACGAAGTAAAAAGGACAACAGCTTTGTCGGGTCTCGTTCTTACTAATTTTACGAACTCCTGGGTCAGGAAAAAACTTCCTTTGAGGTTTGTATCTATTTGTGCGTCAAACGTCTCAGGAGTAACGTCAAAGAAAGTCTGTTCGTGGAGAGATACACCAGCATTGTTAACGATTGCATTAACTCCTCCTAGCATGGCATCTGCTTCTCTCATAAAATCTGCGAATGCTGCAGGCTTAGAAACATCAAGACAAAGATACTTGCATTTCAGTCTTTCCGCAGTATCCTTAACGCTTTTCTCGGATCTACCCGCAATTAGCACGTCAGCCCCCTCTGCGACAAACTTCTCTGCCATTGAGGCTCCTAGACCACGACCACCTCCTGTTATGATAATTCTTTTGCCGGATAATCGTTTGTTGGGTTGAAGATAGTTCACCTGAGCGAAAACAGGCTTGGGTTCTCCGTGCAAAATTACGGACAAGATATGCAGTATCGACTTCTTTAAAGACATTTAAGCTATTAGATTAAAACAGAGTTACCCGAACTTTAGACTACAGAAAATATGAATATGACTTGCCTAAGCCGCAACTCGTCTCAACGCCGAAACTTACCTATCAATTTTTCTTTTTGGCTGAGAACCAACTGCTTCTCCTGCGGAGAGAGACCGATAGAGTATGCGGCAAGAGCAGTAGAAGCAAAGGAGACAACAACAGTCAAACCCACCCTGAATATTGAGGGCTCTATAAAGAAAATAATCGCAAAGGGAAGAATTGAGGCGAGAAAAACTACTGCTAAGCAACGGAGAACAACATGACAGGCATAAAAAGCCACATCGAGACCCACCATCTTGCGAAGCATGAGAGCGCGAGAAGCGAGCTGGACGACAAAGATAGAGGCTTGAACAAGATAAGAAACATAGACGGGAAACCCAAGTCGGTACAGTAACCACACTATGGGGAAAATAAACAAAGATTGGCCGCCTACAACAAGATTGTATTCTCGGATATCACCCGTCGCAAGAGCAGCCGTTATTAAAGTGTGAGACAAGGCGTACACTAACGAACAAACATTCGCTAACCTAAAAAAGAGTACAGCATAGTCTGGGACTTGCACAAGCCATATCCCGAGAATTGTCTCTGCCTCAAAAAGTACAGGGAGCGAGACGAGTAGCATCAGCATGAACGATAGTTTGGAACCGGAATAGACAAGCTGAAGCATCCGATGGTTGTTCCCCTGGGCGTATTCTTTTGTAATCTGGGGGTTAAGGGCAGTAGTAAAACTGGACGAGAACTGCCCTACAGCCGTCTCTATTTGCCCAGCAACACCTCTCGCCGCATTAAAAGCTACACCATAAAACATGTTTACAAGGACATTTACTCCTTGAGACATAAGTACACTGCTAACACAACCGAAAGAATTGTAGCCTGCAAAGCTGAGCATCTTGCCCATTAGTTCCTTGTCTACCACGAAACGGAAATGCGACTCGGGGAAATGGCGAGAACAATAAGCACCCTGAATAAGACGATCAACGAGACCTAACAAAGCTAAAAGGGCGGCATAATAAATAAGTTTATCAATGGGAACTAACGCAATAGCGAGGGCAACCAAAAGTCTTGCTATTGCCATAGCAATGCTTATAACAGCAAAGAAAGAGAACTTCTCATGAGCTGTTATGACTGCAGAGTAAGGGATGCTTACAAGTCCAAGGATAAACGAGACAATCGAGCACTGGTAGACTACATGCGCTGCAACAATGCGATCTGGCGGTATAACAAGCTGGGTATTTACGAACCAAAGGCCGACCGTCTCGCAAAGTACAAGAATTATAGCAGATAGAATAAACTGGATAGTGACTGCAGTTGAGAAAACTCTCTTTAGGGATTCAGCATCTCCACGGCCAAGCTCGAATGTCAAAAAACGACTAATTGCAGCTGCAAGAGAGCCACTTATCATTGAGAACATGCCGACAAATCCACCAACCACATTATAAACACCAAAATCTTCTACTCCTAATGCAGCAAGGGTGACTCGGCTGGTGTACAAACCAACAAGCATATTGAACGCCATCCTGACGTATAAAAGGATGGTGTTCTTCGCAATACGTTTATTGTTTGCTGATGTTGAAGACACTTGGTGTTGACGTTCTCTGAGGTGTAAATTCTAATGGGCTTGCAAAGGTAGGGATTTTCGACTGATTGACAATGCACTCACTCGACGCCCCTAACCTGTCGAACCACAATGCGCATGTCTTGATGATGCGGAGGACTCAGGGGTTTATTGGTTTCACGCGTTGGCGGACTGGACTTTAGTGGGGCTATGCACTTTCTCGATGAGGCAGTCGTGGTGTTTTGTTTTCTTGTCGTAGGTGATGCCAACCAAGACTACGTTGCCTTCGTATCGGCTTAGGGCATCCACATATTTCCGGCTCTTTATCTGTTGGATGGCGGTGGCAGCCTCCTTGTCGTATTTGAGTTCGAGAACGACTGCAGGAGCTTCCGCATTGGAGCGGGGAACCAAAACAATATCAGCGAACCCTTTCCCTGCTGGCAGCCCGCTGATTATATGGTACTTTGAACGCGCCGAGTAGAACGCAAGGGAGAGTACACACGCCAACGAGTTCTCGTCATTATACCGCAACAGGCTCGTATTCGTACTATGAACCATATCCACACATTTTGCCACTTCCTCAGATTTCCCTTCAAGAACACACGTGAGCAGATAGTCCGATTGATTCAGGGCATCGTTCACTTCGGTCCACCCCACCTGTTTGGTCGACAATTTTCACCAATAAGTCCATCAGGTCGTCATTGCCCGTCATTGTTACGGGTCCGTACAAGTTGAGCAGCTCCTCGCAGATGTCGTGATTAATATGGCGAACCAACAACTCGTCATTGCCACCATACTTCGTCAAGAAATCTGTCATGTCGAGATAGATAACCCTATGACAATTAAGATGTTCGAGAAAGTCGTCGCATCGGCTGATGGAGAGGCCATTGAATAAAGACTTTGAGTCGCAGGACTGGTCGTAGTACGCGTTGAGCATCTTGACAGCCACGGACTTGCCGAACCTACGGGCGCGCGTCACGCAAAGGAAACGGTTTTCGGTGTCCATCACCAAGTTGACCTCCTCAATGAGCATGGTCTTGTCCACAAACTTGGAGTTGCAGACTGAGGCGAAGCCGTCGTTTCCTTTGTTGATGTATCGTCCCATGCGTGCAAGGGGGGGGGGGGAGGGGCTGCGACTACTTGCGGACCACCGTGCAGATGGTCATGAAGAAGTGGAAGCCGGGGAGCTCGTCGACGAGGTCGAGGAAGCGGTAGTCGATTTTTTGGCCGGACTTTTTGGCGACGTCGATGAAGCCGAGGCCGGCGCCACCGCTTTCGGATATTGTGCCTTGCGTGATTTGCTGTTTGTATGCCGCGGAGAGTTGCTGGCGGTCCATGGCGTTGATGGCGTCGATGCGCTCTTGGAGGGTGGGGACTTTCTCGGACCGGACGAGATTGCCCGTGACGATGGAGTAGGCCTCGTCGCTATGGCTGATAATGATTATTCCTCTGCGAATTTCGTCGGGGTCGTCAGTGATGCGGTCGGCGTGGCGGCTTATGTTTTGCATCGTCTCGACCATGACGTTGAAGACCTTGCGCTGCACGGGGCTTTGCTCGGCGTGGCGCAGGAGGTTCTCCTCGGTCATTATGGTGAAATTGCGCGTTACTTCGCTTGTGACGCCGCCGACGTAGACGAGGTTGATCTCTTTTGTCGGCAGTTCCTGATAGAGTTTGTACGCGTATTCGAGGAAACGGTTGCTGGAGAAGGAGTTTTCCATAGCCTACGAGGGGTGATTAGAGTTCGAGACCTATGAGAAGGACGTCGTCGACTTGCTTATCCACGCCTTTCCAGTCGTAGAATGTCTTGACGAGGTCTTTGGATGTGGAGCTCATGCTTTCGTCGAGGTTGCGGGCGAGCCATTCTTTGACGCGCCTCGTGAAGAATTTCTTGTGTTCTTCGCCGCCGAGCTGGTCGGGGAGGCCGTCCGAGAAGACGAAGAGCCTGTCTCCGGGTTCGTATTGGATTACGTTATTGGCAAAAGGTTTCTCGGGGCGCCCCTTTGGCAGAGGCTTACCGCCAATGCCTTTGCGGCTGCCTTCGATTTCTTGGAACTTGGCGTTCTCGGGGTCGTCGGGGGAGTCGAAGGCGCCCGTACGGCTCATGTGGAGATAGTAGAGAGGACGGTGGGCACCAGCGAACTGTAGCTCATGGTTGACGGGGTCAATGCGGAGGAGGCCGAGGTCCATGCCGTCGCCTGCGTTGGCTTCGGACGTCTTCTGCTTAAGGGCATCGCGCACAGCCTCATGGAGCATATCGAGGATGGTGGATGGCGGGAGGTCGGGGTTGTTGGCGACGATGTTGGAGAGGAGCAGGGAGCCGATGATGGAGAGGAGGGCGCCCGGGACACCGTGGCCCGTACAGTCGACGACGGCGATGTAGGTGATGTCGCCGTGTGAATAGATCCAAGGGAAGTCGCCGCTGACGATGTTCTTTGGGCGGTAGAACATGAACGAGCTGGGGAAACGCTGCTGAATCTCGGCCTCTTCGGGGAGGAGGGCGAACTGGATACGCTTGGCGTAGTTGATGGAGCTCATGACGTCCTCCTTGGCCTTTTGGGCCTCCTGCTCGAGTTGCTTGATTTCGGTGACGTCGTGGATGGTGAAGAGGGTGGAGTCGACGTTGCCGTTGTCTTCAAACTCGGGGATGGCCCTGACTTCGAGGTATGTCTTTTCCTTCTCGCCGAGTTCGAGTTCTGTGGTGTCTTGCCTCTTTGTCTTGCGAATTGTCCGGAGGGTGTTAGAGATGAAGTCGCGGAAGCTGTCTTCGGTGACGAGTTCGAGAATCATCTTCTCCTTGGCGAGGTCGCTGGATTCGAGGCCGAGGAACTTGGCGGCGGCGGGGTTGGAGTAGAGTATTTTGCCTTTGAGGGATGTACGGATGATGACGTCGGGCGAGTTCTCGGAGAGGGACTTCATGCGGCCGGTCTTCTTCTCCTCGTTCTCACGCATCTTGCGCTCGGTCACGTCGCGAGTGTTGAAGATGAGGCCGCGGATGGCTGGGTCGTGGAGGAGGTTCTTGCCCTGCGTTTCGAGGTAAATCCTGTCGTTGTTTTTCTTCAAGTATGTGTATTCGATTTTTGTCTCGCCGCCGGGAGTGGCGAGGAGATAATCGAACATGGCGCTGACCTTCTTGAAGCTGTTCGGCATCATGAGGTCCTCGTCCATGGCGTGGATGTCCTCCTCGGGCGCGTAGCCGAGGATTCGTTTCATTGAGGGGCTCTCGTAGATTACCTCACGGTTGGCGTCGTAGATGGAGATGAACTCGGACGCGTTGCTGAGCATCGCATCCTGCTTCTTTTGGGCAATCTCAATCTCTTCAATCTTTCGGGCAAGCTCGGAGTTGGAAATCTCGAGATTCTCCTTTGCCTCGCGCATCTCACGGGCGTTCTCGTTGAGCTTCTCCTCGTTCTCACGGAGGGCGGCTGTCATCTGCTGCGATTCGCGGAGCAGAGCCTCGGTCTGCTGATTGATTTTGAGGTTGTAGAGGGTGCTGCCGACCATGGAGCCAATCTCCTCGGCGAGGAGCTTGTAGTGGTCGGGCAGGGATTTTTCGAAGAAAGAGAGCTCAATTACGCCCTGGACATCCTCCTCTTGCTTGAGGGGGATGATGAGGATGGTCTTAGGCTTGCTAACGCCAATGAGGCCGGAGGAGATGGTGAAATAGTCGTCGGGGATTTCCGTACGATATATTAGCTGACGCTCGTAGGCGGCGGCACCTATGAGGCCTATTCCGACCTTTATCTCGTTCTTCTCGAAACGGCGACGGTCGTAGGCGTATTGCGTGACAGTCTTGAGGACATCGCCCTCGAGGATGTAGAAGGCGGCCTGCACGGCACCGGTGTATGAGATTATGCCTTCGATGGTTGCCTGGGCGAGGTCGTCAATTCGGGTGTGGATACGGAGGATGTCGGATATTTTCTCCTTGCCACGGCTCACCCAGTTGAAGTTTTGCTCTTTGTCGCGGGTGTTCTTAAGGCTCTTGCCGAGGTTGAGGAGGGTTCGGCCGAGTTCTGAGGAGGCCACGCGGCTGCTGTCTATCTCATGTCCTTCGCGGATGTCTTCGGCAATGTCGATGCTGGCGGAGATTATGCCTTTGAGGTTGTCGATGTCGGCATTGAGCTCGGCGAGGCGGAGCCGCTTATAATTGGCTACGAAGAGGCAGAGGATGAGCGAGAAGAATGTGAGGAAGTCGAAGAACCAGGTGAAGAGGTAGTGGTGGAGGTAGAGTATGTTGGAGAACGAGACATTGAAGCCGAGGAGGCTCATGATGCTGGTCCACCCGATGAGCAGGACTACGCCCACGACGATGAGGGCCGAATACCATTGGAGTTCGGAGAAGCCTTTTGGGGAGAAGTAAGCCCAGGATATTTTGTTTTTTCTCTTCATTTAGTCTAAATGATGTCGCTGAGCTGGCCTTGCACACTTTCCCATTCGGAGACGATGGGGAGCTTGGCGAAGCAGGCGACTTCTATTACAGCCTCGACACCTTCGCCATTGGGGGAGGTGAGGGGCAGGGCGTAGACATTGAGGGCGCGGCTCTTGCCGAGTCCTGAAACAGCTGTCAGGTATTCTTTTGGGACGGAAGGAATCGCGAGCGGTTTTCCGTCAGAAATAACCTGACCGAGGAAACCATCGGTGGAGTCGATGGTCGTTGTAGGAATCTCTTCGGAGAGGGCGTATTTTCCCGCAAGCTGATACACTTGCGATTCGGGGTCTTGACGCTTGAAGGCAATGATTCCGCTGACATCGAACACCTTGGATATGGCGTCGACAAGGAATTGGAGGGGGAGGTTTTGGTCGACGGTTGCGGGTTTGAGCTTCAGGGCTGCCTCGACGAGGCGTGTCGCGCTCTTTTTGGAGGCGTTGGCTCGCCTGGCCTTATTGCGGAACTCGAAGATGTCGGCCTTTAGCTTTGCCAGCTCGGCATCGCGGCGCGTTATCTCGGCGTTGAGGCTTTCGTTCTCGTCCTTCATCTGCTCGACGGTCTTGTGGGAGAAGAGCGACACGCGGAGCATTGAGATGGTGAGGAGAAGGGCGAGGAGCAGATTGACGGATATGAACGTGGCCTGCGAGAGCTCGTAGGCGAAGAATTGCCACAGGGCGAAGATGGGGAAGAAGGTGAGGAGGACGAAATAGACCTTGACGATGAGGGGTGTATCGACAGCGCGGACAAAGAGCCGGCGCACCGTCACGGCGAAACGTCGCAATGCGGACGTGACGACGCCATACGTATAGGTCAGGGCATCGACGGTTTTCCTCACAGCTTTACGCACGATGCCGTGGAGCAGAGGCGAGATGACCTTTATGGAAGAGGATATGTCGGCAATGACCTTGTTCATTGAATATTTTTGAGGAAGTCTATGATTCCTTGCGGAGGGAGGACGGCCGAGGGCTGGAGCAGCCTCAGGGCGGCGCGTGGCATTGTGGGTACGTCGGCCGTGGCGGGGTCTTGCACGATGGTGTAGCCGCCTCGGTCGGCTATGTCTTTGAGGCCTTGGGCCCCGTCTTTGTTGGCACCTGTCAGGATTATGCCAACGAGTTTCTCTCGCCACGTCTTGGCGGCGGACGAGAGGGTGTGGTCTATCGCGGGGCGGCAGAAGAGATGCGGCTCCTCGATGGAGAGAGAGAGCGTGGCGTCGTACTCAACGAAGAGGTGGTAATTGGCCGGCGCGATGTAGACGTTACCACGTTCTACGGGCTGTTTGTCGTAGGGTTCGATGACGTTGAGTTGCGACTTGTCGTTGAGAGCCTCGACGAAGCCGGCCCTGACGTGCTTGAGCCGGTGCATACATATAACGATGGGGAGGGGGAAGTCGGGAGGGAGAGCCGCGACAATCTTAGACACCACGGCATAGCTGCCGGCGGAGCCTCCGATGACGATAGCCTTGTATTGTGACGTTGCCATTGTGTGGTGCCTTGATGTTTTTATGCGATTAGTGAATATATGCCTACGGCGTTCTCGTCGGGGGCGAAGCGGTCCTCAGAGCCAAGCGGACGCTCAACGACGCCGAGGCAGAGAAGCGCACCGGGACGGGAGAGCGAGTCGGCGAGATGGGCTACGGCATTATGGTGGAGCTTGAGGTTGTAGGAGATGAGGGTGTCGCGGAGGATGATGAGGTCGAATTGTTGATTCTCGGCGTTCATGAACCATCCGTTGCGAACCTCCACATTGTCGAGCAGCCCTTCGCGGAGCAGGTAGGAGCCGTCGGGCTGCTGGAGGACGTACTGATCGTAGGCGGCCTTTGTCTCAAGACGTTGGAAGTTGGACATATCCTGCTGGTCGTCCTTCTTGTTGACGTGGCGCGAGATGATGTTGTTCTTTATTCGCTCGCTGACGACATTGGCCACGACGCGCATATCCTCCCTTCGGCCTACGATGTCGAGAATTATGAGGAGACTGTAAAGCTCGTGATAGCTGCCGAGGTCGGGGAGCCATATTGTCTTGATTTCCTTATCGGCGAGAACCTTCATGAGGTGTCGCCAAAAGCCGGGCGTGCGGAAAAGCTCAGTCTGCGGGAGGGAGAGGTAGAAGGCTATGTCCTCATACTTCACGAGCGAGGCGAGGGCGTTGTTGAGGTCCTGGGTCCTGTGGAAAGCCATTTTCTCGAACAGATAGGCGATGCGCCGGCGGAGGAAACCGTCGGCGTAGTTGGTGTAGTCGACCTTAAGCCTTTCGGAGATATTCAGGGCGACCTCTTTCAACTCGCTAATTGTCAGGGCCATGACGATTTGATTTTTTTGTAAAAAAGACCTTGTCGTAGCAGGATGGCTTTCATGGGTTGCGGGATGTCCTCTTGCTTACCCATGATGAACAGCGCCCCGTCGTGCATCTTTTCGAGAACGTTGGAGAGGACGCGCAATTGGAGCTGCTCGTTGAAGTATATCATTACGTTTCGGAGGAAGACGATGTCGACGCGGTAGGCGAAGGGCGCACGGTCTTTGACGAGGTCTTGCCTGAGGAAACGGGCTTGCTCGCGGAGATGGGGGAGAACCGTAATGGTGTCGGCTGCCTCATCGATGGCGAAATACTTGTCGAAGGGGACGTTGAGGTCGAGCGACTTCATGACGGTATTGAAATTCTCGACATAGCACTGGTTGAAGCGATAGGGATAGACACCCTTTGCGGCGTTGTCGAGGACGGTGGGGTTGATGTCGGTGCCGATGACGCGGCATCGGTCTTTGAGGCCCAGCTCGTTTATCAAGACGAGGTCGGAGTAGACCTCAAGCCCTTTGGAACAGCCTATGTGCCAAATGGTCGACATGGTCTGCTTGGGGATCTGCCGCGGGAGGACCTTGGCGTAGGCGACCCAGACGGCGGGGTCGCGGAAGAGCTCGGTGGTGTTGACGGTTATGTCCTCAACAATTGTCTGGACGAGCTTCTTGTCTGCGACGACCATGTTGAGAATCTGCTCAAACGAGAGCCCCATCTCCTCGCATATCTTGGTAAGTCTGCGAGAGATGGAGTTTGTGGAATAGTCGCTGAAGTCATATCCACAGCGTTTATTGAACTCGTTGAGGAACTCCTTAATATCCATGGCGGCGTGCAGTGTCTTGTCGCGTCGTGAGCCTTAGAAGAGCTCGACCTCGACATTTTGGATGAATGCGGTGAAAGAGTGTTCGCCGTTGACTTCGGCCTCGCAGAGCAGGACGAGGACGGAGACGCTCTCGCCATACTTGTCCTTGATGGGGACCTCTTTTCGTTCGCCGATTGACTTGGGCATATCGGGTGTGACGAACGCCTTGATGAAGTCGTTATTTTGGATGTCGCCCTCGGCGAAGAGCATAGAGACGTTTTGTCCGAGCACCTCTTCGCGGGAGTAGCTCCATAGTTTTTCGGCTGCCTCGTTGAAGAACTCGACAGTTCCCTCTTGGTTTGTGGTGACGATGGCGTCGAGCATACCGTCGAGAGTTTTCTCGTTGCGGACCTTGACGGCCTCGACCTCTTTGAACTTGGCCTCGACCTCGGCGCGCGTCTCTTGGAGGCGGATGTCGAGCTCCTTTTGGCTGTCTTGCATCTCGCGTTCGAGCTTGACCTGGTCGGCAATGTTGGTCTCGAGGCTGATGACTTTGAGAATCTCGCCGTCGGAGTCGCGGACAGGCGTATAGGTGGAGAGCAGCCATACCTCTTCGCCGCGTTTGGAGCGGCGACGGACACGGCCGTTGAAGGTCTCGCCGTTGTTGATGGTATTGAGGAGGTCGTCGAGGGTGTCGCGGTCTTCCTTGAAGAGGAAGATGCTCATGTTCTGGTCGGCAATCTCCTCGGCCTTGTAGCCGAATGTGTTGAGGAAGTTGTCGTTGACCTTGAGGATTGTGCCGTCGGTTGCGAACTCCATGCTTATGGAGGCGTGGTCGATGGCGGTGATGAAGCCCTTCATCTCAATCTCCTTACGCTCGTTCTCCTCTTGCGTAGCCCTCATCTCCTCGAGGTTTTGGCGGAGGACCTCCTCTTGCTCGCGCATCTTGGCGGCTTGCTGCTGCGTCTCTTGGAGAAGGACGGCTGTCTGCATATTGGTGCGGACGGTGGAGATTGTCATCGCGATGCTCTCGGCTGTCTTTTCGAGGAACTCAATCTCGTGGCGGAGGAGGGGCTGGAGGGTGGCCATCTCGACGACGCCGTAGACGGTATCGTTGGCTTTGAGGGGAACGAGGATTATGGCGCCGGGGTCGCCCTCGCCAAGACCGGACGTGACGGTCATGTAGTGGGGCGGAAGCTCGGTCATGTAGATTGTCTTCTGCTCCATGGCGCATCGGCCTACGAGGCCTTCGCCCCACTCGATTGTCTTATCGGCATATTTCCGACGGTCGTAGGCCACGAAGGCTGTGAGCTCGAAGAACTTCTTGCCGTTGTCGCCCTTGTCTTCGCCCGTATGGAGGAGGAAGAAGCCGGCTTGGATGAGATTTACGTAGTCGACAAGATAGCGTATGATGTTGTAGGAAAGCTCCTGCATATTGTCGTTGTTGCGGCGGAGGATTTCGCCGAACTGTGCGACACCGTTAGTGACCCATGTGCGTTGCTGCTCCTCGTCACGGCGTTTGAGGTCCTCCTTTTGGTTCTGCTGGAGGTTTCTCTGGAGCTGAACGAGCGAAGAGATGAGGTCGTCGTCCTTGTCGTCGGAATTGATTTTGACGTTGAGCTTTCCGGCGGAGAGGCTCTCAACGAACTGGAGGACAGAGTCGGAACGCGTCTCTTGCTCTTTGAGGGCTTTCTTCATAGCCTTTATGATTTCGCTCATGCGCCACGCCATGAGGTAGGCAGCAGCGGCCGTGAGGAAAGGCAGGGCGATGGTGGTCCAGAAAGGAGGGAACGCTTTGATGAAGTCGGCGATTGTCCGCTCGCTGTTATGATAGGCGTCGGAATCGGCGGCGAGGAGGAACACTACGAGCGAGATGACGACTCCGAAGAGAAATCCTCGGAGGGCCCATACCCACGCCATTCGCTTAAGTTTCTTATTTTTCATCTATGGAGAAGTGGTGTTGTTCGTGTGAAATAGGAAGGGTTAAATCCCCGTTGTGAGAAGCCTTACGAGGTGGTCGTCAATGTTGTTGAGGCTCACGATGTCGTCTACACCGCCGGCCTTGACGGCCTCTTTGGGCATTCCATAAACTACGCACGACTGTTCATCTTGCGCCACGGTGCGAGCGCCGGCATCGTGCATCTCTTTCATTCCGCGTGCGCCGTCATTGCCCATTCCCGTAAGGATTACGCCGATGGCGTTGCCGCCGGCGTATCGTGCGGCAGAGCGGAAGAGGACGTCGACCGACGGGCGGTGGCGGTTGACCAGCGGGCCCTCTTTGACCTCGACGAAATACTCCTTCCCGACGCGCTTCAGGAGCATGTGCTTATTGCCCGGGGCGATGAGAACGCGGCCGCGGTAGAGCTTGTCGCCATTCTCGGCCTCCTTGACCTCAAGACGGGAAATCTGATTAAGGCTGTTGGAGAAAGAGCGCGTGAAGCCTTCGGGCATGTGCTGGACAATGGCGATGCCCGGCATATCGGCTGGCATGGAGCTGAGTAGCGTCCGAATGGCCTCTGTTCCGCCCGTTGAGGAGCCGATGACGATGATTTTTTCTGTCGGGACGACGACGTCGGATGAGTTAGGCCTCTCGAGGATGGCGTCGGCCGTATACTTGGGCGGGACGGGACCGATGGGGAGGGGGGTGCCTATGGGTTTTCTCGCCGTCAGGGGGATTGGTGCCGGAGCTGGGGCGGGCTTGGTTATTGCGGCGCGTTCCTTGATGTCGTCGGCTGTGACGCGGCGAATCTTGGACTGCGCTGCGGCCTTGACTACGTCGCAGAGCATGATGTGGCTCTCTTGGAAAAAGACATCGGGGTTCATTGACGGTTTGCCAATGACCTCGCTTGCGCCGTATTCAAGGGCTTTCATTGCGGCCTCGGTGCCGCGTGTGGTGAGGGAGGAGATGACGACGACGGGGATAGGCCGTTGCGCCATAATCTTGCGGAGGAACGTCAAGCCGTCCATACGCGGCATCTCGATGTCGAGCGTTATGACGTCGGGGACCTCCCTTTGTATCTTCTTAACGGCAATGATGGGGTCGGCGGCCGTACCCATTACTTCAATTTCCGGGTCGGCCTCCAATATTGCGGAGAGTGACTGTCTGACGACGGCAGAGTCGTCGACGACTAAAACTCTGATCTTCTGCTCCATGCCGTTATGATTTTTGTCGGTTGATTATGATATCAGAATTGTCTTTTTTCGAGGTACTTGTGTCGGACCTCGCCCGTGTCGGTGAAGAAGAGGATTTTTCGTCCCCTGTTTCCTCCAACACACGACGCGATGACAGGGATGTTGTTGGCCTCGAGAAGAAGTTTAGCTATTTGGATGTTCCTCTCGCCGATTTGCGTAGACGAGGGGCCACCATCGATACCTTTGATGAGCTCACCGCCGCCGAAGACCTTGGCCTGGAGATCTTCGATACGGCTGCCCATGAATTTCATTTTCTCGATAAGTTTCTCAATGGCAATGTTGCCATATTTGGGCGAGGCGAGGTCGGTACCCATCCATGTGGGTAGCATATAGTGGTTAATGCCGCCGAAATGTAGTTTTTTGTCCCACAGGCAGACAGCAACGCATGAGCCGAGGACGGTCTTGACGACGTATGGTTCTCGGCTTGCGAAGAATGAGGAGGGGTATAGAAAGTGCTGTGAGTACTCCATCTGAGGCTTTTAGAAGAGATCGACATCGTCGTCGGAAGCGGCGTCGTCGAAGAACATTCCGTCGTCGCCACCGAATGGGTCGGTGTTGACAACCTTAAGTCGAGGGATGGAGATTGTGAAGGTGGAGCCTTCGCCCTTGGTACTTTTTATGTCGATCTCGCCTTCGAGGACATCGAGGAGGGCCTTGGCAATTGAGAGGCCGAGGCCATGGCCCTGGTTGATGGAGTTGATGCCCGTGTCGAGACGTTTGAAACGTTCGAAGATGACGCTCTGGTTCTTGTCGGAGATGCCAGTGCCGAAGTCTTGTACGGAAACGTAGAGCAGGTCGTCGTCAATCCAGCACTTGACGATGATTTTGCTGTCCTTGTAGCTGTATTTGACAGCGTTGTTGAGGATGTTGGAGACAATCTGCTTAAGTTTCTCGGCGTCGGTGTTGAAATAATAGTCCTTGTCGCCGAAGCCGAGCTGAATCTTATAGTCGAACTGGATGTCGATACCCATCTTGCGTGTGACGATGGAGAAAGAGTCAATGACACCCTGGATAAGCTGGCGGATGTGGACTTTTTGGACGTTGGGCAGAATCTCGCCGGCCTCGATTTTGGCAGCCGTGAAAATGTTTTTGAGCTGGAAGTCGAGGTTGAACGCCTCATTGTGGATGAGGGCGACCATGGAGACTATTTTCTTCCAGTCTTGCTTCTCGACGGAGAGGATGGCCTTTGAGAGGCCGAGAATCGAGGTGAAGGGGTTGACAATCTCGTTGGTCACATTGGATATGAAGTGGCTCTTAAGGGCCTCGGAGTCCTTAAGTCGCTTACCCATTGCCTGATAATCGGCAAGCAGGTCGGCGTATTTTTTCTCAGTTTCTTGTTTTTGTTTTAGTCTGACCGAGAGTTCTTTGAGGAGTTGCCTGTCAGTGATGTTGTTGTTCATATCCTGGGGCTTTTAGATTCGTTTGAAGATAGTGGGTTTTATATTGGCGAGTGGCAAATTCATGTTCGAGAGGGACTCGGAGTGACCGATGAAGAGATACCCTCCCGTACGAAGCTTTTCGCATAGTTTCTGAACGACACGCTCTTGCGTTTCCCTGTCGAAATAGATTAGGACGTTACGACAGAAGATGATGTCGAATTCATCTTTTATATCGTAAATGCGGTCCATTAGGTTCAAGTATTTTAGGGAAAAGTTTTTTTGGAGTAGGGGCGCGACGCGTACCGTAGGGTTCTCCCTGTCCTTGCTGCGGAGGAGGTACTTGCGCTTGAGGTCGAGGGGAATCATTGCGACGGCCTTTTCGGGGTAGACGCCTCGGGCGGCTTTCTCGAGGACATTTTGGGAGATGTCGGAGCCGAGGATTTCGAAGGTCATGCCGGGGTTGGACTGCACGTACTCGTTGAGAACCATGGCGATGGTGTAGGGTTCTTCGCCGCTGGAGCAAGCGGAGCTCCAGACGGAGATGTGACGATGCCCTTGCTCCTGAAACTCGGGGAGGGCGGTGCTGGACATGAAATCGAAATGGACGGGCTCGCGGAAGAAATCGGTCTTGTTTGTCGTGACGACGCTGAGGAAGTTGTAGATTTCCTTTCGCTGGCCCTCAGGGCTGAAGAGGTATTCGCGGTATTGGGTGTAGGACGTCATCTTGAGGTCGCGAATCCTCTTAAGAAGCCTACCTTGAAGCATGACGCGCTTAACGTCCGGCATCTTGATGCCGAACTGCTCGTAGATGAAGGAGCTGAACTTCCGGAAGTCGTCTTGGCTCAGTTCGGCACGGAAGGCGTCGAACTCGAGCTCATCGCTTTGAGGGTCTTGTATGTCGTTATTCCCGGGGTTCATTGTGGGAGGAGATGTTACGCGTTGGTTGCTTTGTTGGCGTCCTTTGTTATTGTGGACATGGAGATGACGTCGGTGTCGGTGAAGATTTTGTCGGGTTGGAGAATCATGGCGAGACCGCCGTCGGTGGGGGCTGCGAAGGATACGTAGCCCGGCTTGTATGTGGTGTCGATGTCCTTTCGCCCTTCTTGCTCAATCTTTACGACCTCGCGGACCTCGTCGACAGCGAGGGCCACGTCGAAGGGGTGGCCTTCCTTATCGACTGAGATGATGACAACGTAGGTCTGCTCGGTGATGGTCATAGGCTTCATTCCGAACTTAGCCGCGCTGTCGATTAGGGGGATTACATCGCCGCGGTGCTTGATGAGCCCGAGCATATATGGGAGCCCGGCGGGCGAAGCGTCCGGGGTGTCGTAGGCTTGGATTTCGACGACGCGTGTTACGTGGACTCCGTAGAGCCCGCCGTTGACGGTGAACGTCAGGTATGAGTTGATTGTTTCGTCCATTGTCAGAGGCGTTAGTCGTTGTCGGTTTAGAGCATTGCTGCCGCGAGGTCGTTTGTCTTGAGGAGGCAGACGAAGTTATCGGCTTTTTTGATAGTACCCGCTACGGCGTTGTGGACCTCTGGGGTGAGGTCGAGGACGGTATCGGACTTGAAGTCGTCGGGCGAATACTCGAAGACGTCGTCCATCTCGTCGACTTTCAGGCCAACCATCTCTTCCTTGCCGTTCTCCTCGACGCCGATGATGATGATGCATTGCTCGCGGAGGGTATCGTCGGGCTTGCGGTCGAGAAGTTTGCGCAGGTCGAGAACGGGCATCATCGTTCCGTGGTTATTGATAATCCCGGAGACGAAGGGCTTGGTGAGAGGCACGGGCGTGGGGCGGGTGTTCTCCAGTATATGTCGGACAGCCTCAGTATCGATGGCGAAGAGCTGGCCGTCGACGAAGAAAGAGGTTGCGTATTTGTTTTCTTCCATGGTGAGAACTCGAATTTACTGTTGTTTTCTCCTGAGCTTTTGCTGATTGTAGTAGTTGATGAGACGGCCCGGGTCAATGATGAGGGAGAGCGAGCCGTCGCCCATGACGGAAGCACCGGAGATCATGTCGATGGAGCGGAGGTATCGTCCGAGGGGCTTGACGACAATTTGGAACTCGCCGACTACAGCGTCGACAATCATTCCGACACGCCTTTCGCCTTGCTGGACGATGATTATTTTGGTGTTTTCGAGATCGCTGGGTTTGTCGTGGAAGATTTTGTTAAGGTCGATTGAGGGGAGTTGCTCACCACCGTAGACGAAGAAGTCGCCGAGCTGATTCTCGGAGATTTTGACTTCGGAAGGTTGAAGGATTCTCTCGACGTTTGAGAAGGGGAAAACGTATTGCTCGCCGCTGATTCGGGTCAGTAGACCATCGATGATGGAGAGGGTAAGCGGCAGCTCCATGGAGATTGTTGTGCCTTGGCCGAGGACTGAATCGACTGTTACCTCGCCGCGAATCTCCTGGATTTTGCTTCGGACAACGTCCATGCCGACGCCGCGTCCGGAGACATCGGAAATCTTCTCGGAAGTGGAGAATCCGCTGGCAAAGATGAGGTTGAGGGTCTCCTTGTCGGAGAGTTTGGTATTGGCGTCTATGAGACCTTTCTCAATGGCCTTCTTGCGAATCTTTTCGGGGTCCATACCCTTGCCGTCGTCGGACACTTGGACAATGACCGACGAGCCGGAGTAGAAGGCTTTGAGCATGATTTTGCCGACAGGGTCCTTGCCGGCCTTGACGCGTTCCTCGGGCGACTCTACGCCGTGGTCGCCGGAATTGCGGATGATGTGGAGGAGAGGGTCCTTGAGGTGGTCGATGATGTTCTTGTCCAGCTCAATTTCGCCGCCCTCGACAATGAACTCCATTTGCTTACCGAGCTTGATGCAGAGGTCGCGCACGAGGCGTTGGAACTGCATAATCTCGCCCTGGAGGGGGATAAGCGAGATGGAGAAGGAGTTGTCGCGGAGCTGTCGGGTGATTTTCTCCATTTGCTCGGCGATGGCGGAGAGGGTGGGGTCGTTGTGTTTGTCCGCCATGAGGTTGAGCTGCGCCTGCATGGTGACGAGTTCACTGACGGCATTGACAAGCTCATCTATTTTGTCTGAGGAGACCCTGATGCTGGAAATCTTATTGTCTTGCGCCTTTTCGTTTTTCTTGGCGGGCGTGGCGTTTCCAGTTCCACTGGGTTGGGGTTGGGCTTGTGGCTCGGGCTGTGGCTGTGGCTTGGGCTGTTGCTTGAAGGAGGCGAAATCCTCTACTTTTAGCTCAGTCTGCGTCTCAATGGCCTTGGCAATGATGGGGTCGAGCTTCTCCTTGTCGGACAAGATGTCGCCATCGGGAAGCTCGGAGACGTCCATTCGGCACTCATCCTCAACGAAGATGAAGACATCCATTATGTCGTTGATGTCCTGGTCGGTGGAGAGGATTACTTGCCACTTGACGTAGAGCTTGAGCGGCTCGAAGTTGTCGACACTGGGGACCTGACCCGTGAAGGCTATGGTGCGATATGAGCCGAGCGCCGTGAGGTCGTCGAGCATGAAGAGCGGGTTCGTACCGTTGTCGAGAAGTGTCTCGAACGGGGCGAAAGTGACGAGGTAATTGCGTGGGCCTTGGGCCTTTGGGGGCTCTGGGGCGTTGCCTGCTGCTTGCTTAGCGGCGAGTGCGGCCTTCTCGGCACTGCTGAGAGTAAGCGTCTGCCCTTCGGGGAAGAATTTGGTGATTTTGGCGATGTAGTCCTTTTGGCGCTTGATGTCGTCCGGGTCGGTGAGCGAACCCTCCCCGAGGTCGAGGAGCTGACGGATGTAGTCGAGGCTCTCGAACGTCAGAGAGATAATGTCCTTGTTGATGCTCAGTTTGCCGTTACGGACGAGGTCGTAGAGAGTCTCGAGGTTGTGCGTAAAGTGGCTGAGGTCGTTGAATCCGAACATTGCTCCACTACCTTTGATGGTATGCATGGAGCGGAAGAGCCTCTCGATGATTTCGTTATCATCGGGACTCTTCTCCAGCTCGAAAAGGGCTTCCTCTATGGCCGCGACGTTGTCTTGTGCTTCCTCTACGAACTTAAGTTGAAATTTGTCAAGCATGGCTAAATCGCTTTTACTGGCCAGGTCTGTAAAGGACCATGCCGGTTCTCAGCCCTGTTGATGAGGCTGACAAGTATGGCGGTGATGCCTAAAGTTGTTCCGCTTGCCCTTAGCGAAGGACACGCGCGATGGCGCTGAGGAGCTTGGCGGGGACGAAAGGTTTGATAATCCAACCTGTGGCTCCGGCCTCTTTTGCCTCCATCTTCTTCTCGGTCTGGCTTTCTGTGGTGAGGAAGAGGATGGGGATGTGCTTGTAGGCCTCTATTTCGCGGACCTTGCGGATAAGCCCGAGACCGTCGAGATTAGGCATGTGGAGGTCTGTGATGACGATGTCGATGGTTCTGCCATCGAGATACTTGAGAGCGTCCTCGCCATCGACGCCGACGAGGACGTCGTAACCCTCGTTGGTAAGGGTGAAGTTGACAACCTCGCGGATGCTTTCAGAGTCGTCCACTATAAGAACAGTCTTTGCCATATTGCTATATGCTGAATGTTATTTGTTTTTGGTAATTATTAGGAGGGGGAGATTTTAACGTGTGTCTTTTTTAGAGGCCAAGAGCCTTGTCGAGGCCGGATTTTTGGATAAGCTCTTTGAGGTCGTCTTTTATTGTGGACTTTACCTCGAAAGCCTTACCGCCCTCGGTTGTTTGGCGTCGGATGGCCAAGAGCAGCTGGATGAACGTCATGTCGATGTTTGATGGGTCGCTGACGACGACGACCGTGTCGGACGGGGACTGGATAGCCTCCTTCACCTCGGCGGCCATCTTGTCGATGTGGTTGATTATGAGGTCGCCACTGAACGTCAGCTGCCTTTTTCCGCCTTCGTTGGTCACATCGAGAGAGTATACGCTGCTCATTGTTTGTGGAGATTAGAATTTCTCGTAGTTATCGAGGTCGAACTCTTTGGAGCCGAGGTCAATCTTTACGCCAGTCCTATGGTTGGAGACGGGAGCGGAATCATCAATCTTGCGGGTCTCGGTTCTTGACGTCTCCTTTTCCTTCTTTGGAGCGACAGGCTCGGGGTCAACCATCATGTCATCCTCTTCGTCGGCCGACTCATCGATGTCGAGCTTGAACTTGCCGACGGACTCTTTGAGGCTTGCGGCAAGAGTGCTGAGGAGGACGGAGCTGTTGGTGAGCTCGTCGGAGCTTGAAGCGTTCTCCTGGGTGATGACGTTGAGGTTTTGCATGGCCATGTTAATCTGCTCGGCACCAGTCTTTTGCTCGATGCTGGCGGCAGAAATCTCCTTGATGAGGACGGTGGTCTTCTCGATGTCGGGGACGAGGGCCTTTGCCTTTTCGCCTGCCATCTGCGTGACCTTGAGACCTTTGCCTACGAGGGCCACAATCTCATTGGCAGCTTGTTTGCTTCGCTCGGCGAGCTTACGCACCTCGGCTGCGACGACTGCGAAGCCACGCCCTTGCTCACCAGCACGGACAGCCTCGACGGCCGCGTTGAGAGCGAGGATGTTTGTTTGGAAAGCGATGTCGGAGATGATGGTAATCTTCTCGGCGATGGTCTTCATGGCCTCGGCTGCCTCGCCGGAGTATTGGCTGGAGAGGTTGACATTCTCAACGGTAGAGGACGTCAGTTTCTCGGTTGCAACAGCGTTCTCGGTGTTCTGGTCGATGTTGGCAACCATCTGCTCGATGGCAGTGGAGACCTCCTCGGCCGATGCGGCCTGTTCGGATGCGCCCTTGGAGAGTTTTTGTGACGACGTGTTGAGGGTCTTGCCGGAAGCGACAAGCTCGTTGGCGTTCTTCTCGATGGTGACGACGGTCTTCTTGAGGTTGTCGGCCATGGTCTGCAGCGCCCTTGCGAGTTGACCGAGCTCGTCATCTTGGGAGACATCGACAGTCGCGGTAAGGTCGCCATTGCCGATGGCCTCAGCGAAAGCGACGCCCTTCTTAAGTGGAGTGATGATGCCGAGATAGAGGAGTCGTCCGACAAGGAGCGCGATGCAGAGGACGAGCAAACTCATGAGGATGACTGAGATGAGCTGGAGCATTGAGGTGCGCTCGATACTATTCTTAATGTCGAGACACCTGTCGGAACAAATCTTGCCGAGAGAGCCGAGATAGGCTTGGAGCTCTTTCTCTCCGAGCTCGATGTCGCCATCGCTTTGGACGAGCATCTCGCTCTCCATGAGGAGAATAGGGTCGTCGTAGGAATCGAATGTTGAGAGGTTGCTCATGACGGTTCGCTCCATGTCGAAGAAAGCGTGTGCCTTCTCCTCGACAACGGCGAGGGTGTCGGTGAACTCTTTCTCCCAATCGGCCGTTTTGTTCTTGACCTGAGCGAGTATTTCGTCAAACTCGGTGTTGACGATGCTGGCGAGCTTTACCTTGTCCGGGGTATTGGGCTGGTGGTCAACAAAGACCCAGTTGACGACGAGGCGTCGGCTCTCGCTGACGGTTCGCATCAACTCGGTGACATTGGACATGACGGGGAGATACTCCTCGGCCTCAGTCGCCTGAAGACTCCGCGTGTAGAAGTGGATGGAGATGGTCAGGACGGCGTTGAAGAGAATGAACAAGATAATGACCCCGAAGCCGCCTTTAAGCTTTTGGGCGAGATTTAGCTTCGAGACGTATTCTCTGAAATTAAACTTTGTATTCATCGAAGGCGGGAGTTAGTTTTTTAGAGATTTATTGCCGCGGTCATGTCGGTCAATTTCTGTCCGAACTGGATGTTACCCATTTGGGCGTTAGCTTTGCTCAGTTCGAAACGAAGACGGCTGTCGCGGACAACGAAGTTTATCATTGACCCTTTTGTCGTCGCACCCTCCTCCTCAGTCATGACGAGAGTGTTCTTGCCAACCTTGTCGAGGATTGTGGAGGCATTGCGAGCGAAACTTACATTCTTAGAAACGTAGAGAACTTGGCAGTCCGTAATCTCGTCGATGGACTTGAACTGCTTGACTACAACCTCTTGGAAACCGAATTTTTTACCTTGCGACTGTGACGTAAGCCACTGCGAGAGCTCTCGGTCGCGGACCACGCCGATGACAAAATCGCCCTGACGCACAGCGTCATCCCAACCGAGATAACGAATGAAGCTCAAGGTCAGCAGGGCCTTAGGCTTGGCCAGCTGGTCTTGCGCCGATGCATTTATTGAGGGCGTGATGAGTGTCAATGCGACAGCCAGGACGGTTAATATTCTCCTAATCATAACTCGTTCATTAGTGTTTTGTGTTCATACATCCGTTGCGCCGTGTCTTCGCTTGATTTCTGTCTTATTCTAAGTCGTTTAGGGCTTATAGTCAACCGATGGACAGGCGGGGAAACCCTCCATTTCGAGCGTAAGCATAATCAGCACAACAAAGATAAAGAATTGTCAACAAATTCCAAAAGTGGGATTAGTACAAAACGAGGGTCCTTATTGTGAAGAATTATAGCGCCTCCTTTGCCGCCTCGACATCCACGGCAATTTGGCGCGACAGTTCTTCAAGATTGTCAAACTTCTTCTCGCCCCGTAACCGTGCGACGAAATGGATGGTGGCATGGCCTCCATAGACGTCGCCAAGGAAATCGAGGACGTGAGCCTCAATGCGGCGGTCGTCGCCGCCAAGAGTGGGCCTCGTGCCGACATTGACGACGGCGTCAAGAGGGGCATTCCCGTCAAAAGAGACTCGGCATGCGTATACGCCATCTGCGGGAATAAGTTTGTTTTGACTGGCGGGAACTATGTTCGCAGTGCGGAAACCGAGCTTCCGACCTATGGCATCGCCATGGACAACGTCGCCCTCGACGGAATAGTCCCGTCCAAGGAGGGCAGAGGCGACCCGGACATCGCCATCGGCAAGAGCGTTGCGGACCTCTGTGGAGCTGACCTTCACATTTCCCGGGAGAAGGAACGCCTCACCCGTGGCTGTCTCGATGCCGAGCGAGGCGGCAAGCTCCGGATATTGCGACGGAGGGATGTCGTCTGAGCCGAAGTGATGGTTATAGCCCAAAAGCAAATATTTGGCATTGAGCTTTTCGACAAGGAAATCTTTCAAGAAATCAAGAGCCGTAAGGTCGGAGAACTCACGCGTGAACGGCACGACGATGAGGTAGTCCACCCCCGTCTGGGCAAAAGCCTCTTCGCGCTCATGGGGCGTGGTGAGCAGACCGACACGATCATTCCCCTTGGAGAGGACGATTCGGGGGTGAGGCTCAAAAGTCACGACGACAGAGGCTAACCCTCTGGCCGTGGCATCGCCGATGAGCTTGCCGATGAGGGACTGATGGCCAAGATGGACGCCATCGAACACCCCGACGCAGACCGCCGACGGGCAGCCGGGGTAACGGCTTATATCATGAATTGTTTGCATAGGGCCGGTATGTATTCGGCAAATTTAGAGAAATTCCGCCGTCTTACTCACTTTAGCTCATCGGCATAATAGCATATACGCCCACCTTCGCCGCCTATGGCAACATTGGCATCGTACCACGAGACGACCTGAAACTTAAAGAATCGAGTGCCATCGGCCGCACGGACGCAATAGGTGTGGAGGGAGAGAGTATACGACGGAGGCGGGGCGGCAAAGAGGATGGCCTCGGCAAGGACGGGGTTGGCGCTTGCGAGCGTCTCACGCGGTCCGACATTGGGGTCGAACCATGGGTTGGAATCGAAGTCCAAGCCATTGGCCAGCAGATACTTATTCCAATCGTTTTGAGACATTGTAATCATCACCGTCGAGTCGTTATCCGCCACGAAATCGAGTGTCTCGACGTGGCTCTTTGCGACCCACGTGTCGTAACCCGCATAGCCGAGGTCTACAGCCCCGCCTTGACCAATGCCGCTCGTGCCGCTATTTGTGCGGAGTTGATGGCCGCAGAACGCTATGTCCCAATCGAGGGCTATTTCGGCACTGTCGCGTTGGCAACCATCGGCGAAGTCGCGGTTTGGGGCTTCGGCGTTGTAGGTCTTGCCCGTGCGGAGGTTGATGTAGAGCCAGTCGTTTGTCACGCCCGTGGTGTAGCCCGTCACACGAGGGAGCGTATGACCAGTGAAGGGCTCCGCCTCATATTCTACGCAAGACGCGAGGAGGAGCAGGGGACTGAGATACAATAAGATACGTGACACTACTTTTGTGCTTTTCGGGTTTTGGCCATGCGGACAATCTCGTCGACAAGCAGCTCGACTTGGACATGGCCACGAGCTCCAGGTGTGGCCGGGACATTGAACATCGTCACGCCCGAGCCGAGCGTCTCCGGCACGTAGTCGAAGATGTTGTCAACGCCGACCGATAGTTTCCAAAAATTGAAAAAGGTCTGGCTCACCGAGAGGTTGCATATCGCATAAGAGGGGAGGTCCGTGCGGAAATATGCCTCACGGCTCACGCCGTCGACCGTCAGACGGTCTTGGATGTCGAACCTCTTGCTCCCCATGAACGAGGCGGACAACGTGACCCCGAGCCCGTACTTCTCGCGACGAAGTCGGTAGTCGAGGCTCGCTGTGGCCGCATGAGGCGACGTGGAGCTGACCTGTACTCCGTCGAGCTTGGAGATGTTGACAAACGAGTATGTCGCACTGAGCGTCAATGGGCTGACAATATGCCACTTGGCTATGGACTCGACCCCAAGGAGCTTCTGCTCCGAGAGGTTCATGTACTCGAAATTGTATTGCATATCGTAGACGCGCCAGACGCCCTCAATCTTGTCGCTAAATATGTTGGCGTAGGCGTTGACGGAGAAGAAGAGCCGGTCGTTGGAGAACTCCGCGCCGAGGCTGAAATAGTTATTCTTCTCGGGCCGCATATACTCGTTTCCCTTGATGACGAACATGGCCATGTGGTCCCAATTGAAGAAAAGCTCCTTGATTGACGGGGCGCGATAGCCCATTGAATAATTGGCTCTAATGGCCCACACCTCGGAGGGCGACCACTTGGCGGCAACTTTAGGCATGGCCATGAATCCAAACGCCTTGCTGAAATTAGTCCGCACGCCGAGCGACAATGTCCATTGCGGCGATATTGCCCATTCGTCTTGCAAGAAACACTCCGTCTCACTCAGCGAGCGGGTCGACATCCGGCGCGAGGCGTCGCCATTGAAACGGTCGGATGTGAGGTCGTCAGACGTATACTCAACGCCGAGGATGAGGGCATGGCCATCGAAGAAATCTGACGAGATGGTAAGACGGGGCTGGATAATTTGGCTGTCATAGACCTTTTGGCGCATATCGATGCGCTCATGTCGCTTAAAACGCTCGTAGAAGTCTCCGTGAAAGCTGGCCGCAATGCGGAACCAATCCCGACACTCATACCGCGCCCTTGCGCCGATGGTGTAGACCTGCGACTGGCTGAACGTCATGTCCTGGATTAGGTCGTAGGCGTTCATCTTGAACAACACGCCATAGACCTCGGCACTGAATCCGCCGACGTCGTCAAGGTAAAAGCGTTGCTGGGCGGAGACGTACTCCGTGCCCTCAATTCCCGTTGGCGGACGGGCGGATTCGCTCACCACCGTCATGTCGGAGTCGAGCCACGGGTTGGCCTCAGCGGTGTAGACTTTCTTGTCGCCCTTGGCTTGGTACATATAGAAAGCGTCGGACGAACTATACAGAACGTCGGTCTGCGACGTCACTTTCTTTCCAATCTTCGCGCCTGCCGAGAACCACGTCTGGAGATTGGGGCGGTCGGCATTTCGCTCGAACATATAATTGAAGTCGGAGGGCGACGCATCGGGGAAGTTGCGCTCGTTGGGTGCGGACCATCGTGCGCCGACCTGAATGTCGAGAGGGCGCGTGGCTTTTTTTGAAATGAGGTTGACAACGGCCGCCGAGGCACGGCTTCCGTAGAGCGTCGAACTCGCCCCTTTCACCACCTCGACGCGGTCAATGGCGTGAATGTTAAATCGTTCGTAGTCAATGTTTCCCGCCATCTCGCCAGACATTCGCTCGCCGTCCATGAGGAAGAGCACGTGGCGGGCATCGAGCCCTTGCATCGAGATCTCGTTTCCGAAGCCGACCTTTTGGATGTTGAGACCTGGTGTCTCCTGTTGCAATGCCTGTTGGAGGGACGCGTAGCCGGCCTCTACAAGCTGCTTTCCGCCTATGACCTGCGTACTGACGGGACTCAACTTCAGGGGGCGCGCGGCGCGGCTGCCTGTCACGACTACGTCGGAGATGTTCTGGACTTCGGGCATCATCTCTACGGCGACCTCTTTAGCCCGTGTGGAAGCCTTGCCCTCCGCGGGGACGAAGCCTATTGACGTGATGCTATACGTGACGGAGTCGGCTCTCTCGGTTATTGCGAGAGTTGCCCTGCCGTCGACGTCGGTCACGGCGAGATTCTTTTTGAAAGAAGGGGCTGTTGTGTATACGACGTTAGCGGCAATTATGGGCTGTCCTGTTCCGTGCTCAGTCACGGTGAGCGTCAGCTGCCTTTGTGAGAAAGCCACGACGGACGCGGACATCATGAGGGCGGCAGCAAAAAGCCTTATGGGGGGCATCATCTGAGTTGTGTCGTATTGCGACGCAAAGATAAGAAAAGAAAGGCGTGGGGCGTTCTGTGAGCCGCCTTATTGCGGGAGGCATGACGAGAAAGATGCCAAGTGTTGCTTTTTTCTGAGAAATTACAGGGACAAAAATATCGTCGATTTCGCTTAAAATAGCGACTTTTGTACCTGTTGACAAGAACCACTGGTCCGAAGCATCATGAAGGGATACACTAAAAGACGAATTGGCACCATCGTCCTGGCGCCAAGCGTGACGTTTGTAATCATCGTCAGCATTGCAGCTATTATTGCTTTTCTCAAATTGTCCGCCGACCTCAACGACGTGGTTGACGAGCACATACACAGCATGATAGACGCGTCGCAAGAACTTTCAACTCAGAAGGTTACTTCCGCGGAAAAAGCATGCGCAAGCTTCAATAGCGACTACACAACAATCTACGATGCCGTCAGAGATGGCGACAAGCAGACGCTTGTGTCCGAGCTGGACTGGACCAAAGAGGCAGCCTCAGCTGAAGGCTACATCTTCACCGACATGAACGGGGCAACCCTCGCCAGCTCGTTCCCCGAATCGGCCACAGCCGAGATGAGCGAAGCCATCAAGTACGTCATTGCAAACGGTCCGTTCAGCGCCAGCGCTTTCGTCGACTCCAAACTCATTCAGTATTCCACAACCGTCGTGAAGAACAACGAGAGCGAGGAGGTCGGCGTCGTAATCCTCGTCAGCGACATCATCCAGCTCGGCACCAACTCCTCGAAGCACATGGGAATGGACCAGCTGGTTTTCACGACAGACGGGTGCGCCATGGCCAGCATGACAAACAAGTTCAGCGAGTTGACACTCGACCCGCAAATCGGCAACACCTGCTTCGGCAAGAAAGAGATGTGGGTGGGCGAGACGTCAATCCTCGACAACGATTGCCTCGCGGCCGCATTCCCTATCGTAGATTTCAAAGGCAATGCCATTGGCGCACATATTTTTGTGAGCAACACCGCGCGCATCGATTCCATTTTGTCTAACCTGCGGGTCGGGTTGCCTCTGCTTCTTGTTGTCTTCTTCGCCGTCATATCATATATGTTGTGGAACATCCGCAGAAGGATGATAAAGCCCGTCAATGTCCTCATCGACGAGCTCAACCACATTGCCGATGGCGACCTCACCCGCAGCCTCCAAGTGGGCGACGCTTGTCACGAGATTGGCCTCATCGCGCAAAGCATCCACAGGGCCGAAGACAAGATTCGCGACCTTTTTGAACCGATACGCCACGCGGCCGACAACCTTGTCAACGCCGCCACCCAAATGAACAAAGCGGCCGACAATTTGTCCAACGCCGCCAACCGCCAAGCCGCGTCGCTTGAAGAGATTTCAAGCTCAATGGAAGAGATGGGTGCCAACATCCAGCAGAACACCGACAATTCGATTCAGACCAGCAAGCTGACCGAAGAGATGGCCAACGCCACAACCCGCCTCGGCGTTGTGAGCAAAGCCTGCAACGACGCCATCATGACCATTGCCGACAGCATCGAGGACATCAACGACCTCGTCTCGCAAACCAACATCCTCGCCCTCAACGCCTCCGTCGAGGCCGCACGCGCCGGAGAGCAAGGTCAAGGCTTCGGCGTTGTGGCCAAAGAGGTCGGACGACTGGCCGAGCAAACCCACGACACGGCCGACAACATTAACGCCACAGCCGAATCGAGCATAGCCGGCGCCGAAGAGGCTTTCAATTACGTCAACGAGCTCACGCCACGTATCGAGAAGATCAACGTCCTCGTCAAAGGCATCACCACCGCCAGCATCGAGCAGAATACGGGCGTCCAACAGGTCAATACCGCAATCATGGACCTCAACCGCATGACGCAACAGAACGCAGCCGGCGCAGAGGAGATTGCGGCCAGCACAGCTCAGCTGCAAGACATGGCCCGAAGCCTGAGCGAGGCCCTCGGATCTTTCAAAACAGAAGAGTAGGGGTGAGAACACGCCCCCCCTTTTCCATACCTCACGCGCATTAGCCGCCAGACTGACAAATCAGCCTGGCGGCTCTCTTTTTCGCCACTTCTGCCAAAATAGTTTCGTCACTTCGTCACACGAAAACGGGGTTTCGTCACAGATTTTGACCCTTTCGTCAAAAACCGCTCTCCGGATGATTGAAATAACAACTACACAGCTACCTTTGAAAGTGCAAATGAGGACATAATCAGCTAATTCCACTCAACATATATGCAGGGGCGATGGTTGCCCAACACCTGATTTAGGTAAACCACACGCATCACGGATGCTCAATAAAAGTGCCGCCCCTCACCACAATTGAGGACCACACAGTCTGACACCTAAACACGTGAAAAACACCTTAGGAGTCAAACACTCAGCTATCTCCGCCCAAATTTCCAAACTGAAAATTCACTACGCCGGCCCTTGGTAAACAAGGGTCGGCGTATCGCCTTTTTAACGCTTCGCAAAAGAAAAGAACACAACAATAAAACAAGAACGCCGGTTTTACGTAGAAGCGAACAGGGTGAAAACCTATATTAAAAATAATATCGTAACTTTACAGCTATTTAGAAAGGTATACCTATGACCAAAATCGGAGCAAATCAAGACTTTTTGGAGTTCGCGTACCAGCTATACCACACCATGCAGGCCAACGAAATCAACTTGGTCTACGAAGGTGTGGTGACCCAAGAGATCACCAAAACCTTCACCGCCCTCACGGAGAAGAACATGGCCAAGAACGAGGAAACCAGCCAAGTGCAGCGCAAGGTGTTCAACGTCATGGTCGAGTGTCTCCAAAACATCAGCAAGCATGCCGATACCATGGGCGACGAAGAGGAAGAGGAGCGCAGAGGCATTGTCCTCGTAAGCCATGGCGACAAGTGCTACAACGTCATCACGGGCAACGTCATCAAGGCCGAGCGCCGTCCCGGGCTGGAAGCCTCCCTCAATAAAATCAACAGCCTCGACAAGGAAGGCCTCTCCGCCCTCTACAAACAACAAATCCTTGGCGGAAAAATTTCTGAAAAAGGCGGTGCCGGCCTCGGATTCATCGACATCGCCAAGAAGAGCGGCAACAAGATTGACTTTCAGTTCAAAGAGCTGAACGACGATTTCTGCTTCTTCATCATCATCACGACTATTTCCCGCAGCTAATACGCTGCATTTCAAGATAGTAAGACACTAAGGTTCAGACCAAATACAACACAAATGGACGTACTAAACATCAAAGGAACCGACGACACCCCAACCGTCAAAATGGACAAGGACGCCAACGTCATCGAGTTCTCAGGTCGCTCTCTCCCCGAAAATGTCGCCGAGTTCTACAAGCCCGTAATGGACTGGATCGACGAATACGTCACAGACCCTAACGACCACATCGACGTCTGCTTCAAGCTCGAATACTTCAACACCGCATCCTCTAAAATGCTCCTCGACATCCTCCTCAAGTTCGAGGCCATCCCCGATGCCGTGACCATCAAGTGGTTCTCGCACGAGGACGAGGAGGACATCGAAGACGCCGGCAAGGAATACGAGGACATCGTCGAGGTCCCATTTGAATTCATCAAATACTAAGCACCACACAGCCCCCCCAGGCATCACACTTACGCACACACCTTTAGACCACACCAGACATGAGTGAGGAGATTCTTGAGCACCTGATGAACCTGTTCGGCATTCTCGCCAAACAGGGAGGCGGAGCCTGCGACGTGGAGGTTAGCTTCCTCCGCAAGTTCCTTAGCGAACAAATTGCTTCCGCCAAGGTGGAGGAGTATCTCGAGAAATTCAAAGAGAAAGCCAGCGAGAGAGCCCAGTTCGACGAGACGGCAGGACGCATCGTAGTCGACATGAAGGACTCCATGAAGACGCTCAAAATCTGCCGAGCCGCCAACAAGGCTCTCACTAAAGAGCAGAAGGTCGTCGTTCTCGTCCGTCTTTTCGAGATGGAGAAGGTCTACGACACGGCTTTCGCCGGTCGTAAGGTCAACGTAAAAGCCTGGAAAGGAAAAAGCCGCAAGGAAGCAGAAGAGCTCGACGTTGAGGAGAACTCCGAGACAATCATCAAGCTCCGCGAAGAGGTCGTCAAGACCGCTGGCGAGACGTTCACACTCGCCAAAGACGAAATCGACAGCATCAAGCTCTTCTGCAATATCAAGTCCGCTGACGGCCCGCAGTCAAGCATCGACAGGACCGACTTCCTCATTGCCGACGCGCAGCCCGAAGGGACTTACACCAACGCTTGCCACATTGTCGACAACACTCTCGATGGTTGTCTCGCCATTCTCCGCATAGGCAGCGCAAACCTCTTCTTCCTAAAGTACGACGGACCGAAGGATGTCTCGATTAACGGTCTTACTGTTAATCCCGAGACCATCTACCCCCTCCCGAGCGGCAGCTTCGTCAAGACGCCCAAAGGCCTCCTCTATTACACCGACATCGCGGCCCGCCTCTCTAAGGAGACCAACGTTCAAAAGGTGTCGTTTGAGGTCAATCACGTCTGGTTCCGCTTCAAAACGGGCGGCATCGGATTGCGAGACATCAATATGTTCGAGGAGCAGGGTAAGCTGGTCGGCATCATGGGCGCGTCGGGTGCGGGCAAGACAACCCTCCTCAACGTACTCTGCGGAAATGAAGCCCCCTCCGAGGGCGAGGTCCTCATCAACGGGCTCAACCTCCACACGCAGAAGGAGCAACTGGAGGGCGTTATCGGTCTCATTCCGCAAGACGACCTCCTCATTGAGGAGCTGACGGTCTATCAAAACCTCTATTACAGCGCAAAGCTCTGCTTCAAAGGGCTTAGCGAACAAGAAATCGACGCTAAGGTCGAGAAGACGCTCAAAGACCTCGGTCTCTACGAGCGCAAAGACCTCCAAGTCGGCTCGCCGCTCAACAAAATGATTAGCGGCGGTCAGCGTAAGAGGCTTAACATCGCCCTTGAGCTTATCCGCGAGCCGGGCATCCTCTTCGTCGACGAGCCTACGTCTGGCCTCTCCAGCCGCGACTCGGAGAACGTCATGAACCTGCTCCGAGAGCTGGCCCTCAAAGGCAAGCTCGTCTTCGTCGTCATCCACCAACCATCGTCGGACATCTACAAGATGTTCGACAAGATGTTCATCCTCGATACGGGTGGCTACCCCGTTTATTACGGCAACCCGACGGAGAGCATCATCCACTTCAAGACGGAAGACAACCAGACCAATGCCGACGTGGGTCAATGCCCCACCTGCGGTAATGTCAACCCCGAGCTCGTCTTCAACATCCTCGACGCCAGCGAGAAAGACGAGTACGGCAACACGACCAACCGACGCAAGAAGAGCGCGGAGGACTGGAATAAAATCTATCAGGAGAAGGTTCTCCCCAAAGTCCCAAGGGTCAAAACAGCAACAGAAAAGCCGCCCAAGAGTCTCGACATCCCGGGCTGGTTTAAGCAGTTCTGGATTTACACGCAACGCGATTTCTGGGCCAAGATTAGCAACACCCAATACATCGCGCTCAACATCATCGAGGCTCCCGTCCTCGGTTTCGTCCTCGCGTATCTCATCCGCTACATTGTCGACCCCGACTCGGATGTCTACATCTTCCGCGAGAACGCCAATATCCCCATCTACATCTTCATGGGTACGGTCGTCGCCATCTTCTTCGGTCTCATTGTGAGTGCCGAGGAGATTTTCAAAGACGCCAAGATTCTGAAGAGGGAGAAGTTCCTCAACCTGAGCCGCTCGGCCTACCTCATGTCGAAGATTTGCATCCTCATGGGCCTCTCTGCCATTCAGATGCTCCTCTTCGTCCTCGTCGGAAACTGGGAAATCTCTTTCAGTGGCATGAACCCCGAGTTCTGGCTCATGCTCTTCTCCGTAGCCGTATCCAGCAACGTCCTCGGCCTTATCATCTCCTCGACGTTCAACTCCATCGTCACCATTTACATCATGATTCCTCTTATCATGATTCCGCAGATGGTGCTCGGCGGCGCAATGTTCACGTTCGATAAGCTCAATAAGGACATCTCGTCTGTTGACAAGGTGCCACTCGTTGCCGAGGTAATCCCGGCGCGATACGCCTACGAGGGCCTCATTGTCTACCAATACAAGAACAACAAGTTCGAACGCACGTTCTTCGACGACGAGTTCGCCGAGCGTCAGGCCGACTTCAAGACCGTCTACTACCTCCCCAAGATTAAGGACGTGCTCGAAGACGTTCAGATTGCCCGCAAGAAGAACGAGACCGACAACAAGCAATATCTCATAGACCTCGCCCTCCTCCAAAACGAGCTCGGCAAAGAGGTTCGCCGCCAACCCGACGTGCCCTTCACTTGCCTCGAAAAACTCAATAAAGAGGATTTCAACGACGAGGTGTACGCCCAAACAGGCGAGTACATCAACGCGCTCAACGATGTCTATCAGGCTCAGTTCATGAAAGCCAATAGCACCCGCGAACGCAAGATCAGCTACTATCTCGAAAATCAACGCGATACGTACAACGCCCTCAAAAACGAGTACTACAACGAGGCCGTGAGCGATGTCGTCACCAAGACTTTCGACAAGAACAAAATCCTCCGCGATGGCGATAGGCTCATCCAAATCAAGGACCCTATCTATCAGATGCCCGAACCCGAAGGTATCTTGCGTTTCCGTAGCCATTTCTTCTCTCCGATGAAGTATTTCTTTGGCACGTATATTGAGACGCTTTGGTTCAACATCCTCGCGGTTTGGCTCATCACGGCCGTACTCTACGCCATCCTCTATTACGACTTGGCTCGTAAGGGCTTCGAGATGTTGGCCGACGTCAACTTCAAGAAGCGTCTCGAACCCCTCGGCGCTTTCTTAGCAAAGCTCAAATCGCATAAGAAGGACACCAACGCGAAGGAAAAGGCGAAAGCGTGATATTGACATAAAAACTCCAGAAAATAAACGCACTTAACATGATGAACACTAAATATTTCAGTAACTCGATACGAGCTACGGCAATTGCCGCCGCAACTGTCTTCCTGACCTCGTGCACAGGCTCCGGCAATCAACAGACTGCCGGTTTTGAGGACATCCCCGACAGCCTCCAAAGCGCACCTCTCACCCTCTCGGAGAATGTCGTCAACGACATGATTCAGAACATCTCCTCGCCCGTCGAGATGGCCAATCAAATCAAGAACAGCGGCGCAGGCTTCGATCAGAGCGTCCTCAACGATGCAGAGAAGATTAAAGACTACAGCACGAGCTTCAAACGCGCCCTCAACCTCGGCGCTTACAGCGCGGACCTCGGATACATCAACACTTTCAATAAGAACAGCGTCGTCGTATCCTACCTCCTCGCCGTAAAAGACTTGGCCGACGGCATCAATGTAGGCCAGTTCCTCGACTTCAACACCCTCAGCCGACTCGCCAAGAACAGCACGAACCTCGACTCGCTCAAACTTCTCTCCGTTTCCAGCTTCAACGAGATTGACCGTTACCTGCGCGAGCAAAAGAGGTCCAACGTCTCCACGGCCATCGTGGCTGGCGCATGGATTGAGGGCATCTACATCACGTGCCGCGTAATTGAGCAAACGCATGACGCTGAGCTCATCAACCGCCTCGCTGAGCAAAAAGACATCGCCTCAATCCTCCTCATCATCCTCAACAATTACAGCAAGGGCGACGCCAATTTCCAAGCCCTCGTAAGCAAGCTCGACGAAATCAAGACCATCTACGACAACGTCAAGATTACCACCGAGTTTGGCACTCCCGAGACCAAGGAGGTCGACGGCATGCTCATCATCGAGCAAAACGAAATCACGCACGTCGACATCACTGAGGAACAAGTAAATCAAATAATCGAGAAGATTAAGGCAACAAGACAGTTCATTGTTGAGTAAAAAAGCAAAACTCAGAATACCAACCATAAAGATTTCCTTTTAAAGAACAAAAGCATGAAACACATAATCCTGGCACTTTTGGCAATCGTCTCCCTGATGACCTGCACTACAAATGCGTCCGCTCAATGTGGTGACGAGCTCATGAAACAAGCTCTCGGAGCAATGGGTAATTACCAGTACATCAAAGACTTCGACATCAAGCTTGCCGCCGGAACAAGCACCACCGGCACCAAATTCTCCGTCGTCCTCAACAGCCGTACTCACTACCAAATCAACATCGCCAACGGCTCAACCAACGCAGAGAAGGTCGTTATCCAGATTTTCGACGGCGATAAGCTCATCGGCACCAACTTCGCCAACGGCAAGACTTTCGAGGCTTTCCAATTCATTTGCAGCAAAACCGGCGCCTACAAGCTCCAAGTATCTTGCTCCGGCGGCTCTGAGGCCTGCGCTCGCGCCGTCCTCTCCCTCGTAAAGCAATACAGCGAGGCCGAGATGCCCAAATAATCAAGCACTTATAGCGAACTACATTTGTAAAGAGATATTACTCTACTATGAAAAAAATATTCAGCACCACTCTTGGCGTAATGGCTTCTGTCGCCGCCATGATTTCGCTCAACTCTTGCTCGTCATGCTCACAGAGCCAAGGTGAACTCGCCGATTTTGAAGACAAAGACGACACCACCCTCATCGTCAGCGCAGAGGTTGTGGGCGACATGATTCAAAACATCTCCTCTCCTGTCGAGATGGCTAACGAAATCAAGAACTCCGGTGTCCAATTCTCACAAAGCACCCTCAACGCCGCAGGCCAAGAGGGCAAGTACGAGACCAGCTTCAAGAGGGCTATCAACCTCGGTGTCTACGCCGCCGACCTCGGTTATATCAACACGTTCGGCAAGAACCTCGTCGTAGTCGACTACCTCTCTTCCATCAAGCGTCTTGCCGACGGTATCGGTGTTGGTCAGTTCCTCAACTTCTCCCTCCTCAGCCGCATGGCCAAGGACAACACCAACCTCGACTCCCTCAAGCAGCTCTCCGTCTCCAGCTTCAACGAGATTGACAAATACCTCCGCGAGCAGAAACGCTCCAACGTATCTACCGCCATCGTCGTCGGCACCTGGATTGAGGGTATCCACATCACCAACTCCGTAATCGAGCAGACCAAGAGCCGCGACCTCATCAACCGCCTCGGCGAGCAAAAGAACATCGTCGAAATCCTCCAAATCGTAATCCACACCTACGCCCGCTCCGACAGCGATTTCAAGGCTCTCGCCAAAGAAATTGACGAGCTCAAGGCAATCTACGACAACGTGAGGATTACCACCGAGATGGGTCAGCCCGTGACAAAAGAGGTTGACGGTATGCTCGTCATTGAGCAGAACGAAATCACCACCGTCGAGATCACCGACGAGCAGGTTGCTCAAATCATCGCCAAGATTAAGGAAATCAGGGCCGGCATAGTCGATTAATTCGGCTGCAAGGCTTTCCAAGAATAAACCCGTGGCTCAAATATCAAGAGCCACGGGTTTTGTTTATGTTAACCACAAATCGGGTTCACAGATGCTGAGAAAACTCGCTTTTCCACCTCAATCCACCTCAGCACTCAAAAACCTCAACCGGCTTACTGCCTTTTGCGTGTTGAAAGAGAGAGTATCAAAACGGGCATGAGTAGATAACTGTACTATTGCCGCTTCTGCTGACAAGATGCCCGTCTCAAAGATTGTGATTGTGGCGAATAATTATGCTGAGCAATGTAGCTTATTCGGTCAGACATCTTTATCGGAACGATTGCCTGCTCAATGTTCGGCTTTTCACTCATGACCGTCGCATACAATCAGTTCCCCCACGTATCCCTATCGAGCGACCTGTATTGTATCGCCTCGGCAATATGGCGGGACGTTACGGACTCGCTGTTGTCGAGATCGGCAATGGTGCGGGCCACTTTCAAGATGCGCTCGTATGCGCGAGCCGAGAGACCAAGACGGTCCATCGCCATCTTCATTATCTGTTGACCCTGAGCATCGGGATGGGCGTAGATGTTGAGCAACTTCGGGGTCATCTGCGCATTGTTATATACGCCCTTCACACCCGCAAAACGCTTGCTCTGAATGGCACGAGCCGCTATGACGCGCTGGCGTATCACGTGGCTCGGCTCGCCCGTAGGGGCTTCGTTGAGCTTGCCAATTGGCACAGGCACAACCTCTACATGGAGGTCAATTCTATCCAACAGCGGGCCGGAGATTCTGCCCAAATATTTCCGCACTTGCCCTTCGCCGCACGTGCATTGCCTGTCAGGATGGTTATAATATCCGCAAGGGCATGGGTTCATCGACGCCACGAGCATGAACGAGGCGGGGTATTCAACACTGAATTTAGAGCGCGATATGACGATTTTACGGTCTTCCAAGGGTTGGCGCATCACCTCAAGCACAGAACGCTTAAATTCGGGCAGCTCATCGAGAAATAGGACGCCATTGTGCGCAAGGCTTATCTCGCCCGGCTGAGGGTATGACCCGCCGCCTACAAGGGCAACGTCCGAAATGGTATGATGGGGGCTGCGGAACGGGCGAACCGTCATAAGCCCTCTGTCGCCACCGATATTGCCCGCCACGGAGTGGATCTTAGTGGCTTCGAGGGCCTCGTCCATGGTCAAGGGCGGCAAGATGCTCGGCAAACGTTTGGCCATCATGCTCTTGCCCGAACCTGGCGAGCCAATGAGCAATATGTTATGCCCACCCGCTGCCGCAATCTCAAGGGCCCTCTTGACGTTCTCCTGACCCTTTACCTCCGCAAAGTCGAGGGTCTGCTCCATCTCGGCACGACCAAACTCAGCATCGACGTCAACAATGGCCTGCTGGAGTACGTTCTCGCCCGATAAGAAACCGACGACATCTTTCAACGTCTTGGCCCCATAGACCTTTAGTCCGCTCACCACAGCTGCCTCTTTGGCGTTGTCTTGCGGCAAGACAAAGCCCTCAAACCCATCCGCCTTAGCTTTAAGAGCCATTGGCAGAACGCCCTTCACGGGACGCAAAGCACCATCGAGCTGAAGCTCGCCCATTATCATATACCGGTCGAGCATATCTGTCGGGCATTGCCCCGATGCGGCAAGAACGCCCACGGCGAGAGGCAAGTCGTAGGCCGAGCCCTCTTTGCGGATGTCGGCGGGAGCCATGTTGATGACGATTTTCTGCATCGGGTATCGCCACTTGTTCTCATGTATCGCACTCTCAATCCTCTGCTCGCTCTCTTTTACGGCACTGTCGGGCAGTCCGACAATGGAGAAGCGTATGCCGGGCGTTATGTTGACTTCCATCGTTACGACGAGGGCGTCGATGCCGCTCACAGCGGCGCCAAATGTCTTTACGAGCATGGGTCTGCGGCCTTGGTGCTAATCTATGGGGTAGGTGTCGAGTTTCTTGTTGCGATCGGGGTAGTCGAGGGTGTAGTGCAGGCCGCGGCTCTCGTGGCGTTTCTGCGCCATCTTGATGATGAGGTAGCCGATGTTTATCTTGTTGCGAAGCTCGCACAGTTTGCGCGAGATGTGGCTGCTCTGGTATAGCTCTTCCGTCTCGCGATATATTATTTCGAGGCGGTCGTGAGCCCTCTTCAATCGGGTGTTGCTGCGGACAATGCCGACGTAGTTTCTCATGATTGTCTCGACCTCCTGGTTGGCCTGGGTGATGAGGACCATCTCCTCGTTGTGCACCGTCCCGTCGTTATTCCATTCGGGGATGTCGTTGCGCCACTCGGTGTGCTTCATGACCTCGATGGAGTCGGTTGCCGCCACGTCGGCGTAGACAAGGGCTTCGAGCAATGAATTGGATGCCAAGCGGTTTGCGCCATGAAGACCCGTGCAGCTGCACTCGCCCGCAGCCCAGAGGTGGTTAATTGACGTGCGGCCATTGAGGTCGACTTTTATGCCGCCGCAGAGGTAGTGGGCGGCGGGTGTTACGGGGATGTATTCTTTGGTGATGTCGATTCCTATGGAAAGGCACTTCTCGTAAATCATCGGGAAATGATGGCGCGTCTGCTCGGGGTCTTTATGCGTGACGTCGAGATATACGTACTCGTCGCCCGAGATCTTCATCTCGTTGTCTATGGCACGAGCCACAATGTCGCGCGGGGCAAGGCTTCCACGGCTGTCATATTTCTCCATGAATGTGGAGCCGTCTCGTCGGCGGAGCTGCCCACCATATCCGCGCATGGCCTCGGTAATCAGGAAGCTGGGTCTCTCGCCCGGGTTGTAGAGGCTCGTGGGGTGGAACTGCACGAACTCCATGCCCTTGATTACGCCCTTGGCGCGGAAGACCATGGCAATGCCGTCGCCCGTGGAGATTGTCGGGTTTGTCGTTACTTGGTACACGTTGCCAATTCCGCCCGTGGCCATCATGGTCACCTTGGCAAGGAAGGTTATCACCTCGCCCGTGGCCTCGCAAAGCACGTACGCGCCGTAGCAGTCGATGTCGGTCATCCACGGCTCGTTGTTGCGGCCTAAGTGATGCTGTGTCAGGATGTTGACGGCGAAGTGGTTCTCGTAGACGTCGATGTTAGGATGGCTCTTTATCTGGGATATTAGGGCTCGCTGAATCTCTGCGCCTGTGCTGTCCTCGTGGTGGAGGATTCGGAACTCGGAGTGACCGCCCTCGCGGTGGAGGTCAAACTCGCCATCGGACTTCTTGTCAAAATCGGTGCCCCATTTCAAAAGCTGCTCAATCTGGGCTGGGGCATGAGTAACGACCATTCGGACAACATCGGGGTCGCATATTCCGGCTCCAGCAATGTGCGTATCGTGAATGTGTTTCTCAAAATCGTCAACAGAGCTCGTTACGGCGGCAATGCCGCCTTGCGCCTTGCTTGTGTTCGTTACGTCGAGAGTTGTCTTAGAAATCAGGGCCACTTTGCCTTGAGACGCCACTTTGAGGGCGTAAGTCAGTCCGGCGGCGCCGGAGCCGATGACCAGGAAGTCGTATCGCTTGACCATGTTGTTTTTTGTCTTACTAACTCAAATTTAAGCAGTTTTGATGAGATAGGCGGCGTTAAACAAGGCAAAGAACAAGGGTAAGCGGCGGATTTGAAGAAACAGCCTACACGAGGGGGACACGTGGTCGCCACACAAAAAAAAGAAGAGACCCCGGCGGAGGTCTCTTTATCGATTATCAGGACATCAGGATTTGCGTCTCCGTCGAGATGTTGAGGCTGTCGCCCGCATACTCGGGAGTCCAATGCCCGCGCTCAATAAGATGTCGTTTGAGGATAAGGAAATAGGTCAGGGGAAACTCGGCGGTCTGCCATTGCTGCTGATAGTTGAGCAGCCCGATGCTCTTGATGAACTTGTCGAGCTCGGAGACCACGCATCCCACGAAGTCGTCAATATGGCACTTCACGTTGACAATCTCAATGGCCTCGTTGCCAAAGAAATCGCTTGTCTGCAGGGTGCGGATGGTCATCATGTCGTCGCTGTGAACATTGAGCGTCCAGTCGTAGGTGTCGCCCTCGGAGTACCACGTGAAGGCCGCAGTGTTGCTCCCCTCCCATATTTGCGACGGGTTGGTCAGCAGCTGCGCAATTGAGCAAAGCATATCACCAAGGGGGTTGCACACGTTGGTCAGGTAAAATTCTGACTCTACGCCGTTGGCGATATAGGTCGCTACTGCGGTCCCTGGGTCGCCCAGGGCGAAGTGGAACTCCTGATTCTTCACGCCCTAAAATTATTAAAATGTCGCGTTGTTTACGACATGACGCAATGTAAAAATTCTCAGCTACTTGTTTTCTTTCCTCTCCTTGGTCCTCATTTGCTTAATTCTTGTCGTCAGTTCAACCAGGTAATCAATGTTGGCATCGATGGTATCGCTGTTGTTGGCACATATCTCATCGTTGTTCGCTTTTTGCAGACCCTCCACAATGATTCCCACTATGAGGTTCATTATCAGGTAGGCCGCAATCAGGATATAGCTGACGAAGAATATCCAACAATATGGGTGATTTGGCATCAGCTCACCCATTATCAGACTCCAACTCTCCAGCGTCGTAAGGCTGAAGACAGTCAACATGGAGACGTGCAGGCTCTCGAAACGCGGAGAATCGCTGAATAGTTCAACACCCGCCATGGCGTAGAAGAAAACCAGAATGTCCAAGCAATTACTGACATAATATACTGAAATACAATTTACTACGCTATCGGTCTCGCATAATCATTTACATCCTTCGCCGTTATCTCGGCCGCTGGGGCGAGTATCGTGAGGCGTTCCATGACGTTGCGGAACTCGCGGATGTTGCCCGTCCAGTTGATTTTTTTCAAGGCGTCGATGGCTTCGGGGGTGATGCTTTTCTTAGGCGCATTGAGTTCCTGCGCCACGATTTGGAGGAAATAGTCGGCCAGGGCTGGGATGTCGTCGGCCCTGTCGTTGAGCGACGGGACGTTGATGATGATGACTGAGAGGCGGTGATAGAGGTCCTCGCGGAAACGCCCCGCCTTGATTTCCTCGGCCAAGTTCTTGTTCGTCGCCGCCAGGACGCGGACGTCGACCTTAATCTCTTTCTCGCCGCCTACGCGCGTGATGGTGTTCTCCTGAAGGGCGCGCAGAACCTTGGCCTGCGCCGGGAGGCTCATGTCGCCAATCTCGTCGAGGAAAAGAGTTCCGCCATCGGCTTGCTCAAAACGGCCAATGCGTTGCTTCACGGCCGACGTGAATGAGCCTTTCTCATGGCCAAAAAGCTCGCTCTCAATAAGCTCGGACGGTATGGCGGCGCAGTTGACCTCAATGAAAGGGGAGGCAACACGACGACTGCCCTCATGGAGCGCACGAGCCACGAGTTCCTTGCCTGTGCCGTTAGCCCCGAGGATTAGGACACGCGCGTCGGTCTGAGCCACCTTGTCTATCATCTCGCGGACGCGGGCCATAGGCTCAGAGTCGCCAATCATCTCGTACCTGTGGGCGACCTTCTTTTTCAGGGTCTTTGTCTCCGTCACGAGCGCCCCCTTGTCGAGGGCGTTCTTCACCGTTATGAGCAGACGGTTGAGGTCGAGCGGCTTCTGGATGAAGTCATACGCCCCGCGCTTGATGCATTCAACGGCGGTGTCTATATCGCCATGTCCGGAAATCATTATGACGGGGCAGTCGGCCTTCGTCTCCATGATTTTCGCCAAGACCTCCATGCCGTCCATGGCCGGCATCTTGATGTCTGTCAATACGAGGTCTGGCTTCTCCGCCGTGAATGTCTCTACACCCTTTGCGCCGTCTTCGGCAAGGGATACAGTGTGGCCCTCCATTTCGAGGATGTCTTTGAGGGTAGAGCGGATGGGACGTTGGTCGTCAATAACTAAAATTTTAGCCATGGTCTGTTAGCTTTGTTTGATTGTTTGAGTTTAGAGGGCGCCGCTTATTATTTGGCTTACCGCCCCCTGTTTTAGTGCGAAGCTGCACTGATAAAGTCTCTCGATGCGGGCTTCGGCAATTACAAAGTTTATAAATATGGCACCGGGGACGATTAGGTCAACGCGTGCGGCATCCATGTGTTTCATGGCTGCGCGTTGTTCTCTCGTGGAGGTGATAATCTTACGATACGATTCTTCAAAGCAGGGTAGTGGAATCTCGTAGCTTGTCGAGAGTTTGACGTTGAGCAAGGGGTGGTTTCGCGCGGCGACAAGGGCGGCCATGGTGTCAAATGAGCCCGATGTTCCAATAAGCCTGTCGGTGGGGAACTCGCGCAATGCCTCATAAAGGCCCTGCGTCCCACTGCGGAAATAGGCCTCAATATCGCGTATCTCCTTAGCGGAGATGGGGTCCGAGGGCTTGAACTTGTCCAAGACGCGGCTCATGCCCACCTCGTAGCTATGCCGCCAAGCAATCCCGTCTTTGTTGGCAATGATAAACTCACAGCTTCCGCCGCCAATGTCGAGAATCAAGACGCGGCTCATGCCGAGAGGCACGACCTGCTTAACGCCGTCGAACACCATCTGCGCCTCAGCGTCGCCCGATATGATTTTGACGTCAAAACCAAATCTTGACTTCACAGCCGCCACGAACTCGTCGGCATTAGTGGCCGAGCGCATGGCGGATGTGCCGATGGCCAGGATGCGCTCCACTCCGCCCACCTGGGCAATGGATTTCACATGGTTCTCAATGGCACCGAGACCTCGCTGGATGGCTTCCGGCGTTATTAGCCCATCGTTTATGCCACCCTTTCCGAGGCGAGCCGTCTCTTTGGTGCTGCATATTATGTTGTACGAGCCGTCGGTCCGCGTGTCGACAATAAGCAGGTTGATGGTATTTGTCCCGATGTCGATAATTGCTACTCTCATCGCAAATACTGGTATTGGTCTATTGTTTTGAAATTTAGTCTATTGGGTCAAGATGTCACGCTCTTGGGTACGTCCCTTCAGGGCTTCGGCCTCGACCTCGGCTGTTGTCACGGGGATTCGCTTTTCGCCGACGAGGCGGCAACCTTTTTCCGTAATCAGGATTTCGTCCTCAATACGGATGCCGCCGAAGTCTTTATATGATTCGAGCCTCTGGAAGTTGATGAACTCCGCGCAATGTCCCGCTGCCCTCCATCGGTCGATAAGCTCGGGAATGAAGTAGATTCCCGGCTCATCGGTCACGACGTTACCCGCCACGAGTCGCTTGGCCATACGGAGAGAGCCAAGGCCGAGCTGGTTGACACGTGGTCCTGTCTCGTCGTCATATCCTACAATGTCCTCGCCATAGTTCTCCATGTCGTGAACGTCAAGGCCGAGGTTGTGGCCAATGCCATGAGGCATGAAGAGGCCAACAGCTCCGGCATTGAGAGCCGCGTCGGTGTCGCCCGTCATGAGACCAATGGCTTTCAGTCCCTCAATCATTACGCGGTTGGCGAGCAGGTGCATATCCTTGTAAAATACGCCCGGCGCGGAGTTGGCAATTACGGCCTCATTTGCGGCCAAGACGATGTCGTAAATCTCTTTCTGACGCGTCGTGAAGCGTCCACCAACGGGCGTGGTGCGGGTGTTGTCCGTGGCGTAATGGTTGGGGCTTTCGCATCCCGCATCGACGAGGAGGAGCTTGCCGTTTTGGAGGTCGTGGATGTAGCCGTGGTTGTGGAGCGTCTCGCCATGAATGGTGCAAATGGGAGGGAAAGAGACGGCCCCGCCACCCATCATGGACTCGTATTGAACGCGCGACATGATGTCGTTTTCCGAAACTCCCTCATGCGCAAGGCGCATGGCGGCAGTGTGGATGTTGTTGGCAAAGACCATTTGCTTGTCCAGGTCGTCAATCTCGCACTGCTCTTTCACGATGCGCAACGAGACGAGCGCACGAATCAGGCTTTCCGATGCCGATGGCACAACTTGCGCAGGCTTAATTCCCAACAGCTCCGCAAAGCGTATCACGGTCTCACCCCTATAAGGCGGCACGTAATGCACCTTACGCCCCGCGGACAGGGCGCGGTTCACGACTTCGGCAAGTGCCTTGAAGGGCATAGCCCTGTCGATTCCCACAAGGGCGGCGCGTTCCTCAGCCGAGGGCATTGGCCCCGTCCAGACGATGTCTTCCATGCTGACGTCGTCTGCAAAGAGGGTCGATGTGCCGTTTGCCGTGTCTATTATTGCCGCAAGACCGGGTGTGTCAAGTCCAAAGAGGTAGAGGAATGTGCTGTCTTGGCGAAAGCGGTAATCGTTGCTCGGATAGTTGAACGGGGCAATGTCGTTGCCGAGGAAGAGCAGGAGGCTGTCCGGCATGAGGCAGGCAAGCCTCTCCCGACGGCTGACGTAGGTCTTTGCGCTAAACATGTAGGTAGTGGGATTTTGGGGTGGTTATTTTTGTTCTGCGCCGCTTGGGCGTATGTCTTTTATCATGAGTTGCTCAGCCGCATGACCGCGGAAGGCGTTGCGCTCCATGGTGTAGCAGATGTCGAAAGGCTGCCCCCCGCCGACGACGCTGCTATATTTCGAGCCGAGGCCAAAACCTATGCCCGAGCGCACGGTGCGGCTGCTTTGGTCAATCATGTCGAGCTTCAAGTGCTGATGGAAATAGCCAAACGTCTTTGAGGTGCTGTAATCAAATACGCCCTGCGTTACGAATACGGGCCTCGTGTTGCAAGTGCCGAAGGGCTCCATGCGGTCAATCTGTTCGAGCAGCCCTTTGGACATATCGGCGATGTTGGTTATCAGGTCCACGTCAATTTGCGGACTGCGCTTGGGGTCGGACGCGTGGAGGTTCGCATATTCAATTATTCGCCGTCCAAACTCTTCGACGTTCTCAATTTTGAGGGTAAGACCCGCAGCGTAGGTGTGGCCACCGAAGTCCTCAAGGAGGTCGGCGCAAGACTCTATGGCCTTGTAGAGGTCGAAGTCGCCAACCGACCTGGCACTGCCGGCCGCGAGTGTGGGGTCGGCTTTCGAGCGGGTGAGGATAATCGTCGGGCGGAGGTAGTTCTCGCTAAGGCGTGAGGCGACGATGCCAATGACGCCCTTGCTCCATTGCGGTTCGTAGAGTACGATGGCGTTGCCACTCAGTAGGGAGGGGTCGGCGGAGAGCTTTCGCAATGCCAGGCGCGTTATCTCGCGGTCCAGGTCTTTGCGCTCGTCGTTGCTGTCGTCAATGTCGTGACTTATTGTTTCGGCAATTGCCTTGTCCGCAGTCAAGAGGAGCCGTACGGCATCGTTGCCGCTCTTCATGCGGCCGGCGGCGTTGATGCGTGGCCCAATCTTGAAGATGATGTCGGAGATTGTCACGTGACCAGGGGCAACGCCCGCTCTGGCCATGATGGCGCAGAGACCCATATTGGGGCGGGTGTTGAGGCGTTGAAGGCCGTGATAGGCCAAGACGCGGTTCTCTCCTATCATTGGCACAATGTCCGAGGCTATGCTGACGACGAGCAGGTCGAGCATATCGTAGAGAACGGTCTTGTCGCGCCCCGTCTTGGAGTAGAGGGCTTCCATGAGCTTAAACCCAACTCCACAGCCCGACAGGTTTTTATCGGGATATGGGCAGTCGGGCCTCTTGGCATCGAGGCAAGCGACAACGTCGGGCAATTCGTCGCCCGCTACGTGATGGTCGCATATTATGAAGTCCACGCCACACTCTCGCGCTTGCCGCATTCTCTCAACGGCCTTGATTCCGCAGTCGAGGGCAATGACGAGCGAGTAGCCGTTTTCATAGGCGAAGTCCACACCCTGGCGCGAAATGCCGTACCCTTCGTTAAATCGGTCGGGTATGTAAAAGCCAAGCCGGTCGTCGGAGTCGATAATGTGGCTGAGAGCCTGGTACACGAGCGACACTGCCGTCACGCCGTCTACGTCATAGTCGCCGTAGATAAGTATTTTCTCGCGCTTTTCGAGGGCTTGCCAGACGCGGTCCACTGCGCGGTCCATGTCGCGCATCAAGAACGGGTCGTGAAGTCGTTTTAGGTCGGGGTTGAAAAAGTCAAATGCGGCGGCTGGCGTGTCTATGCCCCTCTGAATGAGTAGGCTCGCAACGATGGGTGAGATGCCAAGCAACCGGGCCAGCTCGTGGGCTTGGCCGTCATCGGGTTGCTCTTTTATGTTCCAGACTTTTTCCATCTGTAAGAGAGGGGAGGCCGCACGGGGAGAGGTGCGGACATATATCCGCACATTGCAATATTACTTAAAAATTGTAATGTGGGCAAATCAAAAATCCCCACTCCATGCATCTCTGCCGGAGTGGGGTGTTTTTGGTTCACTGTAACTAACTAACTGTTGTTTCGAGCCGTTGCTCGGACCTCTGGGTTTCACCGTCACGGCTTTCCCACGATAACTTTGAATCTCTATTATGAAAACACTCTATTCTCTTGTCTTTTGACATTGCAAATGTATTTACGTCGCATGGCGTAGCTAAATGTTTTCGACAACCGACGCGTTTTTGTCAACGAAAGTGTCGTCTGGGGCAAAAGGGGTCCCGTTTGGGGTGTTTTTGGTCAAGAACTCCCTAATTGACAATGATTTACAGGTTCAAGATGCCCTATTCAGGCCGTTGCGGATGACATACTCTCCTTTCGTTGACAAAAAGCGTACGAACATTGAAAAATGTATTCAGGTGAATTGTGATAGTTTACCTTTGTATTGTCACGAAGAATGAATAGTGATAGTTTTTCATAATGGAGGTTTTTAGTTGCGTTAGCCGTGACGGTCGACGCGGGCGAAGGACAACGGTCCACGCTCTGTTTGATTGTGATTTTTTCTCATAAACGACCCGTATGGAACATCCACATACGGGTCGTTTGTTTTTTTACCCCATCGGCATATCCACAAAAAGCAAAGCGGCGCACCATGCCACCCGACATGATGCGCCACCTTTTTCTCGTTGGGCGTGAACAGCCTACAAGATGCCGTCCAAGATTTGAGCCAAGGCCTCTTTGGACTTCAACCCGATGCTCTTCTGAGCGACTTGCCCGTCTTTGAAGAAGAAGATTGACGGAACGGACATTACGCCGCTCTTGGCCGCAGCATCGCCGCACTCGTCGATGTCGACCTTGTAGAATTTAGCTTTGCCGGCATACTCCTCGGCGAGGGCGTCAAAGTGTGGCGCAAGGGCGCGGCATGGTCCACACCATGCGGCACTAAAGTCGACTACAACGACACCGCTTCCTGCTACGGCCGAGTCGAATGTTTCGTCTGTAAGGTTCTCAATCATTGTTGTTTACGTTTTTATGTGTTAGAGTTTAGTGCAGACCGCAATGCGGTCTTTTCCCAGGTAGTCTTTCCGTATCTCGACATCAGCAAAACCCATGCCACTGAGCATGGCGGACATCTCCGTCCCCAGTGCCTCGTTGATTTCAAAAAACAACGCCCCACCGCGAGCCAATAGCCCACCTCGGCATAGTGTGGCAATTCGGCGGTAGAAGATTAAAGGGTCGTCGTCTGGCACGAAGAGGGCAAGGCCCGGCTCATAATCCAAGACGTTGGCCTCCATCGCCTCGCGCTCCTTTTGCATCACGTAGGGCGGGTTGCTCACCACGATGTCATACTCTCCCAATTCGTCAACATTGGCCGTCAAGATGTCCACTTTGCGCAGCTCAACACGCCGCCCACTTACGTTCTGCCTCGCCACGGCGAGTGCTTCGTCCGATACGTCGACGGCCACAACTTTCGGCTCAACAAGCATCTCCGACAATGAGGCGGCAATGCATCCGCTCCCTGTTCCGATGTCCATGGCTCTTAGTCCTTTCCGCCCTTCGGTCCACTCAACAACGGCCTCGACCAATTGCTCCGTCTCAGGGCGAGGTATGAGCGCCCCCGGTGCAGAGGCCATCTCTATACCGCAGAAGTCGCAATGTCCCACAACGTATTGCAGTGGCTCGTGGCGGGCCATTCTGTTGGCCATGTCGAGTATTTGCTCCACCCGCTCCTCGTCCACAAGGTCTTGCTGATGGAGGGCAAGGTCGGTAAGCGTCCATCGCCATGCTCCGCAAATCAGGGCTCGCTCTGCCGCAGGCGTCTCGTCACCCATTGCGGGTTTCAAGATTTCCGCGGCTCTGCGCCTAAGCTCAAGGACGCTAACTTGGCTCATTTTTCTATACTTTTACCTCTGTATTAAAGAATCGGAAGCAATGGCAAATATAGTCACAATGACGAACCCCGCAAACGACGAACTATTCATGCGTCGCTGTATTCAGCTGGCGCAAAATGCCGAAGGGCGTACTTATCCCAACCCCATGGTTGGAGCCGTTGTCGTGTGCGACGGCGTAATAATAGGCGAGGGCTGGCACCACAAGGCCGGCGAGCCACACGCCGAGGTGAATGCCATACGCTCAGTGGCGGATTCTCAATTGCTCAGCCGCTCCACCATCTACGTGAGCCTGGAGCCATGCGCTCACCACGGACGTACGCCGCCATGCGCCGACCTCATCATCCGCTCGCGCATTCCACGCGTCGTAGTCGGTTGTCGCGACTCTTTCGCGCAGGTCGACGGGCGAGGCATTGGCAAGCTTCGCGATGCCGGTATTGACGTTACCGTGGGTGTCCTGGAGAAGGAGTGCCGATGGCTCAACCGCCGCTTTTTCACCATCCAGGAGAAGAAGCGCCCCTACGTAGTCTTGAAATGGGCACAGACAGCCGACGGCTTCATTGGCGACGTTCAGGACGGCATGGCTCGCCAACTATTCATTTCGGGCGCGGAGGCCATGACCATCGAGCATCACCGCCGCGCGACGGAGGACGGCATCCTTGTCGGCGCATCGACAGTGCGTGTCGATAACCCGAGCCTCACAACTCGCCGTGTCGATGGCCCGTCTCCTCTGCGTTTCGTCTTGTCTCCAAGTCTCGGGCTTCCCACCGATGCTAAGCTCTTGACGGATGGGGGGCGAAGCGTGATAATCAACAGGTTAAAGGATGCCGAGGAGGGTGCGGTTCGCTATGTTAAGCGCGAGCTTAATGGCGACTCTATTGCCGCCGACGCTCTCTCGGTCGTCATGGCGGAAGGTGTTACGTCCGTCATCGTCGAGGGCGGCGCGCAGACGCTTTCGGCTTTTATAAAGGAGGCGCTGTGGGACGAGGCTTTTGTCTACACTGCCGATGCTCCGCTTGGACATCATGGGGTGAAAGCACCTGAGATTTTTGGCGAATGCCGTGGCACGGAGCGAGTGGGAACGTGTTCGCTAAGGCATTTGGTGAACGACGGCCTAAAATTCGGAGAGTAAGAGTATGTCGTTGTTTTTCAACGGCGTAAAGGTGCGATGCATCCATAGAGGACAGTCGAAAACTAAGGACGCCACGTAGAATCTCGTGCTGTCGTTGAGGGGCGCTTTCTCTACGGCATTGCAATTGACTACGCAGATGTCGCAATCGGGGGCGGCTGTCTCGGGGTCGTTAAGTATCCCGAGGGAATGCCCTCCGAGATGCGCCACTTCAACGGGTCCCATGGGGCGTAGTTCGCTTACGGTGAGGCCCTTATTGTTTGCCCAGGACTTTACGGCGCGCATCGAGCTGGAGTGGTGAGGGTCGGAGGTGAGGCATTTGGCTGTCCATCCGTCGGTGACTACGAGGTTTAGTCGTCCCGCCGCACTTATCACGGCCACTTCTGGTTTCCGACCTGCGTCGACAATTGAGAAGGCTATTAATGCGCAGCCGAGGGTTGCCATTGTGGCTCGCCGTAGGGCTATTCCGCCGTGGCGGATGTAGAGGACCAGGGTGGTTATGAATAGGGCGGAGGCCGTGAGGGTCAGGAGGCTCTTTGGCCCCGTCGTGATGCTTGCGTTTGGCAATTCTGCCGCCCAATGGCAATAGTTGGCAATGAAGCTCAGCAGGGCGTTGATGATGTCGCCACATACGCCCCCAATGGTGGGTATCACGGCCAATAGGGGGCTGAAAACCGCCGCATTGAATGTCACCCATATTGCGGGGATTATGACTAAGTTGTTTAGCCAGAAGTAGGTGGGGAATGTCTGGAAGCTGTACAAGATTACGGGTATCGTCGAGACTTGGGCAATGACGCTTACTGCTACAGACATGGCGACAATCCGAGCCAGACGGGCCGCTATTCGGGTGAGAAGCCCTGCGCCCTCTTGCGCCCTTATGGTGTTGCTTATCCATCGGTCGGCGGGCTTAGACAGGGCGCATAGCCCCGCAACGGAGGAGAAGCTGAGCCACAATCCAATGTTGCCCACCGAGTTAGGGTCAAATACAAGGATTAAGGTCAAGGCCGCCATCAATGAATGAAAGGGCGGCATTTTCCGTCCTCGCCAGTCGTTTATTTGCAAAAAGGTGAACATCGTGGCAGCCCTAACCACCGACGGCCCAAGGCCTACAATTGTGGCGTACGCCCATAGGGTGATCGTCGTGAGCACAGACGTTGTGCGCCGTCCGCAAAAGGAGGAGAATATCAACGAGGCGACGTATGCGAGTACGGCCACGTGTAGTCCGCTTACGGCAAGGACATGGCTCGTGCCGCATGCGGCGAAGTCCTCTTTTAGCTGGAATGGCAACTGGCTTCGGTCGGCCAATACCAATGCCCGTAGGAAGCCTATGTTTTGGGGTGTTACGCCCATCTTTTTGAGGCAGTCTACGTACCATTCGTTCACTCCTCCCGTTATTGCCGCCAACGAGAATTTTTCGTCATTGAGGAGCTCAAGGTTATATGCGTGGGCGGAGAATGATATACCCTGAATTTTAAGGAAATACTTGTAGTCAAAGGTGGTGAATAAGTCCTGATACGGTTCCATGGTCGTGCCACTGAGGCGCACTCTTTCGCCGCACTTTATGATAGGCAGCCAACTTTTCACGTTATACCGCCCGCTCTCAATGTGACCATGCGTTTTATACGGTGTCAAGGCGTTGCCCCCAAAGGCAAGGCTGTCGGTCTCAATGATGAAGTTCAACATCGACGAGTCGCGTCGTATCACGTTCACGACAGTCCCCGTGAGTTCATACTTTTTGCCCGGTCCAACAAATTCACTCCTCCCTTTCGCCGTATTAAACCCTCCTCCCGCAAATGCGCAATAACAGACAAGCACAATAAACACGGTGTCGCGTATTCCAGCCCATTCATGAAGTCTCTTCCTGAAAAATGAGTACGCAATCAAGACCACAAGGCCAATTCCCAACATCTCTCCCCACGCCCAATCCATCTCAAGCCCCATTGCCGCACCAATGGCCAAGAACGTCGCCAATGGCAACATGGGCAGCTGACTCAATCCGTCATGCCTAATCTTGAATTCCTTCTTCACAAGATGGATAAGAATCTGATTTTCAACTAAAAAAGCAAAGCGACCAGAAACATCAGTTTCCAGTCGCTTCCATCGCAGTCGGGGTTACGAGACTCGAACTCGTGGCCTCTACGTCCCGAACGTAGCACGCTACCAACTGCGCTAAACCCCGATTTGCCGTCTAAGACACCGCGAATTTACTTCTTTTGTTCAATTGGACAAAATTCAAAGGTAGTTTAGGGTGTCGTGGGCGTGAATTCGGTTTACTATCTCAACATGGCGGCCGCCGCCTCGTTTCCGAGCGAGATTGTCACTTCCACTCGCCGATTGCGCTCGCGCCCGTCTATCAGGCGATTGTCGGCAATAGGGTAGTCGTATGAGTAGCCGCGGGGCGTGATGCGCATCGAGTCTATGCCTTGGCGAATTAGGAGGCCAGTCACTGCCATGGCCCGCTTAAAGGAGACGGTCATGTTCTCGTCATACGGGCCTACGTTGTCGGTATGGCCGTCTACGGTGATGTCGGCCGCCGCCCATCGGCCCGTAAGGCTGCGCGTCAGGGTCTGAAGTGCCTCTCGCGTCGCGGCGTTATATCCCGTCACGTTGGGCTCGGCGGGCAGTCCTGCGCCGCCAAGTATTATCCTTATGGCCAGCATCCCGTTCACGTCGCGTATGGTCATTACGTCCGCCACTCCAGCCATGCTCCTGACGAGGCTGTCGGCTTTGGCCCGCACAATCTTGTCAAGCCGGCGTACGTCTCGCGCGTCAATGCTTATTTTCATCTTCTCGCCAACACTGGGTGTCTCGCCCCACGTGGCCCAATCAGTGCGTTGCGCCCACGCCAAGGATGGCAACGCCATCAAGATTATCGCCAAAATCTTTTTCATGTCGTGAATTTACTAAAAAAGGGAAAGTCCCGCTGCCTTACTTACCGAGGCGGCGGGACTTCCCTTATCGTTTATGCTGATTCTGAATCTTACTTCTCAGCGTCGGCAATCATCTCCTTGCTGGCGGTGATGTAGACCTCTACGCGGCGGTTCTTTGCGCGACCAGCTGCGGTGCCGTTGTCAGCTACTGGATACTCGCTCGCAAGACCGCGGGTAGTGATTTTGGATGAAGGCACGCCCTGCGATTTCAGGTATTCAGCCACGGCTTGAGCGCGTTCTTTTGAAAGCTTCTCGTTGACGGCTACGGAACCGGTGCTGTCAGTGTGACCTTCGACGGTGATGTCTGCAGCAGACACGTCCTCACCCGTGGTGAGCTTCTTAGCGAAGGCGGCAAGATTGGTCTTTGCGCTCTGGCTGAGGGTGCTTTTGCCTGTTGCAAACTTGATGCCGTCCTCGCCGAATGTTACCTGGATGGCTTTCAGACCGTTCTGATCCTCAACCTCGTTGACCTGCGCGTTATTGAGTGCCTCAAGCTCCTTCTTTTTCTTATCCATCTTCTTGCCGATGATGATGCCGGCGGTCGTGCCGACAGCTGCACCTGCGGCTGCGCCAATCAGAGCGCCCTTCTTGCGGTTGTTCTTAGCTACGAGTACGCCTACGCCTGCGCCGACAGCTGCGCCAGATGCACCACCAATGATGCCACCCTTCGTTGCGCTGCTTGCGTTGCAACCGGTCAGGACGATGGCAACGCTCAGGCCTGCCATCAAAACAAGGTTCTTAATTTTCATTTGTTTCGATTTTTATTAGTTGTAAATGTAGAACTCTACCTTTTTGCGTACCTGGTGACGTAATCACCACTTCAAAACTGCCTATTTTTACGGCATCGGGTGCCTATTTGTTTCCCCGCACCACAATATTACTAAATTTTTCAGAACGGACGTTTTACGCATAACATTCTGAATCATTGTCTTTAGTACCTTTGCGAACGCAAAAAGTAATTTCCCAAAAATGATAGAATACGTAGACCAGACCAAATACGCCTACAAGGTGGCGGACATCAACCTCGCCCAATTCGGACGCGACGAAATCACCATCTCCGAACTCGAAATGCCAGGCCTAATGGCTCTCCGCGAGCGATATAAAGGCCAGCAACCCCTGAAAGGCGCACGCATCACAGGCTCGCTCCACATGACCATCCAGACCGCCGTCCTCATCGAGACGCTCGTAGCTCTCGGCGCGGAGGTCCGCTGGTGCTCTTGCAACATCTATTCTACGCAAGACCATGCCGCCGCCGCAATTGCCAAGGCTGGCGTCCCCGTCTTCGCATGGAAAGGCGAGAGCCTCGCCGAATACTGGTGGTGCACAAAGATGGCCCTCGACTTCGGCAACGGTCTCGGTCCCAACCTCATCGTCGACGACGGTGGCGATGCCACGCTCCTCATCCACAAGGGTGTTGAGTTCGACGCCAATCCCGCGCTCTACTCCAAGAACTACTCCTCCGAAGGCGAGGATTTCCAAGAACTCGTCGAGCTGCTCCGCACCGTACGCGGACAGTTCAATTGGAAGAAGATTGCCGACAGCGTCAAGGGCGTTAGCGAAGAGACTACGACGGGCGTCCACCGCCTCTACCAGATGATGGAGCGCGGCGAGCTTCTCTTCCCCGCCATCAATGTCAACGACTCCGTCACCAAGAGCAAGTTCGACAATCTCTACGGCTGCCGTGAGAGCCTCGCCGACGGCATCAAGCGCGGTACGGATGTCATGATTGCCGGCAAGGTTGTCGTTGTCTGCGGATATGGCGACGTGGGCAAGGGATGCGCCCAGAGCATGAGGGGCTTCGGCGCACGCGTCATCGTCACCGAGATTGACCCCATCTGCGCCCTTCAAGCCGCAATGGAGGGTTACGAGGTCCGAACAATGGACGAGGTGGTCAGCCAAGGCGACATCTTCGTCACGTGCACGGGCAATTGCGACATCATCACGGCCGAGCACATGGCGCAGATGAAAAATCAAGCCATAGTGTGCAACATTGGACACTTCGACAATGAGATTCAAGTCTCACGCCTGGAGCAATGGCCAGGTATCAAGGAGCACAACATCAAGCCACAAGTCGACCAGTTCACCTTCCCCGACGGTCACTGCATCATCCTGCTCAGCCGCGGTCGCCTTGTCAACCTCGGCAATGCCACGGGTCACGCCAGCTTCGTCATGAGCAACTCCTTCACCAATCAGACGCTCGCGCAGCTCGACCTCTGGCAGAAGGACTATAAGGTCGGCGTTTACCGCCTGCCCAAGGAGCTTGACGAAGAGGTGGCGCGTCTCCACCTCGCCAAACTCGGCGTTCACCTCACGACCCTCACGCAGAAGCAGGCCGACTACATCGGCGTAAAAGTCGAAGGTCCCTACAAGCCCGATTTCTACCGCTACTAAGCGGACTTACACGTTTAAAAACTGCGGCTCGAAGCGTCATACTTCGAGCCGCGGTTTCTTTTTGCTTTAAGTAAAGGGGCGGGCAATACGCAAGTGCGGGCGGGAGCGGCAATCACTGCCACGCCCACCCGCACTGACAATAAAAAAACCAGACTAACAGCTCTACTTTTGTGCGGCGTCTTTCATGAGCCACTCATGAACGCCTTGCGCTGTCTCACGACCACGGGCTATTGCCCTGACCACGAGGCTTGCGCCCGTTGCGGCATCGCCTGCCGCAAATACGCCGGGGACGCTCGTCATGCCGTCCGGACCGACTTTGATGTTGCCACGAGCGTCGAGCTCTACACCGAGCTCGTTGACGAGGCCCTCGTGGACTGGGGAGACGAAGCCCATGCAAAGGAGGACAAGCTCGGCATCGACGGTGTAGGCCGTATCGGGCTTCTCCGTCATCTGCCAACGTCCGCTGGCGTCCTTTGCCCACTCTACTTCAACAAGCTCAACCTTCTTGACCTTGCCGCCCTCGCCAATGAAACGCTTCGTGTTGAGGCACCAACGGCGGTCGCAGCCCTCTTTGTGGCTTGAGGTGGTCTTGAGGACGTTTGGCCAGTAGGGCCATGGGTTGCCCGGGGCGCGGGTTTCGCCCGGCTTGGGCATAATCTCAATTTGCATTACGGAACGGGCTTTCTGACGATTGCTGGTGCCGACGCAGTCTGAACCCGTGTCGCCACCGCCAATCACGAGGACGGGCTTACCCGTGGCAAGGATGCGCTGGTCGTCCTTCACAACGTCCCCACGGTTCACGTGGTTCTGCTGCTGGAGGAAGTCGAGGGCGAAGTGGATGCCTTCAAGCTCACGACCCTCTACCTTCAAGTCGCGGGGCTGACCTGCGCCAATTGTGACGACAATGGCGTCAAAGTCCTTGCGTATCTTGTCCAATTTGGTGTTGACGCCAACCTCGGTGCCCGTCTTGAACGTTATGCCCTCGGCCTGCATGATGGCCAGACGGCGGTCAATCACCTTCTTGCTGAGTTTGAAGTCAGGTATTCCGTAGCGAAGCAAGCCGCCAATAGCATTGCTCTTCTCGAAGACGGTCACGGCATGACCAGCCTGGTTGAGCATATCAGCCACAGCCATGCCCGCCGGGCCACCGCCAATCACGGCAACCTTCTTACCCGTGCGCTTTGACGGGATTCGAGGTTTGACAATGCCGAGGTTGAAGGCGTGTTCTGCCACTGCGCACTCGTTCTCACGAATTGTCACAGCCTCGTTGTCAATTGCCAAGACGCAGCTCTTCTCGCACAAGGCGGGGCAAATGCGTCCCGTGAACTCGGGGAAGTTGCTTGTCGAGTTCAGAATCTTATAGGCCGTCTCCCAGTCGCTGCGCCATGCCGCGTCTTGCCATTCGGGCGTCTTGTTACCCAGCGGGCAAGCCCAGTGGCAGAAAGGTACGCCGCAGTCCATGCAACGGCTGGCCTGAAGCTGGCGGTCAGCCTCGCCAAGTGTCTGCTCGACCTCGCTGTAATCTTCTACTCGCTCGGCCAGAGCGCGGTAGCCCCCCTCTTTGCGGGCCACTTTTATGAATCCTTTTGGATCTCCCATTTCTATTCTATATTGACAATCAGGCTTTTTCTTGTTTGCCCGACTGATGGGTTCATGTTGCGTTCTTTTGTTATTTCACGTTTTTTGGGGCGTGAGACACCGCCCACCGCGGCTTGCGCCTAATTGGTGAGGTGGGGTGCGTCGCTCGTCTCCTTGATTTTCTTCTCCAGTTCTTTGAGCTTCTGCTCTTCGAGGACTTTCTTGTACTCGAAGGGAATGACTTTTACGAACTTCTGGACGTATTTGCTCCAGTTGGAGAGAACACGACGCGCCTTGGCGGAGTTAGTGTAGATGAGGTGACGGCTCAGCATATCCTGCAGTTCGAGGATGTCGCCCTTGTCTTCAAGTCTGCACAAGTCGACGAGGCCCTTGTTGCAATAGAAGTCGAAATCGCCTTCCTCATCAAGTACGTAGGCAATGCCGCCGCTCATGCCGGCCGCAAAGTTTCTGCCCGTCTTGCCCAAGACTACCACACGACCGCCAGTCATGTACTCGCAACAGTGGTCGCCTACGCCTTCAACAACGGCCGAGGCGCCTGAGTTACGAACCGCGAAGCGTTCACCAGCAACGCCGCGTACACTGACGAAGCCATTTGTAGCGCCATAGAGGGCGGTGTTGCCAATTATGATGTTGTCTTCGGGTACGAACTTGCTGCCCACAGGCGGTACGACGACAATCTTGCCGCCCGAGAGGCCTTTGCCGAGGTAGTCGTTGCTCTCGCCCTCAAGACGGAAGCTGACGCCGCGAGTGAGGAATGCGCCAAAGCTCTGACCTGCCGAGCCGAAGAATGTTCCGTTGATGGTGTCCTCGGGAAGTCCCTCTTCGCCGTAGAGCTTGGAAATCTCGCCAGAGAGCATCGCGCCGACGCTTCGGTCAACGTTGTTGATATCCTTGCTTATCCAGACCTTCTGACGGTTATGGAGGGCTGTCTCGCTCTGCTGGATGAGGTCGTAGTCCATCACGCCCTGGAGGTCGTGGCTCTGCTCACCCGTGTTGTAGATGGCGAAACGCTTGCCCGCCTCCTGGAAGTAGGTGATGCGGCTCATGTCGATGCCATGCGTCTTCCAGTTGCCTACCGTCTTGTCTTGCTCCAAGAGGTCGCTGCGGCCGATGATGTCGTTGAGCGAACGTGCGCCCATCTCGGCGAGAATCTCGCGTACCTCACGAGCCAAGAATCGGAAATAGTTGACGAGATATTCGCTCTTGCCGCGGAATCGCTTGCGAAGCTCCTCGTCCTGTGTGGCGATGCCGGTAGGACAGGTGTTGAGGTGGCACTTTCTCATCATGACGCAACCCAAGACCACGAGGGCGGCCGTTGCAAAGCCATACTCCTCAGCTCCGAGGCAAGCCATCTTGACGACGTCCATACCGTTCTTAAGCTGACCGTCGGTCTGAATCTTGACGCGGCCGCGGAGGTTGTTCATGACGAGCGTCTGCTGGGTCTCGGCAAGACCTACCTCAACAGGCATACCTGCGTATTTGATTGAGCTGGCGGGGCTTGCACCCGTGCCGCCTTCAGCACCGGAGATGACAATCAGGTCAGCCTTTGCCTTTACGACACCTGCGGCAATTGTGCCGACACCGCTCTCGGAGACGAGCTTGACGCTAATCTTGGCGTGAGGGTTGGGGTTCTTGAGGTCGAAAATGAGCTGCTTGAGGTCCTCGATGGAGTAGATGTCGTGGTGGGGTGGGGGAGAGATGAGGGTGATGCCCGGGGTGGAGTTACGCATCTTCGCGATGATGCTGTTGACCTTGAAGCCAGGCAGCTGGCCACCCTCGCCAGGCTTAGCACCTTGGGCAATCTTAATCTGAAGCTCGTCGGCGTTGACAAGGTAGTTGTTCGTCACGCCGAAACGGCCTGAGGCAATCTGCTTGATGGAGCTGCGCAAGTTGGAGCTGAAACGAGAGGCGTCTTCGCCACCCTCACCCGTGTTGCTGCGTCCGCCAATGCTGTTCATGGCAATGGCCATTGCCTCGTGAGCCTCTTTGCTGATGGCGCCGAAGCTCATTGCGCCCGTCACGAAGCGACGCATGATGCTCTCCTCGCTCTCTACCTCCTCAATTGGCACGGGCTGTCCCTCGCGCAGTTTCAGGAAGCCGCGGATGAAGAGGGGCGATGCGTTGTCCCTGTCCACACAGGCGCTGAACTCTTTGAATTTCTTGTAGTCGTTCTGGCTTGTAGCCCACTGAAGGAGGGCAATGGAGTCTGGGTTCCAACCGTGCCTCTCGCCATACTTGCGGTATGCGAAACGACCGTCGATGTCGAAGACGTCTGTGTCGCCAAACTCTTTCTCGCCAAAGGCGCGTTGGTGGAACATCTGCGCCTCTTTGGCAATCTCCTCAAAACCAAGGCCGCCAATCTTGCTCGACGTGCCGACAAAGCTGTTGTCGATGACCTCTTGTGAGAGACCGATGGCCTCGAACTGCTGGGCGCCATGATAGCTGAGGAGGGTCGAGATGCCCATCTTACTCATTATCTTGAGGATGCCCTTGTCGACGGCGTGGATGTAGTTGTCGCGAGCCGTTACGTAGTCCGTAGTGACCTTACCCTCGCGGATGAGGTGGTCGATGGCAACGAAGCAGAGATAGGGGTTGATGAGCGAAGCGCCATAGCCAAGGAGGAGGGCAAAGTGCATAACCTCGCGGGCGTCGCCAGTCTCGACAATCAGACCCACTTGCATACGCTTCTTGGCACGGATAAGGTGGTGGTGAACAGTTGCGACGGCCAATAGCGAAGGAATAGGAACCATGTCTTCGCTGATGCCCTTGTCGCTCAAGATGATGTAGTTCTTCTGAGCGTCGACAGCATCCTCGGCTTGGCAGCAAATCTGCGCCAATGCGTTGCGGAGACCAACACCGCCCGAACCCTTCGGGAAGAGGATAGGTATGGTGACGTGTGTGAATTGGCTGTTCTTGCCGTCCTTAATCTTGGCAAGGTCGGTGTTGGAGACTATTGGGCTGTCGCACTTAATGGTGCGGCACTGGAGCGGCTCCTCGGCCAGAAGGTTGCCCATGATGGACCCGATGTAGTGGGTCAGGCTCATGACCAGACCCTCGCGGATGGAGTCGATAGGGGGGTTGGTGACCTGAGCGAACGTCTGGCGGAAGTATTGGTAAAGGTTTTGGGGCTTCTCGCTGAATGCGGCTGTCGGCGTGTCGTTACCCATTGAGCTGTTGGGCTCTACGCCCGTATTGGCCATTGGGGTAATGGTGAGGTTGAAATCCTCCTTATTGTAGCCGAAGGCTTTGCGGTAGGTCTCGAACTTATCGTCGGGAACAACCTGCTCGGGCACTTTGAGGTCGGTCTTGATGTCATCGAGGCTGAAACGGTTGTTGCGAAGCCAGTTCTCGTATGGGTGCATACGGGCAATCTGGAGCTTTGCCTCGTCGTTGGGGATTATGGTGCCGAGCTGAGTGTCTACGAGCAAGAGCTTGCCCGGACGGAGGCGACCCTTCTCCTTGATTTCCTCAGGCTCGAAGATTTGGACACCAACCTCGGAGCCCATGACGATCATGTCGTTCTTCGTGATGACGTAGCGGCTCGGACGGAGACCGTTACGGTCCAACGTACCGCCAACATAGCGGCCGTCGGTGAAGACAAGGGCTGCCGGACCGTCCCACGGCTCCATGATTGTGGAGTGGTATTCGTAGTAGGCCTTGAGGCTGTCGGGGATTGGGTTCTTGCTGTTCCAGCTCTCAGGGACCATCATTGTGAGAGCCTGAGGCATCGTGCGGCCAGCCTGTACGAGGAACTCAAAGACGTTGTCGAAAGACGCGGAGTCGCTCATGTTGGGCTCGACGATGGGGAACACCTTCTTAAGCTCGTCGCCAAATAGGTCGCTCTGGAGGATACCCTCGCGGGCCTGCATCCAAAGCCTGTTGCCGCGGATGGTGTTAATCTCGCCGTTGTGAGCCAACATACGGAATGGCTGGGCAAGGTCCCATGTGGGGAATGTGTTTGTTGAGAAACGGGAGTGGACTACCGCAATGGCACTCTTGACGCGGGGGTCTTTCAGGTCAAGGAAGTACTCGCCAAGCTGCTTTGGCGTAAGCATTCCCTTGTAGATGAAGGTGCGGCTCGAGAGGGAGACTACGTAATAAGACTCCTTGTCGATGATATTGCTCTGGCGAACACGAATCTCCGCCTGCTTGCGGATCATGTAGAGCTTGCGCTCAAATTTGTCGGTCTCAAGACCGTGACCGCCTACGAAAATCTGACTGATACGCGGCTCGTTGCGCAAGGCAATCTCACCAACGCAGCTGCTGTCTACTGGCACGTCGCGCATGGCAATGACCTGCAGGCCCTCGCTCTCTACGAAGTGCTTGAGCGTCTCGACGCATTTCTTCGCGCCATCCTCGTTCTTCGGGAGGAAGATGAGGCCCGACGCATATCGTCCCGCATCGGGAAGGTCGGGTACGAGCGTCTTGAAGAAGTCGTGAGGCATCTGAATCAAGATGCCCGCGCCGTCACCACTCTTGTTGTCGGCTCCCTCCGCACCGCGGTGGGTCATGTTGACGTTGACCTGAAGTCCGCGGCGGACTATGTCGTTGGTCTTTTCGCCCTTGATGTTGGCGACAAAGCCCACGCCACATGCGTCGTGCTCGTTGGCTGGGTCGTATAGGCCCTGAGCTTGTGGTAGTCGTTTCTGTGTCATGGTCGTTTTTTTATTGTAGTGTTTCTGTTTTCGTGGTTCTGCGCCCCCATCTGATTAAGGGGTGATGTTGTCCAGTACTTTTTCTTTCCTCATCACCCCATCTAAAATAGGGGGGATGGAGAGAAATTTGCTTACTTTTTATTAGGTTTCAGAATTTCAAGTTTGGCACTAATATTCTTCTGAAACCATACAAATTTAACCGAAACACTAATAATTCAATAGCTACAAGGGCAGTTTTAACCGTACAATCATTGCAATTTACGTATCTCACTCAAAGAAACGTAAGCAAAACACCTAAATTTTATATCACTTTAAAAGGGAGGGTGCAAAACCATTGCTTATCACAAAAGGAGAGGGACTGCGCCATATGCACAGCCCCCTATTCATGAATTATCCTCTTTTGCGTCAAAACCGAACACCAACGGAGAATGAATTAGTATTGGTGTGTTTACAACATTCCATGTCATCTTTCACATAGTCTGTGAAATCGGGCTGGAATGTATAGGCGACAACAAACTGCTTGTAATAGAAGCCAACCCCCACGTTCATGCCGAACTGAAATATGCTCGCTGGTGTCTTTCTATCGCGACTAAGATAGTTCACACTATCACGCTTTTTGCCGTCGAACGATTCTCGGTATTTCCCCACGATGTTAAACTTGAAGTTAGGTCCGAAGAAAGGAGCCAAAGAAACACCAGAAGTGCCAATGGAAATCGACCTTGTGAGATTTACTGGTAAAGATACGTTCAAATAATCAACCCTGTCAGTGTAAGCGTCATACGCACCTGACTTTTTCACACCATGTAGCCAGGTCACTTTGGCTCCATATTCAACGGCTAAACAATAACGAGGCCCAACAACATAGTTTCGCATATAGCAAGCCGAGATGCCCTTAGTTGACGACATGGCGTCTATGTTCACCCAGTCTGCCTTATGAATCTCGTAAGCTATCAGAAGCTTGTTTTGCAACGTGTCCTGCTGCTCCGATGCCTTGGTATAAAGTACACTTAGCAGCAGCATGAAGAGCAATACTATACGTTTCATGACATTTAATATGCTACTACACAGAAACCAACCTGTTGTTCTTGCGCTTCAGGTTCAACACTTTCATCCGAACACGATACTGCCACCATTGCTACTATAGCAAGTGCAGCAAACATGAAAACTTTCATTTTCAGTTTAGAGTTAGTATTAATTGTCTCCAAAAAGAAGCAATAAACCTAAACACTTCACACAGAACACTTTTTTCGCCGGCTTTTCAAGAGCTTTCTATGTGGGTGTGTCAGATTACTGTCGTTTTTTCGGGGCGCAAATATATAGCAATACACTTTACGTTATTCAGCTATCGTTCGTAAATTTTCATGCATATCAGAAATGATTTTTTAAACAAAATCGCAGAGTCAGCCCCTAACACATAAAGACTATGCCTCAGCTCCTTTACAAAAGCAACAATTTTTATTTCTTATCATTTCATATTAAAAAAGATACGTCACTTTATGAAGCCGTCAGATTAAAAGTCAGGACGAATAGCGCACAAATTGTCTAGTGAAAGACATTCATAGCTAAAGGTCGAGAGGCAAAGACGGGATTCTTTTTGATTTGCGATTTGTGCGCTATTCGTACATATTAGTCAATAATACTC
>JALEMI010000051.1 GCA_022768325.1 Bacteroidales bacterium
AAACACCACCACAAAAAAAGAGCGCCCAGCTGCCCGAGGGCAACCAGACGCCTTTCTCCCCGCTCTCCAAATAGGACTTGAACCTATGACCCTCTGATTAACAGTCAGATGCTCTAACCAACTGAGCTATTGGAGAAGAAGTTCTCGCTCTCGGGCTTTTCTCTTCCCGATTGCGTTGCAAAAGTAGCGTCTTTCTTTTTATTGCGCAATAGCTGACCGCGATTTTTTGGAATAAAATTTAATTAGCCTAAGGACGGGCTGTCGGCCTCGCATGCCGACATTTCTTGCCCCGAAAGCCGCAGGTGACGCGAAATCTTGCCAATGTTGCGTCTTTTCGCGCAACTTATGATTTATTAAATCTCTTTTCACAACGTAGATGACCAATGCTAACTATATTAGCAAACATTTTGTTTCCGCAATGCTTTCCGTCCTTATCCCGACCTACAACCACGATTGCGTGGTCCTTGTTGACGAGTTAGTTCGCCAAATCGACGAGCTTGGGCTCAACGCCGAGGTCGTGGTCATTGACGACGGCTCGACGGATATGAACATCCTGGCAGAGAACGCCTCCATTGAGCAGACCGACCACTGCCGCTATATTGTCTCGCCAAACAATGTGGGCATTGCCCGCACGCGCAATAAGCTGATGGACGAGGCGAAGGGCGATGCCCTCCTTTTCCTCGATTCCGATGTCTTCCCCGTACATGAGGATTTCCTCCGCCGCTATGTCGACGCGTCGCGCGACGCCGATGTCATCGTGGGCGGTATCGACTACCGTCGCGGCGAGGAGGTCATGACAAACCCCCTGAGGCTCTCCTACGGCCTCTCGTACGAGGTGCGTTCCGTCACGCGCCGCCAGGCAGACCCATACGCGGCTTTCGTCTCTTCCTCATTCCTCATCTCGCGAAAAGTGGCGCAGGTGGTCCGCTTCGACGAGACTTTCGACCGCTATGGTCATGAGGACACCCTTTTCGGCTCCGACCTAAAGAAGGCGGGCTTGTCCGTTCTCCACATCGACAACCCTGTCTATCACGATGATGGCGACACATCAGAGGCTTTCCTCTCGAAGGTTCGCATTGCAATCCAGAGCCTAAATATGCACGCCGACAAGCTCGACGGCTCGTCGCGCCTCTTGGCTCTCTACGAGAAACTCGACGCATTGCATCTGACGGGTCTCTTCAGCTCCTTCTTCCGCGTCTTCCGCAATCGGATGGAGAAAAACCTGCTCGGTAAACGTCCGTCGATGTTCATTCTCGGCGCGTATAAGATTTCATACCTCTGCTGCGTCATGAAGCTCTGACCAAGGGCTTGCGGCATTTCCCCCTCAATCTTCTTTGTTCAGATGGATAAAAAGCCATTGCTGGCCTTAGCGTCGGGGACGTTAGGGCTGGGGATTTCTGAATTCGTCATGATGGGTCTCTTGCCCTACGTGGCGACGGCCATGAATGTCTCAATTCCCGATGCGGGCCACTTCATCTCGGCATACGCCATCGGCGTATGCGTCGGTGCGCCGCTCACCACTCTTGTGGCTTTCCGCCGCCCTCTCAAGGGCGTCCTCTTGTGCCTGACCCTGGTCTATGCCCTTGGCAACGCCTTGGCTTTCGCGTCGCAGAGCTATGCCATGATGCTCGTGGCGCGGTTCGTCTCGGGTCTGCCTCATGGGGCTTTCTTCGGCGTAGGGTCCATAGTTGCCGAGAGGGTGGGGCGGGGCGGTCGTGGAACTATCGCCATCTCGATAATGAACGCGGGTATGACCATTGCCAACGTTGTGGGTGTCCCGCTCGGCACGTGGCTTGCCGTGTCCCTCTCGTGGCGTTCCATTTTTGCCATCGCCTCGTCGTGGGGGCTACTGACGCTCCTGGCGTTGTGGCGATGGGTGCCGTGGCAAGAGGCACTGCCCGATACGGGTCTTAAGGGTCAATTCCGCTTCATGAGACACGCCTCGGCGTTGTATGTCATTGGCGCGACAATGTTCTCCAATGGGGCCATCTTCTGCTGGTATAGCTACATCCTCCCGCAGATGAACGCCCTGGCGGGGCTGGGCGACGACTGGCGCACCGTCCTGATGGTCTTGGCGGGTCTCGGGATGGTTGTTGGCAATCTTGTAGGCGGGCGATTGGCGGTGAGCCGTCCGGCGGCGCGTGTCGATATGTATGAGCAGCTCTTGGCCATGGTATTGCTTTTGGCCATGTTCGTCTTTGCCGATGTGGCTGTCGTGGCTGTGATGCTGATGGTTGCCCTTACGGGCTTGCTCTTCTCCTTCTCGCCCGCGCAGCAGAGCCTCATCTTGAAGCACTCCTACGGCGGCAAGATGATGGCTGCGGCGTTCATTCAGATAGCCTTCAATTTTGGCAATGCCGTGGGTGCCTACTTGGGCGGCATTCCCATCGACGCGGGTCTTGGTTTCCGCTTCCCTGCGCTCATTGGCGCGGGTGTCATGTCGGTTGGCGTCTTATGCCTGTGGCTGTATAATCGGCATGAGGCGGGGAGGGCGGATTAGAGGTTGGCCTCGTGGCTCCTGAGTGAATGACTGCTGTATGCCCCGCGCAATTTTTAGTATATTTGTTCAGAACAAGAGATTTTGCCATGGGAGCTTTTTTCAATCCGGGGGCAGTAAGCATCCAGAAGACGGTCAACAGTAGAATATTTGTTGACAAGTCAATGATAATGTCTGTGTTAGATGTTTTTTTCGACACAAATGACCGCTTCCTCTGCGTCAGCCGCCCCCGCCGATTCGGCAAGACCGTCGTGGGCGACCTCATCACGGCCTTCTACTCCCGCGGCGCCAACTCCCGCCCAATCTTCGAGAGGCTCAAGATAGCCCGGACTCCCGAATGGGACAGGCGTCTCAACAAGAGCAACGTCATCAAGATCGACATGCTCGACTTCTGGAACAACGCC
>JALEMI010000059.1 GCA_022768325.1 Bacteroidales bacterium
CGACTACTCGGCTATAGAAATCAGGGTAGCTCAGGACCTCGATGTCGGAAGTGTCGACGGATTCCCCGTTCTTAATATGCATAGGTTGGAGGAATTGTAATTTTCAGAGTTGCAAATTTACGTTTTTGGCGCAACATTCTCACATCAAGAAAGCATCGCAGAGCGATAGATGGGTACTTGATTGATAATAATTATACATATTTTTGTTCAACCACGCAACAGCATGGCGTAAAAGCTTTGCATAGCTGAACAACAAGCAAAGAGGCAAAAGAAAAGACTTGCACTCTAAAAGTCTTAATGTCAAACTTTTAGAGTGCAAGTCTATTAGGTTCTTGCCTTAGAATTTTAGGATGAGGGCGTCATTGGCGGGGATTTCGACCTCAAGACCCCGCTCCTTGATGTTATTGATGGCATCGCGCCCGATGTAGAGGGCGTTGCCGAGCATATCGGATGGGGTTATGCACTCGTTCCAGGTGCTGCCCATGAGACGCCATGCGTCGTCGGGGATGCGGAAGCATTGGCGGCGGGAAGTGGCGGCGAAGTTGACCACCACGAGGAAACGCTCGCCTTGGGCGTATCGCAGGAAGGCGTAGACATTGGCGGAATCGACCCAGATGTGCTGGTTAATCCACATGAGGTCGTAGAACTCGCCCGTTGCGAGGGTCTCGTATTGTTGGACAAGGTTGTTGACCTTGGCGTACCATGCGAAGAGCTCTTTTTCCTTAGGGAGGAGGCTGGAGCCGTCGAACTTGAAGCCGCTGACATTGCGGCGGAACGAGGGGACGCACCAATAGTCGAAGATGGAGGTTCGGCCGTTGCGGCTGCTGTATCCCTCCTCGTCCATACCCGGCTCGCCAATCTCCTGACCGGCGTAGAGCATGGTGGCGCCTCGTCCCATGGTGAGAGCCAAGACGTAGGCGGGCCTTGCCTTGAAGGGATTGCCGACCACCTCGTCGGAGGCCAAGCGTTGCTCGTCATGATTCTCGAGGAAGTAGAGCATGTGGGGGCCTACGTTGCCCGTTCGACGCCAAATGTCGGTGATGCAGCTGGCGGGCATACGGTCGGTCATGACGCTGCGGACAATGTCGTAGAAATTGACCTTGTCGTAGAGGATGTTGAAGCCAGAGCTGATATAGTCGGCGTAGCGTTCTGTCTCGTAAATCTCGCCCACGAAGATGATTTTAGGGTATCGGGCAGTGATTTGGGCTGTGACCCAACGCCAAAACTCGACAGGCACCATGTGTGTCATGTCGACACGGAAACCGTCGACGCCCGTCTGGATCCAATAGGTCAGGATGTCGCGCATCTTGTTCCACGTATCGGGACGCGGAGAGAAGTGGTGCGTGCCGCCCGGGGCGTAATCGCAGCCATAGTTCAGCTTCACCGTCTCGTACCAATCGAAGACGGAGGGACGAGCCGTGAAAGCGTCATTGCCAGAGGCCTTGGCAGGCGACTCGACATAGGGCGTGTCGAGGTTTGAGACTGGTGAGACGAAGTCTTGGCCCGGGATGTAATAGAAATTGTTTTGCGGGGAGAAAGGTGTCGAGGTATCGTCGTTGGCACCGAACTGCGTATCGGGCTTCACGTCGGAGAAATAGCCACGCGCGACGTGATTGGGGACGAAATCGATTAGCACCTTCATGCCGTGGCGATGCGTGCGCTCTACGAGGGCTTTCCACTCGTCCATACGGTGGTCGACATCCTCGGCGAGGTCTGGGGTCACGTCGTAATAGTCGGCGATGGCGTAGGGGCTTCCTGCCTTTCCCTTGACAACGTTGGCGTTGGCGGGGTGGGAAATGTACTTGTAGGAGGTTGTAGAGGCATGGCGGACGATGCCCGTATACCACACGTGGGAGACACCGAGCCGGGCTAAGTTATCGAGCGCGGCATCGTTGATTTCGTTGAGCTTACCGCAGCCATTCTCCGTTATCGTACCATTCTTTTTGTTCGCACCTCGCGTATTGGTGTAGAGGCGCGGCAGCACCTGGTATATGATTGTTTTAGACATACAAGAATTTTAATTGATAAGCGTTTGAAGAGCTTTTGAAGGGTGTTCAAAATGCATTTGAAGACCCTTCAAAAAGTCTTACAGTTCGTGCTATTGATACGGAAATTACTAAAAAATGTTGCAAGAAGAAACGGCATGAGCAAAAAGGTTGAAAGAAAAATATCATACCCTGGAAAAAGCCAGGCACACCGCCACGGAAAGACGATGTGCCTGGTGGGTTTGGAATATGAACTTTCAGGCCTTGAAAGGGGAAGAGCGGAACTCGAAAGGCTTACTCAACCTCTTTGGGCTTGCTATCCGTAGCGGGCTTGGCGGCTGGTTTAGCGGCGGGCTTGGCGGAGGAAGAAGACGTGGCCGTTGTCGTAGTGGTAGAGGACGACGATGCGGGCTTAGCCTTGCGGCCGGGCTTCTCGTCGATGAAACCGCGGTGGCGCATGAGGTACTCCATGTTAGGACGTGCGCCGCGGAAACGGACATATTGGCCCATGAGGTCGCCGTCGCCTACCTCGCTGAGGCAGTGCTTGCGGAAACTTGCGGCAAGCTCCTGATTGAAGATGTCGCCAGACTCCTTGAAAGCGGCGAAAGCGTCGCATACGAGCATCTCGGCCCAGTCGTAGACATAATATCCAGCAGCATAGCCGCCGTTGAAGATGTGTGCGAAATAGGTGGAGTGGTAACGAGGCTCAATCTCGTCAATCAGGCCTATCTCGGAGAGAATCTTCTTCTCGAACTCATCGACATCGGGGACATTATTCTTGTCGGTAAGCATGTGCCACTTCAGGTCGAGAAGCGCGGCAGCGAGGAACTCAGTGGAAGCGAAACCGCGGTTGAAATTGGCCGCCCTGTTTATCTTATCGAGAAGTTCGTCGGGGATGACCTCACCCGTCTTATAGTGACGCGCGAAGGACTTGATAACCCCCGGGTCGGATGCCCACTGCTCATTGATTTGCGAGGGCATCTCGACATAATCGCCTGGGACATTGCCGGCGGTGCGGATGTACTTGCCACGGGTGAAGAGAGCCTGGAGGGCGTGTCCGAACTCGTGGAACATGGTCTCGTACTCGTCGTACGTGAGGAGATCGGGCGTTCCGTTGGCACCCTTGGTGAAATTGCAGACAATGGAAATCTGACCTGGGACATGGGCGCCGTCCATGTTGTCGATAGGATAGCGGAAGGCAGTGCACCAAGCCCCGCCACCCTTAGTGGCACGGGGATGCCAATCGAAATAGACAACGCCGAGGTCGGAGCCGTCCTTGTCGGAGACTTGCCAAACCTCATTATCCTCACTATTGTAGAGGGGCGCATCGTCGACCTTCTTGAACGTGATGCCGTAGAGCTTTGTGGCGGTGGCGAACATACCCTGTCGGCAGCTATTTAGCTCAAAGTATTGGGAGATTTCCGCCTCATCGACATCGTATTCGGCCTTACGGAGCTTCTCTGCCCAGAAACGCCAATCGCAAGACTCGATGGTGGTCACCTTCTCGGTCTTGTAGGCGAATTTGCGGATGTCATCGAGCTCTTCCTTAGCCTTGCGAAGCGCGGGAGCCCACACCTTGGCGATGAAAGAATCGACGGCCTCGGGGGTAGCGGCCATATTGGTCTCGATGGCATAATGGGCGAAAGTCTTGTAGCCGAGGAGTTGCGCCTTCTCGATGCGAAGAGCTACCATCTGCTTGATGATGTCGCGATTATCGTTCTTTCCGCCATTGCGTCCACGGCGGCAATAGGCATCGAAGATTGCCTTTCGGAGGTCGTGGCGTTCGGACGAAGCGAGGAACGGCATGATTGACGCGTTGTGGAGGGTGAAGACCCATTTGCCTTTCATCCCGAGCTCTTTGGCCTTATCGGCAGCCGCGGCAACGAGATTGTCGGGCAGCCCGGCGAGGTCGGCAACGGAATCGACAACGAGCTTGTAGCTGTCGTTGTTCTCGGCGAGGAGATTGGTGCCGAAGGAATGGGACAAGAGCGAGAGCTTGGAATTAATCTCGCGGAGGCGGGCCTTGTCCGTGGCGTTGAGCATGGCGCCACTGCGGAGGAAATCCTTGTAATAGAGGCTAAGGACGCGGAGCTGGACGCTATCGAGCCCAGCGTTGTCGCGATTGTCGTAGACATGCTTGATGCGGGCGAAGAGGGCATCGTTGAAAGCGACATCGTCGGAATGGGCGGAGAGCATGGGGAGCACCGTCTCGGCGATGACATTCATGGTGTCTTGCACATCGGTCTCCATGAGATTGAAGAATACCGACGAGACACGGGAGAGATGAAGCTCGCTGCGGTCGAGAGGGAGAATGGTATTCTCGAAAGTAGGCTCGGCAGAATTTTGGACAATAAGCGCAACGGTCTGCTGGCTCTCGCGGATTGCGGCCTCGAAGGCTGGGACGTAGTGCTTATTCTTAATCAGCTCGAACGGGGGCAGATTATGAGGCGTGTCGAACTCCTTTTGCAAGAGGGGGTTGACATCTCCAGAGCATCCTGCCAAAAGGGCGGCGGAGGTCATAAGTGGAAGTATCTTTTTTGTCATCATAGTCTAAAACGTTTTGTTATGTCGCCATAATTCTCGATACGGCGGTCGCGGAGGAAAGGCCAGATGCGTCGGACGGACTCGGAACGCTCAAGGTCGACATCGACAATAGCATTGACCTCTTGATTTGCGGGGGCTTGATAGAGAATCTCGCCTTGCGGACCAGCGACGAAGCTATTGCCCCAGAAGCAAGCCCCACTCGTGACGCCGGAGGGGTCGGGTTCATGCCCCACCCTATTGACAGTCACGACGGGCAGGCCATTGGCCACGGCATGGCCTCGTTGAACCGTTTGCCATGCCCCGAGTTGCCTCATCTGCTCATCGTCGGTGTCGGCTGGGTCCCAGCCTATGGCCGTAGGGTAGATGAGAATCTCGGCCCCAGCGAGAGCCATTAGGCGTGCGGCCTCGGGATACCACTGGTCCCAACAGACCATGACCCCAAGACGGCCGACAGACGTATCGATGGGTTGGAAACCGATGTCGCCCGGCGTGAAATAGAACTTCTCGTAATAGCCCGGGTCGTCGGGGATGTGCATCTTGCGATAGACACCCGCGATGGAGCCGTCGGCATCGAAGACAACGGCCGTATTGTGGTAAAGCCCGACCGCTCGTTTCTCGAAGAGCGACGTAACGATGACGACACCACAGCGGGCGGCGATGGCAGAGAAATACTCTGTTGAGGGGCCGGGGATGGTCTCCGCCAAATCGAACATACGGGTATCCTCGGTTTGGCAGAAATAGGGCGTATTGTGAAGCTCTTGGAGGACGACGAGATTAGCCCCGCCGGCGGCGAGAGCCTCGATGTTTCGCCCCAACTTCTGCATATTGGGGCCAATGGGCTCATTGACGGCTTGTTGGACGATTCCGACCTTTAATTTTCTTGACATTTGAGGAAATTATTCTTTACGCATTTAGGGAATTGCATTGTTGAGCAATGCAAAGAGCCGTGCTGACGGATGAGGGCGCGGCAATCGACACCTACGACCTCGTAATCGGGAAAGGCTTGTGCCAGCCTTGCGAGAGCCACGTCGTCGGTTGGGACATTGTACGTCGGGACAAGAATGGCACCGTTGACGAAATAGAAATTGGCGTATGTCGCGGGGAGGCGTGAGCCGTCGTCCTCATCGAGAATGGGCGGGGTGCAAGGGAGAGGGACCAGGCGAAAGGGCGAGCCGTCGGCCTTGCGGAGCGACATGACATCGGACTGCATGGCGAGGAGGTCGGCGTATTGCTCATCGGACGACGCGAGAGGCGGCTCGACATAGACGAGGGTATCGCCTGGGGCGAGACGGACGAGGGTATCGACATGGCCATCGGTATCGTCGCCGACGAGGAGACCGTTGTCGACCCAGAGGACCCTGTCGCAATGGAGGGCATCTTTCAGGAGAGCCTCGGCCTCGGCCTTGGAGGTAAACCAGTTACGATTTTCGGCCATGAGGCATTTTGTCGTCGTGAGAATGGTGCCATTGCCATCGCTCTCGATGCTTCCGCCTTCGAGGACGAAAGAGAGGCAGCTCTGGTATTTATTGGCGTTCAAACAGTGTTTAAAAAGCCTTTGATTGATGAGATTATCCTTGTCGGCGGCGAACTTCATGCCCCATCCGTTGAACTGGAAATCGACGAGCGTGGCATCTGCTTGGCTGTCAGTGAGGGTGATGAAACCGTGATCTCGCGCCCAGGTGTCGTTGATTGGGCAGACAAAGAAATGCACCTTTGCCGCCAGGGCCTCGCCGAGGACGGAACGGACACGAGCCTCATTGTCGGTGACAATGAGAAGCGGCTCGAAACGGGTTATGGCCTTGACGATGTCGACATAGCAACGCTCGACTTGGTCCATCATGTAATCCCAATCGGACGACAGGCTTGGCCACGTTATCTGAGTGAAGGAGTGGGTCTCCCACTCGGCTGGTAGACGGAGTAAGGCACTCATTTCTCGATGCTTTTGAGGATTTCGGCCGCCTCGGCGACACCGAGTTTTTGGGCCTCGTAATAGCAAGTCTTGGCGAGCGCGATATTCTTGGGCGAGGGGTCGGCCTGACGATAGAAATTGCCCATGAAGAGATAGGCGAGCCCATTGCCATTGTTGGCAGCCTCGGTGACCATGTCGAGACCTTTGGTCACATCTTGGTCAACGCCATAGCCGTAGAGGTACATATAGCCCGCCATGGCCTTGGCATCGTTGAGTCCGTTGTCGGCGAGGGCGACGTAGAGCTTGAAAGCCTTACGGCGGTCGGGTGTAGCCCCGGCAATGCCGTAGGAATACATTTGCGCAAGGAGGAACTGGGCATCGGGATTGCCATCGCGAGCAGCGTCGAGAATGGCATCGCCGAAAACATAGCCCTTGGCACGGAAAAGGCTATCCATGCGCCCATCGGCATCGGACAGGAGAGGCGTGGCGTTGAGAGAATCGACAGGCTGAACCACGACGGCCGTTGTCGTGGCGGGGGCTGAGCTATCACCGCCCGTGGAACAAGCCACGAGAGACAGCGCGATGAAAAGCGGGGCGAAAGACTTCGTGAAACTCATCTACAATCTCTTTAGCAATTCGAGCATGAAGACCCAGAACTTATCGACACTGGCGATGTCGACAGCCTCGTCGGGCGAGTGGACGGCGCGGAGAGTGGGACCGATGGAAATCATGTCCATACCCTTCTTCTTGTCGAGGAAAAGACCGCACTCGAGACCCGCATGGATGGCGAGGACCTGCGCCTCGGACTTAAAGAGGTCGCGATAGGTTTGGCAGGCGAGCTGCACGAGGGACGAATCGGGATTTGGCGTCCAGCTGGGATACCCCTCGGACTCTTGGACAGAGGCGCCGGCGAGTTGGAACGTAGACGCGACCATGGACTGCGCGAGAACCTTGCCGCTCTCCATAGAGCTGCGTTGCGACGTGACGACATCGACGGAGGCAGGCGTGGTGCGGACTGAGGCGAGGTTGGTGGAGGTCTGGACGAGATTCTCGATGGTGTGGGACATCTCGATGACGCCGTGGGGGCAGGCCGTGATGGCATTGATGAGAGTACGTTGGAAATCGTCGGCGAAGAGCTGCGCGGGCGCATCGGCCGTCTCAAGGGAGAAAGCGAGGGTCGGCTCGACATTTCGGAACTCCTCCTCGATGTCGGCAATGAAGCAGTTGAGCTCTACACGGACATCCTCCTTATGGCACATGGGGACGGCGCAGACGGCAGAGGCCTCGCGAGGGATGGCGTTATGAAGATTGCCGCCGTTGAACTCGGCAACGCGGAGACCGCACCTCTCTTGCGCCAGGCGTATGAAGCGGGCCATGAGCTTGTTGGCATTGGCGCGTCCGAGGTGGATGTCGCCTCCTGAGTGGCCGCCGACGAGACCGGAGACCTTAAGATTGATGCCGAGCATACCTGCGGGCGTGACGACCATGCGGAGGGGGAGCGAGGCACGGGTGGTGCATCCGCCAGCGCAGCCTATGAAGATTTGCCCCTCGTCCTCGGAATCGAGATTTATGAGACGCGCCGCGGGGAGGAAATCAGCCTCGACATTGTAGGCGCCAGTCAGCCCCGTCTCCTCGTCGACGGTGAAGAGGCAATAGAGGGGGCCGTGCTCGATGGTGCCGTTAAGACCGCCGTCGGCGATGGCGAGACCGAGGGCTACACCGATGCCGTCGTCGGCCCCGAGCGTCGTGCCGTTGGCGCGAACCCATCCGTCTTTGACGTAGTAGTCGATGGGATCTTTGAGGAAATCGATGTCACGGTCGGCGTTCTTCTCGCAGACCATGTCGACGTGCGCTTGGAGGATTACAGGAGCCTTGTCCTCGTTGCCTATAGTGGCGGGGACTGTCATGAGGATGTCCCCGACCTTGTCTTGCTTGGTTTGGAAGCCACGTTTGGCGGCGAAATCGAGGAGGTATTTGACGATAAGCTCTTCGTGCTTTGACGGGCGCGGGATGCGTGTTATCTCGTCAAAGAACGCCCACACGGGGTTGGACGCCAAGAGATCCCGTTTGTTGTCAATCATGATTTGTAAGTTGTTGTTTTTCGTTGAATTATATGTTGTTTAGGACGTGTTCGACAAGTGCTTTTACGACGGGCTTGTAGTCTTTGGAATATTGGCCAGCGAGGCGGTTGGCAATGATGGCGCAGACGGTAGCAGCCTTGTGGCCGAGAAGGAGAGAGAGGCCGTAGATGCACGAGCACTCCATCTCGTAGTTCGTGACGCGGCGGCCATTGAATCGGAAAGCCGTGATACGCTCATTGAGGTTGGGCGAAGCGAGGGGGAGGCGGACTACCCTACCCTGCGGGCCGTAGAAGCCTGGGGCAGATATTGTGGTGCCGATGTGGATGCGGGCGTCGGAGCGGAGCCGGTCGACGAGTTGGCAGGCGGCGTTGACTACGTAGGGTTTGGCGAGGAGTGGATTCCAATCGACGAACTCCTCGAAGGCGTGTTCGAAATTGAGGTCGGCAACATCGTTGCGTCGGGCATAGTAGTTGAGGACGCCGTCGAAGCCGATGGCTGCTTCGGAGAGAAGCCAAGAATCGACGGGGAGGTCGGCCTGAAGGGAGCCAGACGTTCCGATGCGTACGATTTCGAGAGAAGTGTGCTCCTCCTTTGGGGTACGCGTGGCGAAATCGATATTGACGAGGGCATCGAGCTCAGTGAGGACGATGTCGATGTTGTCGGTACCGATGCCCGTAGAGAGGATGGTTATGCGTTTGCCCTTGTAGGAGCCGGTGGCACTGACGAACTCACGGTTGGCGTTTTCGCACTCGATGGAGTCGAAGAAGGACTTGACCATGGCGACGCGTCCGGGGTCTCCTACGAGGATGACTTTGTTGGCGAGTTGTCCGGGCTTTATGTGAAGGTGGAAGATGGAGCCGTCGGGGTTGATGATGAGCTCCGAGTCGGCGATTGGGGTGTTATTCATGGAGTGCAAGTGTATGTGGTTGAAGTGTTGTAAAGGTAGCAAATTGGGTGGAGAAAAGCGAGCCGAGCGTATCGACATTGATAGGCTCGGCTGTAAAAACAGAGTTTTTGGAATGGTGTAAGCGGGCGTTATTTCGGTCTGGCACATCCGCTTCGCGTATGTACCAGGTTACTGAGGTATGGCCTTGCAGGCCAGCGGAGGTTGGAACTGGAGGGAGGCCGTTACTCATGATGATTTGAGGATGTACAATGAAATGGCCGTGCTTACAATGGGAGTATGTTCTTGAAATCTTTCCATCCTTCGGCTTCACGGTATGCCTGTTCTGCACCTTTGGGAACGTATAGGGTTGCGTCGGCGCAATGGTCATCAATGTCACCTTCGGGAGGCGTAGGGTTCAAGCAGACCACTCTTGTCAGTTCGTAGCATTTCCAGAATGCGGATCCGCCGATTGAGGTCAAGCCCTTGGGGAAGGCGACGCTTGTCAGTGTGAAGCAGTTGTAGAAAGCGGATCTTCCGATTGAGGTTACGCCATCGGGGATGGTGATGCTCGTCAGTGCGGAACATTTGGAGAATGCGTATCGGCCAATTGAGGTTATTCTATTGGGGATAGTGATGCTCGCCAGTTTGTAGCATTTGTAGAATGCGAATTCGCCAATCGAAGTTACGCCCTTGGGGATGGGCTCAGAGCTGTTGTAGAATGCGGATTCACAGATTGATGTTACGCCATTGGGGATTGTGACGCTCGTCAGTTTGGAGCAGTAGGAGAATGCGGATATGCCGATTGAGGTTACGCTATTGGGGATAGTGATGCTTGTCAGTGCGGTGCATCTGAGGAATGCGAGTTCGGCGATTGAGGTTACGCCCTCGGGGATGGCGATGCTTGTCAGTTTGATGCATTTGCAGAATGCGAGTTTGCCTATTGAGGTCAAGCCCTTAGGAAGGGCGACACTTGTCAGCGCGGAGCATTTGTAGAACGCAGAGTTACCGATTGAAGTTACTCCCTCGGGGACAGTGACGCTCGTGAGCGCTAAGCAGTTGTGGAATGCGTAGTCACTGATTGTGGTCAAACCATTGGGGAGGGAGACGCTTGGCAGTTTTTTGCAGTTGGAGAAAGCCTTGGCAGCTATTGAGGTCACACTCTTGGGGATGGAGATGCTCGTCAACTCGTAGCAGCCGCAGAATGCGGATTCGCCGATTGAGATTAC
>JALEMI010000086.1 GCA_022768325.1 Bacteroidales bacterium
GACAACGATGACAACCCATCAATAGCACCCGCTACGGAGTTTGTTTTCAACACTCCTTCGTTCCTCAACACCACCGTCGACCTGGCAAACTCCGACAGCCTCGCTTTCTCGTGGAGCCAGCCCAACTGGGGTTTCCCTCTCCAGGTCTCCTACGTTGTCGAGCTCTCTAAGTCTGGCGAGTTCACCCACAGCTACACCGAGGCCATCTCCGACGAGACGGGCGCAACGGTGGCCGACTACTACGAACTCGATGCCACAAACTCTTGCAGCCACAAGATTGCCGGCAAAGACATCTGCCGCGCAATTGCTTCCCTCAGCTCTTGGGCTGACAATTCCGATGTGCCAGGAAGCCAGGATATCTACCTCCGCGTGAAGGCTACTCCTACGGCTTCGCAGCCAACGGCCGACCTCATCACCAATTCTAACGTCATTAAGGTCACCACCCACCCCTACTACATCGCCCTCAAGGATGCCGATCCTGAAATTTGGTATCTCATCGGTGCCTGCATTGGCGACGGCAAGTGGAACCACAAGCCCGAGGGCCTCGGCGTCTCCAACTTCCCGATGTCCATCACCGCCGACGGCGAGTATGACAAGAACACTGGCAAGGGCGTAATCGTCTTCAACGGCTACCTTACCACCGACGGCTTCAAGATTATCCGCGTACGTGGCGACTGGACCGACCAGTGGGGCATGAAAGACGGCGCATTCGTCTTCCAAGACGGCGGTTCTGGCAACATTGTTGTCGCTGAGAGCGGCTTCTACACCGTCTCCCTCAACACCGCAAGCACCGGCGCAGATGCCGTCACCATCGTACCTTACGAAGGTGCTACTCCAAGGCTCTTCGAGTCCATCTGCATGAGCGGCAGCTTCAACGACTGGGGCGACACCCCGATGACGGCGTTCAGCGTTGTCGATGGCGTTGAGAACCACCTCTGGAGCGGCGAGATTGAGTCCGACGGCTCTGTTGAGCTCAAGTTCAAGAATGCTGGCAACTGGGATAACAACTGGGGCGGCACAACTTTCCCATACGGAGTTGGTGTCCAAGGCGGTAGCAATATCGTTGTCCCCGCTGGAGCCTGGATTGTCACCTTCAACGATGTCGACGGCTCTTACGCCTTCACTGCAAAGTAAAAAGAACAACCGAATACAAGTAGAATGACGCGTCGCCGCCACGTGCGGCAAAAGCTCACGAGCCTCTCCCGCGTTGCGGCGACGCCTATTTCTCATCACAAGTACAATCATTTAAGAGCATTCTCATGAAACCACTATATTCCGCGCTTGCGCTCTCGATGCTCGCCTTTACGGCCTGCGTCGACGACGAAAGCTACGACGATTGGAGCGCCCCTCAGCAAAACAATAACATTTCGGAGGAGCAGCTCTCTGGCGTGACCTTCGCCGCTTCAGCTGTCGAGGCAATAGACTTTGCCAACCTCACCGAGACCGACACGGTTGTCACCATCTTCAACCCCTCCCTCAACGTCGTAGAGGGCGTTGACTCTGTCGAGACCACGACCTACAAGGTCATCCTCGGCAACTCCGCTGAGGAGATTGATGTCCTGGCCGGTGGCAAGATTCCTACCGAGACACTCAAAGCCGCTGTCGAGAGTGCTTTTGGCAAAGCTCCTGTTCAGCGTGACCTCGCAGCTACTATCGTAGCCTACACCAAGTTCACCCTCGGCTCTGTCTCTCGCACCACGTCCGACATTGTCATCAAAGCCACCCTTACGGCTCCCGAGATTGAGGAGGCATATTACTACATTGGTCAGGTTAACGGTTGGTCAACTACCGACCAGACCTACAAGTTCACGCGTGCCGATGAGAGCGTCAACGTCTATGACGACCCCATCTTCACCTGCATCGTCCCCGCATACTTTGTCGAAGACGAGGAGACTGGCGAGATGATCCGCGCCGAACAATACTTCAAGATTGCCCCAGCCTCTGCCTATAAGCTCGAGGACTTCTGGTCCGGCAAGCTCCTCGGCTCTGCTACCGACGGCGACGAGAGCCTCGAAGTCAACCTCATCAACGAGGGTGCCCAGGCACTCAAGCGTCCTGCTACCGACGAGGCCCTTTCTTACAAGATTACGCTCAACATGATGGAATTCACCCTGACCATCGAGCCTATCTCTTACACCGAGTGGCTCTATGTCCCGGGCAATGGCCAAGGCTGGTCTCCTGACACGGCTCCCGCCCTCCACTCTCCCGCAAGCGATGGCAAGTACACCGGCTACGCAATCATCGACGGCGAGTTTAAGTTCACCAAGGAGCGCAACTGGAACGATGGCGAGTACAATGCCGACAGCTTCGCCACCTACTCCGAGGGCTTCGAGAACTCAAACCCCGGCACGGGCGGCAACATCAAGTGCACCGCTGCGGCTGGCATCTACTGGCTCGACATCAATGTTGCTGATGGCGTCTTCAATGGCACTCTCATCGAGCAATTCAGCATCATCGGCGGCGTATTGGATGCCGCTTGGAGCATCGATGCCGACATGACCTACGACGCTGAGACCAACACCTACTCTTGGACGGGCGACCTCGCTGCTGGCGAGTTCAAGTTCCGCGCTATCCATGGATGGGACATCAACCTCGGAGGCTATCTCGACGAACTCGGTCAAAACGGTGCAAACCTCGTAATCGCTGAGGCTGGCAACTACACCATCGTCCTCAACCCGCTCATCACCACCGTCGGTGGTTCTATGACCGCCACTGTCACCAAGAACTAAGAAATCATTTGTCCTTAGTTATAGCCAATTCCATGGCCGCCTGAGACTAATAATTGGCCTCAGGCGGCTTTTTACCTCATCAATTCAGCCTTTTATACATGAAAATGCCAAAACTAAGAGCTGCCCTTTTCCTGTGGCTCATACTCTCGCTCCTTATCGCTCCTGTGGCGATGGTCGGATGCTCCGACGACGATGACGATAAGAAAAGCAGTCAAGTAGACGACGACACTAAAGACGACACCAAGACCTCGACCATCGAGGTCGCCGTTGGCGGAACGTCAACAAGCGAGTCCGTAGAGTTTACGGCCGACGGTGCATGGACTGCCGAAATCACAACAGGTGCCGATTGGCTCAATGCCGACAAGCTCAGCGGCGAGGCCGGGAAGGTGACCCTTCAACTCTCCTTCTCCGCCAACGACTCCGACCTGTCGCGCATGGCCACAATCGTGGTCACCACCTCCACGCAAAGCATCACCATCACCGTCTCGCAAGAGCAACTCTACGCCGACGGCGCGCGTGAGGATGTCATGCTTCAAGGCTTCTACTGGGACAGCCAAAAGGTGACGGGATGGCAAAAACTGACCTCGCAATACGCCGCCGACATCGCCAAGTCCTTCACGTGCGTATGGCTCCCACCCTCGGCAAGCGCTGAGGGCGGCAATACTGTCGGCGGAAACAACGTCGGCTACCATCCCCGCCAATGGAACGACCAAAACAGCTGCTGGGGTACGGCAGCCGACCTCAAGACGCTCATCTCAACCCTCCACAATGGCGGCGTAAAGGTCATTGCCGATGTCGTAATCAACCACCGCTCCGGCGATACGGGATGGGGCAACTTCACCACGGACAACTTCGGCGACTACGGCACCTTCCAGCTCGACGCTTCGCACATCTGCTCCAACGACGAGATGAACGACCCCTCGCAATGCAGTGACCCCAATTGGCTCGGCACGGCTAAGGGCAATCCCGATTCGGGCGAGAACTGGGGCGGCGCGCGAGACCTCGACCACATGTCCGACTACGTTCAGCAGGACTGCATAGCCTACCTCAGCTGGCTGAAGGGCGAATTTGGATACGACGGCTGGCGTTACGACTTCTGCAAGGGCTTTGCGGGCAAGTATGTCGGCAAGTACAACGACGCCTCCGACCCATACCTCTCCGTAGGCGAGCTTTGGGACGGCAGCTACGACGTGGTCAAAGCTTGGATTCAGGCCACGGGCAACAAGAGCATGGCTTTCGACTTCCCCTCTAAGTACGACGCCCTCAACAACGGCCTCGCCAAGGGCAATTACTCTTCCATGAGCTGGCTCAACCTCGACGACAATGTCCGTCGCCCTGCCGGCCTCATCCACCACAGCAAGACCGATGCCTACGCCGTCACCTTCGTCGACAACCACGACACGTACCGCGACGACAGCAAGTATACGGGCGATGTCGCTTCGGCCTACGCTTTCATCCTCTCCGCTCCCGGCGTCCCTTGCGTCTTCTGGCCACATTGGCAAGACAAGAACTACAAGGCCGCCATCGAGAACATGATTGCCGCCCGCAAGTCGGTAGGCCTCACCAACAAGAGCTCCGTGACCGTCACGGCCGTAGCCACCTATTACGAGGCTCGCGCCATAGGCCGCCGCGGCGAACTTATCTGCCGAATTGGTGCTAAAGCGCCCACCTCAGTGCCCGACGGCTTCGAGGAGGCTTGCTCTGGCAGCGGATGGGCTTTCTACGTCAAGAAGTAAGGGCTTAGCGCGTTTACGTTCGTTCTTCCCAACAGCAGGGGGCATGACGTGCACACGTTCAATTGTGTCCCCTGCTCTTTTTGTACCCTTCACTCATGGGGAGAACTGATGCGCTGTCTCTGTGTATCATGTTGTCTCACAATGCGATAATCTTCAATTGCCTATGAAAAACAGGTTACTCTTCATCACCACCGAAGGCGGCAAGATGACGGTAACCGTCACCAAGAACTAAAAAAAACACCCCCTTCCGTCAAGAAGTTAACCACCATCTATGGCGTCGTGGAGACCAACAGGCAACTCCACGACGCCACTGTTTTATCCCCTCCATCTGATGCGTTTGGCCTCAGTCAATAAAACATTGTCTCTTACATCGCAAAGTGCTGTTGAGGAATGGTATTTGGCGAGTGATTCGATTTATTTTTGTATTTTAATAAACGATGTGAAGCTGGGGGCTTTTAAGAAATTGCATGAACATTACAGAGTTAAAAGAATTGATCTCAAGAGACGAGAATCGTGTTCTTGAGCTGAAAAAGACTACCGGTGAGCTTACGAAGGGAATGCAGACTTTGTGTGCGTTCCTCAATAGTGATGGTGGGTGGCTATTGTTTGGTGTCACACCCAAGTTGGAGGTTGTGGGGCAGCTTGTTTCGGATAATACGCAACGTGAAATAGCCTGCGAAATGATGAAAATTGAACCCGCTGTTAGTTTGCCTATCGAGATTATTGATGTCCCCAATAGGCCCGGTTACAGCGTTATTGGCATATTTTGTGACGCGGCAAAGTTTGGGGATGCGCCTTATACCTACGACGGCAGAGCATATTATAAAGTTGAAAGTACTACCGTCTTGATGCCTCGCTCAATGTTCGAGGAGAGGCTGCGTCGTAGTAACCCGAGCCGTTTCGCATGGGAGTGCCAAACACAGGAAAACCTTTGTATAGAAGATTTAGATGAAGACAGAATCAGAGGAGCGGTTGCTTATGGGGTTGCAAAAGGTCGAATGCCTGCGTCTGCAGTTACAGAAAGCACTTTCGCTTTGTTGGATAAGTTGGGTATGGTTGAAGGTCAACAGATAAGAAACGCAGCTGCCGCATTGTTTACCAAACGTCCTGCGGCTTATCCTCAGTTTTTGTTGCGTTTGGCGAGGTTTCGTGGAACAGAGAAAAAGGTTTTCATCGATAATATGAGGGTGAAAGGCAATTTCTTTGAACTCCTTGATGCTGGTATGTCATTCTTTTTCAAGCATCTTACACAATGCGGAGTAATAAAGGGTTTGCGAAGAGAAGAACAATTGGAAATCCCTGTTGAAGCGTTGCGAGAGGCATTGACAAACGCTTTGTGTCACAGAACTTTAGACACGCCAAGTGGAAGTGTGGGGATTTCGATTTTTGATGACCGAGTTGAAATTGAAAATACTGGTCACCTTCCAAATGAGCTTACCGCTGAGTCGATTATGTTGCCGCATAGGTCGTATCCTCAGAATCCGATTATTGCGGATGGGCTGTATATGACAGCCTTTTTGGAAAGTTGGGGAACTGGCGTGGCGCGTATGGTGGACGCTTGTGAATCTGTTGGATTGCCAAGGCCAGTCTATGGTACGGATGGTTCTTTCGTATGGATTACGTTTACGCGTGCAAACTCTGTTACAAGCTCTGTTACAAGCTCTGTTACAAACTCTGTTACGGACTCTGTTACAAACTCTGTTACAGACTCCAGAGCGGTGCGTGATGTTGAAGCAGAGCTGTCCGACAGGCATAAGGAGGTGTTGGCCTATTGTGCCATCCCAAGAAATAGTAGGGAGATTTTATCGCATATTGGTCTGACATACCAATCAAAGAATATTGAGAAATTCATCAGATTCCTTGTCGACAGGGAGCTTTTGGCTCGAACGGTTCCCGATGCGCCCAACTCACCGTTGCAAAAATACGTGGTACGAAAAAAGTAAGTCTGCTTACTTACACCCCTACTTTCATAAACTTTTCTTCGCATTATTGCTATCTTTGTAACAAATGAACTGGTCAGGTTCGCCATTCGTTTAAACTCACTTTCCCGATACAACTACTTAAAAGATACAAAACAACGTAATGGATAACACGAAAAAGACAGTCTCCCTTGGTGTCGACATCGGAGGCACAAACACCGCCATAGGTGTCGTAGATGCCGAGGGTAACGTCCTTGTCAAGGCAAATATCTCAACCCCTACACACGGCGATGTCGACCTCTACGTCGCCGAGATGGGCCAGACCATCCGCGGCCTCATCTCCGACGTCACGAAGCTCAATCCCGAAGTCACGTTCGCCGGAATTGGTCTCGGTGCGCCTAACGCCAATTATTACAAGGGCACCATTGAGTACGCGCCAAACCTCTCTTTCAAGGGCATCATCCCCCTCGTTGACAAGCTCAAAGCCCTCTTCCCCGATATGCCCAAAATCATCATGACCAACGATGCCAACGCCGCCACAATGGGCGAGATGGTCTACGGCGGTGCCAAGGGCATGAAGGAGTTCGTCATGTACACCCTCGGTACGGGCGTCGGCTCAGGTCTTGTTGTCGACGGCAAACTTGTATACGGTCATGACGGCTTCGCTGGCGAGTGCGGACACACGATGCTCATCCCCGGCGGACGCGTCTGCGGCTGCGGAATCCGCGGTCACCTTGAGGCCTACTGCTCTGCCATCGGCATGAAGCGCACGGCCTTCGAGCTCCTCGCCGAGTACAACGCCAACGACAGCCTCCTCGCCTCTAAGCCCTTCGCCGAGCTGGAGAGCAAGGACATCTACGACGCTGCCGTCAAGGGCGACAAGATCGCGCTCATGGTCTTCGAGAAGACGGGCGACTACCTCGCCCAGGGCATAGCCAACACCATCCACCACACAAGCCCCGAGGCGGTCTTCATCTTCGGCGGACCTACGGCTGCTGGCGACCTCATTTTCGAGCCCATCCGCAAGAATCTCGACAAGTACCTCCTCACCATCTTCAAGGGCAAGTGCAAGATTCTCCCCTCCGCTCTCAAGCGCGGCGATGCCGCCATCGTCGGTGCCTCCGCCCTCGTAATGGATTAATACTCAGGCTAAACACCTACACTAAGCTGAACAGCGAATAATCCGTTCCCCACTCCGAGAAGTTTATGCTCTCGTGAGTGGGGAACTCCTTTTTTTGCCTCTTTAAAACGTCTGTCCCGCCCCGATGTCAATTCAAAAAAGCAAACCATCGGGTGGAGATATGCTGTTTTGCTAATGTTTTCTCTTGCCGCCCCTCTGGGGCTTTTGGGGTTGATTATCTTCCTTTTAGGGGGTATTCTTGTCGCCAATATTCTACTGACCAGCCTGTCCAAGCAGCTGCTTTTGAAGTCGCACAACCTCCTCAAGAAGTTGCATTTTCTCTTCCTTTAGCTCTAATATCTGCCGCTCTAATTGTTCTTTCCCTACAAACTCAGTGTGTCCTCCGCTTGTTTTAGTCATCTCGCCCTCGCCCGTCAATAGCCACTCGGCAGAAATGCCGTAACACACTACGATAGAAGCGTCCTGAATTTCGGCGTTGTCTTTCCGTTCCTAAAATTCCTCACATTAGCCTCACTTTCACCGATTCTTCTGCCAAATTCCGTGTTATTCCCATCCGACAGCTCGTTTACAAGCGCAGTTATTCTTTCGGATATAGAACTCTTTGCCGTTAAGTTATTAGTATCCATCGCGTATATCCGTAATCTGTCCCGCCCCGATGTCAATTCAAAAAGCAAACCATCGGGTGGAGATATGCTGTGTTGCTAATGTATGTGGCGTTCAGATTAGCCCTTCGCGCTTTGCCTTCTCTTCTACTGCGGCAATGATGAATGCCGTCTTCTGTGGCACTTTTTCAAGAATTTGGACTGTGCCCTCGGGGGCGTTGAAACAGTATGTCTTGCAGGTCGTCTTCTTGCGTCCCGCGCCTTCTCTCTTGCCGCCCCTCTTGGGCTTTTCTGATTGATTATTCTCCATTTGCTGTGTGCATGTTTGTGTGACCTTCTTCTCGTCTGCTATCTTATGGAATGCGCCGACTCCACTATTCCAACCCCCTGAGTCGGCGGTACTCCTCGGGCGTCATGCCCATAATTTCCGAGAAGTCGTATGCGAAGTCTTTTGCTGATGAATATCCGCACTCTGCGCTTGCCTTAGCTGTTGTCGATTGGGCGTCGTCAAACAGCTGACGCGCGCGCCCTATTCTGATGCTCTTAATGTAGCTCTCCGCCGTCTTGCCCGTCACGTTGAGCACTCGCTGTTGGATTTGCCACTCTTTCTGGCGCATCCTTTGGGCCACGGACTTCAGGTCCACATGACCCGATTTCATGCACTTCTTCACTTCGCGCGAGAATCGCATCAAGAACATCTGGTCCGATTCCGTCAAGGCCTCGTTCTGCTTGCCAATGAAGGGTATCTTCCTGAGGGCCAGCAACAATATCCGCCTTAGCGAATGGCGCACACCCGCTTGCCTATGCCGACGGCGCATCCGGCTTATCACCGCCACGCACACCATCACCAAGGCCAAAGCCCCAGCTCCTAAGAGCGCGTATTTCGCGTATCGGTTGCTTTTTATCTCGCCAAGCCTCTCCGCCATTGTTGGCAGGAGGATGTCGCCGCGCTTGTCAATGCTTTCGTTATATTGGCTCGCCGCCTCGTCATGGCTTGCTTCAATTTCCTTTCGACTCGCCTTCTCGCCCTCTTCAACCGTCATGTACAGGCCCGCCATGGCATCGCAATACTGCGGGATGTCGTCATGCCGCCTAAAGAGGTCGGCCGCTTCGCTAAAACAGTCGGCCGCCATGCTGTTTTGATTCCCGGTCAAATAAATCCGCCCAAGTGTGAGGTAGCAACACGCCAAACGATAGCTGTCGCCGTCGTTCCGGTAGATGTGTATCGATTCGAGGATGCACTCCCTCGCCAAGCCCATCTGACCGATGTGGAGCAACGCTTCGCCCTTGCATTTGAGGCTCTTGGCCCTCAGCCACCTGTTGCCCAATCCGAACGACACCTTAAGCCCGTCGTTGGCAAAGCCCAGCGATACGGCGTGCTGACCAATGGCGCAATATACGCAGCTCGCCATGTCCTTCACGAGGCACAGCAGGACGGAGTCGCGTATGCTCGGCTCATAGTCCAGGGCGCGGGCCATCGCCCTCTCCGCCTCACCCGCATGGCCTTTCGAGGCGGCAATGTAGGCCTTGGCGCAGTGAGCGGAACATATCAACGTACTGTCGTGAGCCGATTCGGCATGGCTTGTCAACATCGTGGCGACGCTGTCCGCCTTTGCCCACTCCCTGCGCATACAATGCGCCATGGTAATGATGGAGAGGCAGTCGAACCTTAACTCCGCGTCGTTGGCGTCCGATTTGGCCAAGGCTTCGCTGCATCGCTCAATCGTCTTGCCCGCCTCGGAGTGCGTGAGCCTATGCTCCACGTCCCCAAACCAGACTCGGCTCCTGACGTCGCCTTTCTCGTACCCGGCGGGCCATATTATTTGCCAATTGCCAATAACGTCCCCCTCTTTTGGGGGCGCGTCGTGTACATGCCCATCTTCCGAGACCACGATACAACGAATAAAGGGCTCGTCTGCCGACGTCGCGTCGTTGGCAGATGTCTTCGCCAGGCAAACCGCGCTCGCCATGATTCCCATGACGACTGCCGCAATGAACCCATTTATCGCCATACGCCTCTTCGTTCTATGTTTGTGGGATACGGGACCTCTTAAAACTCGCTCGACAAGTGGAATCTTATGTTCTTGAAATCTTGCTGAGCCATTTGGAGCATGAAGTTGCTCTCCGCCAGGAAGACGTCACGCCCGTCTTTGTCCTTGGCCATGTATTGCACCTTGCGGTTCTTGAACTCGGCAAGCTCCGCCTCGTCGTCGCTCTCGACCCAGCAGGCCTTATACAGCGAGATACCCTCATATCGGCACTTTGCCCCATACTCGTGAAGGAGGCGGTACTCGATGACCTCAAACTGCAGGGCGCCCACCGTGCCGATAATCTTGCGACCGTTGAACTGGTGTGTAAATAGCTGAGCCACGCCCTCGTCCATCAGCTGGTCAATGCCCTTGGCCAACTGCTTGGCTTTCATGGGGTCGGCGTTGTCAATGTAGCGGAACAATTCGGGCGAGAAGCTCGGCAGTCCGCGGAAGTGGATAAGCTCGTTGCCCTCGCATATCGAGTCGCCAATCTTGAAGTTGCCCGTGTCGGGAAGACCTACGATGTCGCCCGGATAGGCCTCGTCAATAATGCTTTTCTTGTCGGCCATGAAGGCCGTGGGGCTTGAGAATTTAAGCTCTTTGCCCAGTCGTACGTGCTTATATCCCTTGTTGCGCTCAAATTTTCCGCTGCATACCTTGCAGAACGCGATGCGGTTGCGGTGGTTCGGGTCCATGTTGGCGTGAATCTTGAAGATGAAGCCGCTAAACTTCTTCTCATCGGGGTTCACGTCGCGCTCCAGGGCGTGGCTCGGCTGTGGCTGTGGGGCAATCTGGAGGAAGCAATGGAGCAACTCCCTGACGCCGAAGTTGTTGAGTGCCGAGCCGAAGAATACGGGGGCCACGTCGCCGCTGCGGTATGTCTCGATGTCGAACTCGGGATATACGCCCTCCACGGTCTCCAGCTCTTCGCGGAGCGTGGCTGCCGCGCGGTCGCCAATGCGCTCGTCGAGGCCCGTGCTGCCGAGGTCTACGCTCACGCCCTCTTGGACGGTCTGTTTGCTCGGCTCGTACAGGTAGAGGTTCTTCTCAAAAATGTTGTATACGCCGCGGAATATGTCGCCCGAGCCTATTGGCCAGCTCAGGGGGCGGACGCTTATCTGGAGCTCGTTCTCAATCTCGTCCAAGAGGTCGAACGGGTCGTTCGACGGGCGGTCCATCTTGTTGATGAAGACAATCACGGGCGTCTTGCGCATTCGGCACACCTGCATCAGCTTGCGCGTCTGCGTCTCCACGCCTTTTGCGCCGTCAATAACGATGATTACCGAGTCCACGGCCGTCAGGGTGCGGAAGGTGTCTTCCGCAAAGTCCTGGTGGCCCGGTGTGTCGAGGATGTTGACCTTATAACCGTCATACTCAAAGCCCATGACCGACGTGGCCACGGAGATTCCCCTCTGTTTCTCGATCTCCATGAAGTCGGAGGTCGCCGTCTTCTTTATCTTGTTGCTCTTGACGGCTCCCGCCACGTGGATGGCTCCGCCAAAGAGGAGCAGCTTCTCTGTCAATGTTGTCTTACCGGCATCAGGGTGGCTGATGATGGCGAATGTGCGCCGCCGCGCAATCTCTTGTTCAAATTCCATTGTGAGGAGGAATCGATCTAAATATTTCTAATGATGTTCTTTCTACGTAATTGAGGGGTAGGGGTTTAGATGGCTGTGCCAATTGTCTCGCGCAGCTTAGCAATCAGCTCGTCGCGACGGCCCTCATACTTGTTCGCGTCAATGGGCGGATGTATCGTCAGGGTCGTACGCGCGGGGCGCAGCGATTCGAGGCCGCCACTCATGACGCGGCACGTGTCCTTGATAGACACGGGCAACATGGGCAACCCAAGCTCAAACGCCAGTTTGAAAGCCCCGTGCTTAAACTCGTTCATCTCGCGGCGACCGCTGCGGTGCCCCTCGGGGAAGATTACGACCGACGTGCCGTCGCGCAATATCTCTTTAGCCTTCTGAATGCTGCGCCAAGCCCCGCGGGCTGAGCCTCGGTCCAGGAATATCTGGCCGCCCTTTTCGCAGGCAAAGCCCAAGAAGGGGACGTTCCGAAGCTCTTTTTTCATTATCCATCGGAAGTCGATGGGCAAGCTGCCGTAGACCATTATTATGTCGTACGCGCTCTGGTGGTTGGCCACAACTACGTACGATTGGCCTTTGGCGATGTTCTCGCGCCCTACGACTTTGACGGGCATGGGGGTAATCCACTGGACGAATTTTGCCCACGCCTTGCCGCAGGCACTCGCCCATTTGCCCGAGATGAAACTCGCAAGCCAAGTCCAAAACGTGAAAAAAAGAGTGTCTGCCGCAAACAATGGCAGGACGATAAGGTATTTGTATGGCTGATAGAGCCACAAACCTATTTTACTGGTAATCATCTTGTTCCGTATGTCGCTCGGCTTTCTTGCCGACAATGCGCTGTATGTAACTGACAAAATTATCAATTTTTACGTACATTACAGAATTTCACGAACATCCGCCGTGCCGCTGCCACGGCTCTTTCATTTGAAACTCTCATAGACAGAGCGTAATTTTGCGTAGCTTGGGCACAAAAAAGCCCCTCACCTCGGGAGAAGAGATGAAAGGTGGCTATATTGTAATAACGTTTCCCGTCATTTTTGTTCATATAGT
>JALEMI010000087.1 GCA_022768325.1 Bacteroidales bacterium
ACTATATGAACAAAAATGACGGGAAACGTTATTACAATATAGCCACCTTTCATCTCTTCTCCCGAGGTGAGGGGCTTTTTTGTGCCCAAGCTACGCAAAATTACGCTCTGTCTATGAGAGTTTCAAATGAAAGAGCCGTGCGCCGAGCCGATAATTATCCTTGATTGTCCACACCTTGCAATTCTTCTTCATGCAAATATGCAAAATCTCCATAATCATAAAGAGATTTCGCCCGAGCCTTGACAGCTCTGCGCAAACAATCAAATCGTCTTCAACGATCTTCTCAAGCAAATCACCAAGCTTGCGCTTAGTATAGTTTTTAGTTCCGCTGATTGTTTCCTCAATCCAGCCGTCTATTTCCAAGCCTTGCCTTTCGCAAAAGCTAACGATCTCAAATCGTTGATTTTCAACCGTCTGCTTATCGGTACTCACGCGAATGTATCCGTAAATCACTTTCCAAGTAAATCGTAGCAGTCCATAATAAACACTGTCTTCAAATTGCAAGCTAATGAATCGAACTCATCATTGCAAACCCAAATGTCCCAAAATTGACAACAATTCACCTTTTGTCTTTCGCCGACCTGCATACCTAAAAAGACGGCTTCTGTTGACAGCATACAAGCTAAAAGCGTTTTCTATGATACGCTCACTCTCGCACCCTTGCAGATAGAAAAAGTCCGCATCCCTCAATATGTCCACCATCAGCTTCTCTATTGTTGGCATTGGCACGTCCGACACTTTCTTCATTGGAGACTCGGATACAAGATTCTTCACGAAAACAGAATTGCTACCCATATCCACATATCTGTATATAAAGTCTTTGCCAGGACGCAGATAGACATCAGACATACTCTCATTCAGATAATTAAAAACCGTTTCCGCCGAACCCTTTTCTGTCTCGACGTAAATCACACTGTTAGAAGAGAGGTGGTGTTGCAAAGGTTCAATAACATCTCCCTGATACACACAGAATTTGGCAAAAGGGAAAGCTGTCCGAAGCAGGTCGTATATATGCCTTACCTCTGCTGTTGGCTGCGGAGAGAAAATAGGCTTGTCTGCCTTAGTGTACATCCCGCGCCCAGTCCTAATCAGCTCGTTAGCATTTACAAGTTTGAACAAGTGCCACAATACGGACGGTCTTTTTATTTCAGTCTTTTGGTTGAGATATTCATAAAGCTCCTCTACGCCAAAGGATTTGTGGGCTTCAGCATAGTCAAGCACTAAAGATGTCGTATCGCCGTTCATGATATCCCTACTATTGCTTTCTGACGGCAATAGTAGCAAATTTTCGGCACTTATTCAGAATAGTGCCAATAATTTGTATGGTATGGGACGTATCCTTGCAATACAAACCCTCCCCATTACACTTGTTTTTGCACCATACCTTTCGACCAAAACACACTCTCCTCCCCATTCTTCCTAGCCGACACCTCCATAGTTTGCCAGCGTTGCCATCCGTATACGCCAATCAAACGCCTTTCAAACGCCTTTCAACCAATCTTCAAACGGCGTTTTCTAACTACCCCACCGTCACACCCCACGCCCACCCCTGGACTGGCCCGCCAGGACCATACCTATGATAACCGGGTACACACGCGAAGCGGGTGTACCCGGCCAAAACGCAAAGCGGCCGAAACACGAACCAGCCGCCCCCACTATAAAGCCACCCCCTACTCCCCCCTCTTCTTCCTCTGCAGATACCTGAAAATCGTGCTGGGATTGACCTTGCAGCGGCGTGCGATTTCGACCTTGGTGATTCCCATTGAGATCCATAGGGCGATTTTTTCCTCTTTGCCGGAGAGCTTGTTTAGCTTGTTTTTGCTTCCGAATTTGCGCCCGAGGGCTACGCCTTCTGCTTTCTTACGTGCGAGGGCCTCTTTGGTTCGTTGGCTGATGAGGTTACGCTCAATTTCGGCGGAGAGGCCGAAGGCGAAAGCGAGGACTTTGCTTTGGATGTCGTCGCCAAGACGGTAGTTATCCTTAATGGTCCACACGCGGCACTCTTTTGACATGCAGATGTTGAGAATCTCCATAATCATAAAGAGGTTGCGCCCCAGACGGGATAGTTCGGCGCAGATTATGAGGTCGTCTTTACGCACCTTGTGGAGCAACCGCCCCAACTTTCGCTTGTCGTAGGCCATAGTGCCACTGATGGTCTCTTCAATCCATCCGTCGATTTTCAACTCCTCACGCTTGCAGAAATTATTTATCTCAAAACGTTGATTCTCAACAGTCTGCTTGTCGCTACTCACGCGGATATACCCGTAAATCATTTTCTACATTATATTTTGAAACGCAAATAACGCACTCGAACTTAGTTGGGTGTTCAAAAAGTAAACGCACCGAACCTTTCTGAGATTCAGTGCGTTTGCGAGATATAATATAAAAAATTTCAGCGGGAAACTCACCCCCGGCACGAGGCTTCGAGGGCGGATAGAATCTGAAAAGCCTCCTCGTTCGTGTAGCCGCAAAACTCACGTTCGGCCGTGAAGCCTCCGCAAACCTTAGGACGTTCGGGGCTGCCGAAGAGGCGGCACATATTGCGCTCGTCGAGATGGAGGCATCGGACGCCCGCCGGTTTGCCATTGGGCATTCCCGGGATGGGCGAGCTTATGGAGATGGCGATACAGCAGGCTCCACAGCCGACTCGGCAGGGGAAATCGTCTTTGGCGGACATTGCTTATCCTCTGGCCATACGGCTTATAAGGGCGGCGGCGGCAGCGTCGTATTGGTCGGCGGTTCGGGCTTTGCGGACAGCCTTAAGCTCGCGCCTAAACTGCTCATCTTGGCAGAAATAGTCCCAATAGGGTTTCATGTGTTCCGCCACTTGGCGAGACTCGGTCATTCGCGCCTGGGCATCGGACATCATGCCGTCGTGCAGCTGTCGGAAAGCGGACATGAAGTCGGGAACGGAGCCGCCACGGAGCTTCTGCCCGAGAGCCATGTCAGCCAAGAGGCCACGGCCAATCATTACGCCGCGCAGAGTTGGCCACTTGCCAATGACATTCTCGACATCCGCCACGGTCAGCAGGTCGCCGTTGTAGATAAGGGGATGCTTGCAGGCCTCGACAAACTCGCCAAAGGCATCGAGGTTGCACTCGCCGCGATACTGTTGCTTGGCAATTCGGGCGTGCATCACGACGTGGCGCAAGGGCGTGGCGTTGATGGCGTCGACCACGGCTTTCCATTGGTCGGGGTCGGAGTATCCGAGGCGCATCTTAAGGCTGAACTCGGTATCGGGGCTTAGCTTGGCAATTCCGTTGAGGACATCGAAAAGCGTCTCGGGATTATTGATTAACGCAGCCCCTCGGCCATGGGCCATGACTGGCGGGAAGGGGCAGCCGATGTTTACGTCGACGCGCTTTAGCCCCTTGGCGAAAATTGGTTCGCAGAGCCTCTCCAGCTCCTCGGCCGAGCCGGGCAACACTTGGGGGACGACATTGTCGAGTGTCTCCTCGTTGAGGTCCCTGAGGTCGCGTTTGCGGAAAAGCCCTCGCTCAATACGGATAAAAGGGGTGTAGTAGAAATCGACGCCGCCAAAATATTGGGAGTGGAGACGGCGGAAAGAGGCATCCGTCATGCCCTGAAGCGGAGCGAAGTGAATCTCGTATTTGTTATCTAACATATTGACAATAAAGGGGGAAAAACAAAAAGAGGTCATCTTCGTGGGAAGACAGACCTCTTTCGATTTATGCAAGTGCTCAAGACAGGACTCGAACCTGCACGACATTGCTGCCACTAGTCCCTGAAACTAGCGCGTCTACCAATTCCGCCACTTGAGCGTTTTGTAGAACAGACGCATAAATCGAGTGCAAAGATATAAAATTTTTATTCTACGCAAATGGAGTTCACCTATTTTTTCTTCCCAACATGGACAAAACTCCGTTGATGAAGGTGAGCGGGTGGACAGGATTGCCCGGGACGTAGAGGTCGACCTTCAGGCCGTCGAGCACACCGCGGTTGATGGCTGGGCTACCGTCGAAGATTCCGCCGCTGATGGCATCGGTGCCGGCGAGGATGAGAATCTTGGGGTCGGGAACGGCGTTATAGGCATCGAGGAATGGCTCGGCCATGTTCTCCGAGATGGGGCCTGTGAGGACGATTCCGTCCGCATGGCGGGGTGAGGCTACGAAGCTGACGCCAAAACGACCGATGTCAAAATTGACATTGCCCGTCGCGTTGAGCTCCATCTCGCAACTGCCATCGCCTCCTGCGGAGACTTCGCGCAGCTTGAGTGAACGTCCGAAGAGACGACGCACCTCGGCACGAACCTTGTCGGGGTCGACAACAATGGGACGCTCGTCGCCCGCGCGGACAACAAGCGCGCCGCGGTCGTTAGCCGAGATGTGGTAATCTTTCGTAAAAGAGATTTTCTGCGGACAAGCGAACATACACTCACCGCAGAAGGCGCAACGCCCCAAGTCGATGCTTAGCGGATTGGCAGAAATTGCGCCCGTTGGGCACAAGTCGACAAGCGCGGACTCGTCGACATTGGCATCGGAAATGACAGGACGACCACGGAAAACGCCCGGTACATCGGTCGTCGTGACATCGGGGATATATTGTTTGCCTTGATGAAACAGGATTTTTAAAGACTCGAACACTGGAGAAAAGATGACGTGAACGTGTATTGTGGGCTTAAAGGTCGTGACCGCAATAGCTGAGGTCGAAGCTCTTGTTACAAATGGGGAAATCTGAGATGCCATTGCCCCTCACGGCCATGGCGAGACCCATCCAGTTGTGGACGGAGGGGTCTACCACTTTGTATGTCTCGATTTGCCCGTCGGGCGAGGTCTGAGCAACGTGGCACAAGACGCCACGCCATCCCTCGACGAGCGATACCACAGTCTTGCCCGGACGGAGCGTCAGGTAATCGCCCTTGGGCGTCTCGGTGAGGGTGGGCTTATTGGCAATGAGGGTGCGGACGTTGGCGAGCGACTGGAGGACCTCCTCGTAGCGGACACGGGCGCGGGCGTAGACATCGCCGCTATTCTTGACGACAGGCTTGACGCCGAGCGACTCGTAGGCGAGGTAGGGATGCGAGGCCCTGACATCGCGGGGAAGCCCCGAGGCCTTGGCGGCCATGCCGACGAGACCGATGCGCGAGGCCGTCTCGGTGGACACGACACCCGTGCGTTCGAGGCGCGAGAGGACGGAGGGCAAGTCGAACATCTTGTCGGCCATCTCGCGGAAATGCGGCTCGTAGGCGTCGGCGGTCTTTTGCCAATCGTCGGCCAAGGCGTCGGTGAAATGGAAATTGGTGTACCCGGGGCGTATGAGGCTCTTTGCGAACCTGTTGCCGCACCACTTCTGGAAGAAGTTTATCATTGGGGTCCTCAGACGTCCGAAGACGGCGTTGCCGAGCTGATAGGCTATGTCGGTACAGATGGCGCTGAGGTCGCCCGTATGGACGGCAATACGCTCTTGCTCCAGAGCCAATGTGCGTTCAAAAGTGAGGGTGGGATTTGCCTCCGCGCCGGCGAGGGCTTCGTAGGCGAGGGCGAAAGCTGTGGCGTTGCCGACAGTAGTGTCGCCCGCGATATTCTCGGCGAGAATGGCCCGTTGGAGCATCTTCTTCTTGGAGAGCATGAGCTGCTCCCAGCCGCGGTGTTGCCATCCGAGCTGAATCTCGAGATGGTGGATCTTCTCGCCTTCGCAGATGAAGCGGAAGTGGCCTGGCTCGATGATGCCCGCGTGAATGGGGCCTACCCCTACCCTATGGAACTCTTCGCTCTCGACGTTGAAGAAGGGATAGTCGTAGATGTCGCCACCGGCCTTGCGGTCGTGGGGGAATCGCAGTGGCTTAAGCCAAGGGTGTCCCTCGAAGTTGAGTCCGAACGTCTCGTGAATATCACGCTCAAAGACGTGCATCTCAGGACGTTCGGCCGTTATGGCCGGCAAGACATCCGTGGCGGCAACATCGGCGGCGAGGGCCTCAATTGTCGCAGTGTCGTCTAAAGAAATGAAGGCGAAAAGTCGCAAATAGCCCGAATTTGCCGCTGGGACGGCGAAATAGCTAAGGCAATGGTGAGCCTCGGGTGCGAGCAGCTCGACTACTCGGCTATAGAAATCAGGGTAGCTCAGGACCTCGATGTCGGAAGTGTCGACGGATTCCCCGTTCTTAATATGCATAGGTTGGAGGAATTGTAATTTTCAGAGTTGCAAATTTACGTTTTTGGCGCAACATTCTC
>JALEMI010000078.1 GCA_022768325.1 Bacteroidales bacterium
GAACAATTCGCGCCATATTTGTGTGATTACTACGGAGATGGAAAGAAAGAGGGACACACTTAACGACGACGAGCTCTTGGTCATGGCGGCCAGCGAACTCGATGGTCGCTCTTTCCGTGAACTATTCGACCGCTATTACACGCCGCTCACCCTCTTTGCCATACGATTTCTTGCCGATGAAGACGCATCGTCAGATGTTGTCCAGAACGTCTTTGTGAACCTATACGAGCAGCGGATTTCAAACCGTCCCGATAACATCCGCTCTTTCCTCTACACATCGGTCAGAAACGCGTGTCTCAACGTCTTGAAGCACGAGAAAATCAAACAAGCATACGAAAAAGAGGCAGTCATGCTGACCGAAGACATGGCTCCCGACGCCGCCGACGGCCTTATTGAGGAGAGCGAGGCCAAAGCAAAAGTCGCGGCCGCCCTGGCGAAACTTCCCGACCAATGTCGTAAGATTTTCACCATGAACCGTCTCGACGGCCTTAGCAATCAGGAGATTGCAGACCAACTCGGACTCTCAAAGCGCACCGTCGAGACCCAGATTTCCAACGCGCTAAAAATACTTCGCAAGCTGCTACTCACCGTGGCGACCCTCATCGCCCCCATTCTCCATCTTTAGGGGAAAAGCTTGACGGACTTGCACAACAGAGTGTGTGAGACGGCCATAAAGTGCGACTTTTTGTCACGAATAGTTATTTTTCTGTGAAAAAATGGACGTTTTGTCACATTTTATGGTGTGGCATACCGTTTGTTAAATGTAGGGGCGAAAACCCGCGACGCACAAGGGGGGACGGCAAGCAAAGGCCTCCCCAAGACATCGCACAAAAAGTATATGACAATGGATTTCAACAACTTTACAGTCAAGTCGCAAGAGGCCATCAACAAGGCCGTACAGATAGCACAAGCTGGCGGCCAACAAGCGTTGGAACCTCTTCACATATTGAAGGCCGTCATGGAGTCCGCACCGGACGTGACGAGCTACATTTTCAACAAATGCGGCCTCCCTCAAACGGTTGCCGACGCCGTAGACCGCGCCATCAAATCGCTCCCTCGCGTCAGTGGTTCACAGAGTTCCCCATACCTCAGCAACGCCGCCGATGCAATGTTGCTGAAGGCGCAAGAGGAGAGCAAAGCCGAGGGGGACCAGTTCGTCTCCGTCGAGTTCATCCTCCTCGCGATACTAAAGGTCAAAGACACTGCGGCACAGATTTTGAAGGATGCCGGCGCAACAGAAAAGGGATTTCGCACCGCCATTAGCGAGCTTCGCAAAGGCTCGAAGGTGACGGACCAAAACGCCGAACAGACGTATAACGCGCTGAGCAAATACGCCATAAACCTTAACGACCGCGCCCGCACGGGCAAACTGGACCCCGTAATTGGTCGTGACGAGGAGATTCGCCGCGTCCTCCAGATTCTCAGCCGACGGACGAAAAACAATCCTATCCTAATTGGCGAGCCTGGCGTAGGTAAGACTGCAATTGCCGAGGGCTTGGCTCACAGGATAATAAGTGGCGACGTCCCGGAAAACCTGAAAGACAAAGAGATCTACTCGCTCGACATGGGTGCCCTCGTGGCGGGAGCCAAATACCAGGGCGAGTTTGAGGAGAGGCTGAAGAGCGTCGTGAAAGAGGTCGTATCGTCAAACGGCAGCATTGTCCTCTTCATCGACGAGATCCACACCCTCGTCGGCGCTGGTCAGAGCAACGGCGCTATGGATGCGGCAAACATCCTCAAACCAGCCTTGGCGCGTGGCGAGCTGAGGGCCATTGGCGCAACAACGCTCGACGAGTATCAGAAATACTTTGAGAAAGACAAGGCCTTGGAGCGCAGATTCCAAACGGTCATTGTTGACGAGCCTACGGAAGAGGACGCCATAGCCATTTTGCGTGGCATAAAAGAGAAATACGAGACACACCACAAGGTGAGAATCAAGGACGAGGCCATAATCTCGGCCGTGACGCTCTCGCGCCGATACATCTCACAACGTTTCTTGCCCGACAAGGCCATAGACCTCGTAGACGAGGCCGCCGCCCACCTGAGGATGGAGATGAACTCCGTGCCCGAGGAGATTGACGACCTGGAGCGCAAGCTCAAACAGATGGAAATAGAGAGGGCCGCCATTCTCCGCGAAGGCGACACCGACAAGATTGCGGAGCTCGACAAGGATATTGCGGAGCAAAAGCAACAGGTGACGGAGCACCGTGCGCAATGGAAAGCCCAAAAGGACGTCATCGATGCCATTCAGCAAGAGAAAGCCGGAATGGAGCAGCTGAAATTCGAGGCGCAAAAGGCTGAGCGCGAAGGCAATTACGAAAGGGTGGCAGAACTGCGGTACGGAAGACTGACCGAGGCGCAACACAAAGTGGACGACCTCAACAAGAAACTGCAACAGATGCAGACGGGCGGCGCACTAATTAAGGAGGAAGTCGACTCGGACGACATTGCGGAGGTTGTGTCCCGATGGACAGGAATCCCCGTCTCGAAAATGCTCGAAAGCGAGAAAGCCAAGCTCCTCCACCTCGAAAGCGAATTGCACAAGAGGGTCGTGGGGCAAGACGAAGCCATTGGCGCAGTGGCCGATGCCGTACGCCGCTCACGCGCAGGTCTTCAAGATGTGCGCAGGCCTATCGGGTCGTTCATCTTCATCGGAACGACGGGCGTAGGCAAGACTGAGCTTGCCAAGGCTCTGGCCGAGTTCCTCTTCGACGACGAGAGCCAAATGACGCGTATCGATATGTCTGAGTATCAGGAGAAACACAGCGTCTCGCGCCTTATCGGTGCGCCTCCAGGATACGTTGGCTACGACGAGGGCGGTCAGCTCACGGAGGCCGTGAGGCGTAAGCCGTACTCGGTCGTCCTGCTCGACGAGATTGAGAAAGCGCATCCCGACGTCTTCAACATCTTGCTGCAAGTGCTTGACGACGGGCGTCTTACGGACAACAAGGGGCGCACCGTGGACTTCAAGAACACGATAATTATCATGACCTCGAACCTCGGCTCAAACCTCATACAGGAGGAGTTTGAGAAAAACGGCAATCAGATTACGCCAGACCTCATCGAGACGAGCAAACGCGAGGTGATGGAGCTACTGCGCAAGACGATACGCCCCGAGTTGCTCAACAGAATTGACGAGATTGTGACATTTACTCCGCTGAGCAAAGAGCGCATCCGCGAGGTCGTCGGTCTCCAATTCGCAAGCGTAAAGAAGATGCTTGCGGCCAACGGCATCGAGCTGAACATCACGCCCGCTGCAACAGGCTGGCTTGCCGACATCGGCTTCGACCCTATGTATGGAGCACGGCCCGTGAAGAGGGCTCTCCAGACATACGTGCTCAACGACCTCTCGAAAAAAATCCTGGCCGGCGAAGTGAGCAAGGACCGCCCGATGACCGTGGATTTGGGCGAAGAAGGCCTGGTGTTTAAGAATTAGCAGAGAAGCAGGTATATAAACC
>JALEMI010000104.1 GCA_022768325.1 Bacteroidales bacterium
AACAAGTATCCGCTCGTGACGGCAATGTCCGAGTTCACCTTTTCGCTTATCAAGCTGCGATAGAAGAAAGTGTGCGTATTCGTTGGCAAACTGCAAGCCAACCAGAAGACTAACAACAAGACAGTTCCAAAAGCCAGTTTCACACCGCGTTTCTCCATGTATATGTTCTGGTTCAGGCTGTCCACAATCATTTTGGATCCCAACGACGCAATGAGGAAGAAGCCTACCGACACCACCCAACACATTGCGAGCGGCCACGATGACAATAACAAATGGAGCGATTCTGCTGTCGCCCAACAGCTTACAGCGGCGAATGCCACAAAAGCAATCACACAAACAAGTTTAATGAAGTTGTTCTGTTCCATCTTGTCAATAACTGACACAATAAAAAGGCGTGAAATCATTCTCACAGCTTGTTTCTTCTAAAGGTTACCGCCAAGTGACCTATGCGCACAACAAGCACCGAATGATCCACGCCCATTAAGCGTGAACCCTCAGCTCGCTTGTCCCCGTGCGCTGAATATTGGCGGTATTCTTAGAAGCAGGAACAAGAGCTAAAAGCTCATTTCGAAAAATATGTCCTCTTTACAAGTTGTCAGAACAGAAACGCCGAGTAAAATAAAAATCGAGGCTGTGCCTCCGTTTAGTTTGCTCTTGGGGCTATCGCCTTGCGACTCTCCCCGTCACGTTCCAATTCTCTGATTATCTGTTTCTTAGTTTGTCTTTTTAGTTCAGTATTGCATTCCGACATCGTTCAACAGATGCCGCGTCCGTAATGCCCATTTTTCATTTAGACCCACTACGCACGCAAGGCTAAGATACTCATAATCCCGCAACTAAATAACATTTTGTTATCCCACCCGCCCAAATTCTTCATTTTTCACCACGCCTCACCCCTCAATCACCCCCAACAAAAAAGACAACCCCCATCCGCCAAGGACAGGGGTCGCCTCCAATTTTTCTCTTTACCCGAAGGCTGCTTACCGTATGTGCACAATATCCTTCCTCTTCAATATCATCGCCGAACGGCTCGGCAGGTACAGCCGCAGCATATCCTGCCCACCAAGTTTCTGCGTGTAAAAGACGAAGAACATATCGTTACGGTCAAACCCGCCAAATCGTCCCTCGTCCGTCGAGAGGACTATGCTATAACGTCCCGCCGGAACGGGTATCGCGTAGTCCGTATACGACTGCGACGGGCTGAAGTTGAAGACGACAAGGTAGTCGCCACGCCCAAAGGCCAAGACCTGGGTCGGGTCGTAGTCATAATACCTGTACGGATAGCTCGGCTCGGGCAATTGCTTGAAGATGTCTATCATCTCGCGCTCAAAGTCCACCAGGTAATGGTAACGCAGGTAGTCCGCCTTAGCCAATCCCCACTGACGACGGGCGTACTTGTAGCTCCACCCGTTGCCCTCGCGCGGGAAGTCTATCCACTCGGGGTGTCCAAACTCGTTGCCCATGAAGGTCAGGTAGCCGCCCGTCGACGTGAAGAGCGTCACGAGGCGTATCATCTTGTGCAAGGCTATGCCACGGTCCACGCTCATGTTCTGGCTCTCCAGGTTCATGTCCGTGTACATGTCCTTGTCTATCAGGCGGAAGATTATCGTCTTGTCGCCCACAAGTGCCTGGTCGTGGCTCTCCGCGTAGTTTATCACCTTCTCCTCAGGTCTGTGCAGCTGCAACTCGTAGAATATGCGCCCAACGGGCCATTTCTCGTCGGGCACCTCCTTTATCAACTTTATCCAGTAGTCGGGGATTCCCATCGAGAGGCGGTAGTCAAACCCTACGCCGCAAGCCTCAATAGGTCCGGCAATGCCAGGGTATCCGCTCATCTCTTCGGCAATGGTTATCGCCTCCGGCCGCACGGCGTGTATCAACTTGTTGGCCATCATCAGGTAACTGATGGCGTCCTCGTCCTCGTTGGCGCGGAAGTAGTCCGCGTAGCACGTGAAGTCTTTGCCCAGTCCGTGGTCATAATAGAGCATACTCGTGACGCCGTCAAAACGGAAGCCGTCAAAGTGATACTCTTCCAACCACCATCTGCAGTTCGAGAGCAAGAATCGCAATGTCTCCGTCTTCCCGTAGTTGAAGCATCGGCTGTCCCATGCGGGGTGGTTTCCCCTGTCGCCCGCATGAAAATAGAGGTCCAACGTGCCGTCCAATCGCGAGATGCCTTCGTTCTCGTTCTTCACGGCGTGCGAGTGAACAATGTCCATGATTACGGCAATCCCGTGGCTATGCGCCTCGTCAATAAGGCGTTTCAAGTCCTCTGGCTCGCCAAATCGGCTGCTCGCCGCGTAGAAGCTCGATACGTGGTATCCAAAGCTGCCGTAATACGGGTGCTCCTGTATGGCCATGAGCTGCAGGGTGTTATACCCCGTCTCCACAATGTACGGCAATACGTTTTTACGGAAGTCTTCGTATGTCGCAACGCCCTCTTTCTCGCCGCTCATGCCAATGTGAGCCTCATATATCAGGCGCGGCTCTTTGCCAATCTTGAAGTCCTGGTCGGTCCATTTGAACGGCTTGAAGTCCCACGCCTGAGCGTCAAACATTTTCGTCTCTTCGTCCTGGACCACGCGCCCAATGTACGCGGGTATTCTCTCGCCCTGTCCGCCAACCCAGTGTACCGACATTTTGAATTTGTCGCCATGCCGTATCACGTCGTCGGGAATCTCTATCTCCCAGTTGCCAAATTCCAGGCGATGCATCTTATATCGCTCGTCCTCTTTCCATTTCGAGAATTCGCCTACCACGTATATCTCCGTCGCGCTCGGCGCCCATTCGCGCAATGTCCATCGTCCGTCCTTATGGTGCATTCCGTAGTATTCATACGCTCGCGAAAATTCATCCAACGGGCCGCACGTGTCCTTTATTTCCTCAAGCCGCGCTATTGTGCGCTTGCGACGGTTGTCCAATATCTGCGCATACGGCTTCAGGTACTGATCCGTCTCGTATATCGGCATCATAGTCTCTTCTTGTTTAGTGTTATTAGTCTGGTGGGGAGATGGGGGTGTCTCTAAAGTTTATCTGTCGGAATCGTGAAGTTGACGCACGCGCCGTTCCGGTACGCCGTGTCAACCCATATCTTGCCGCCACACAGCGACAAGTATTTGGCGGCCACTGCCAGTCCTATGCCTTTGCCCTTGCCTACGTCGTCCATCGATACGTCGCCAAACATATCGAATACAACTTTTTCCGAGCCGGGCTTGAAGCCAGGCCCCGTGTCCGTGACGCAGAATGCGGCCTCTTTGTGGTTCACCACGTACGAGATGGTTATCTTGCCGCTCGTCGTGAATCGGCAGCTGTTGTCCAAAATTTGTGAGAGTACTTTTGTAATTATCTCGTCGCTGTTCCAGATGGTGTCGTTCGGGGCTTTCAGCGAGAATACGGTCTCAATCTCCACGTCCTTCCCCTCTTTGCGCAAGATTTCCTGGTATTTCATCTTGATTTTCGTCAGCATCTCGTTCAGCTGGACGGGGCAGGCGGGTTTGAGCATATAGTTGCTCTGCAGTTTCGAGATTTCTACGAGGTTGTCAATTACGTTCAGTAGCTGGTAGCCGCTCTGACGGACAATGTCTATGAATTTCGCCCTTTCGGCCTCGTCCTCCGTCTTGTCGAGCAGGTCCGCAAAGCCGATTATCACGTTCATCGGCGTGCGTATCTCGTGGCTTAGGTTGGTCAAGAATATGCTCTTCAGCTGCTGGCTCTCCGCCGTAAGCTCGCGCTCACGCCGCAAGTCGGTGCTTATCACCTCAATGCTCTGGTTCAACGAGGCTATCCTCTGCTCACACTGGCGCACGTCCTGGCGCAGCTTTACGCACCGCACCTCGGCCTCCATCAGCGGTGCCAAGATGTGCATCAGCCGCACTTTGCCGTCAATGTCGGTCAGTCTGTCGGTCGAGATGCCCAACAAGATGCCTACCAGCATGTTACGCTCGTTCTTCACGGGCACGGAGATGAATCCCGTACCGCCAATGACGTTGAATGGAAGTGTCGATATTATCGACTCCGCGTCCGCACTCGCCATTGGCTGAGTATGCATCCACGAGAATACAGTCCCTCGGGGGCACATGGTCCGCTCCGATGAGTCGACTACCATGTATTTGTTTTGCCCAGGCAATTTCTGACACAACGCCACTACGTGACAATGCGTCATCGCCGCCATGTCTTCCAGGCGTTTCAGCAAATCATTATAGCCAACCGACGAGAGCAATTTCTTGACGTTGTCAATGTTATGCTCCACAAACTCCGCCGTCGTCGAGTATTCCTCGTTCCGCGACTTGCCGGCTCCGCGTTTCTTCCGGCTAAATAGGTTCTTGAATATCATGTGCAGACAACGTTTCTTAACGTTCTATTCACAAATATAATAATTTATTCTCACCTCCTATCAGCTCTACGCTCCCTCGCCTCTCGCCTTTTTTAACTAACTTTGCCTTATTCGCACTTTTGGCAATTCTAATCGTCTCTTTCGACCACTTGTTCAGATGGAAAATATTAGGAATTTCTGCATCATAGCCCACATCGACCACGGCAAGAGCACTCTCGCCGACCGCCTCCTCGAGTACACAAAAACCGTCAAGGCGCAAGATATGCAGGCGCAAGTCCTCGACGACATGGATCTCGAACGAGAACGAGGAATCACCATCAAGAGCCACGCCATCCAGATGGATTATGAGCAAGACGGCAAAAAATACGTGCTCAATCTCATCGACACCCCAGGCCACGTCGATTTCAGCTACGAGGTCAGCCGCTCCATCGCCGCCTGCGAGGGCGCTCTGCTCGTCGTCGACGCCAGCCAAGGGATTCAAGCCCAAACCATTTCAAATCTCTACCAGGCCATCGACCACGATCTCGTGATTATCCCCGTAATCAACAAGATCGATATGCCCAGCGCCAATCCCGAGGAGGTGGAGGACGAGATTATCGATCTCATCGGCTGCGACCGCTCCGAGATTCTCCGCGCCAGCGGCAAGACGGGTCAAGGCATCCCCGATGTCCTCCGCGCCATCGTCGAGCGTGTCCCCCACCCCGTCGGAGACCCCAAGGCTCCCCTCCAGTGCCTTATTTTCGATTCCGTTTTCAATTCGTTCCGCGGTATCATTGCCTATTATAAGGTGGTCAACGGCGAGATTTCCAAAGGCGATATGGTCAAGTTCGTCGCCACAGGCCGCGAATACGATGCCGACGAGGTCGGCGTCCTCCGCCTCGATATGGAGCCCCGCAAGACGCTCAAGACGGGCGATGTCGGCTACATCATCTCAGGCATCAAGACCAGCCGCGAAGTCAAGGTGGGCGACACCATCACCCACGTCGACCGCCCTTGCACCGCCGCCATCGACGGTTTCGCCGAGGTCAAGCCAATGGTCTTCGCCGGCATCTACCCCATCGATACCGCCGACTACGAGGAACTCCGCGCGTCCATCGAGAAGCTCCAGCTCAACGACGCTTCCCTCACCTACACCCCCGAGAGTTCCATGGCCCTCGGCTTCGGCTTCCGATGCGGTTTCCTCGGCCTTCTCCATCTCGAAATCATCCAGGAGAGGCTCGAGAGGGAGTTCAACATGAGCGTCATCACCACCGTCCCAAACGTCACATACAAGGCTTTCACCAAGAAAGGCGAGGTTGTCGATGTCTACACTCCCTCAGCCCTCCCCGAGCCTACCGTCATCGACCACGTCGAGGAGCCTTACATCAAGGCGCAGATCATCACTAAGTCCGAATACATCGGCTCCATCATGAAGCTCTGCCTCCAAAAGCGTGGCATCCAAACAGGCCAAAACTATATCACCACAGACCGTGTCGAGCTGAATTTCGATATGCCTCTCGCCGAGATTGTCTTCGATTTCTACGACAAGCTGAAGAGCATCAGCCGCGGCTACGCGTCGTTCGATTACCACCCCATCGGCTACCGCCCAAGCCGTCTCGTCAAGACCGACATCCTCCTCAACGGCGAGCGTGTCGATGCCCTGTCCGCACTCACCTACATCGACAATGCCGAGACCATCGGCCGCAAGATGTGCCTAAAGCTCAAGGAGCTCATCCCGCGCCAACAGTTCGACGTGGCCGTCCAAGCCGCCATAGGTGCCAAGATTATCGCTCGCGAGACAATCAAGGCCGTCCGCAAAGATGTCACGGCCAAGTGCTACGGCGGCGATGTCTCCCGTAAGCGCAAGCTGCTCGAAAAGCAAAAGGAGGGCAAGAAGCGAATGAAGCAAATCGGCAGTGTCGAGGTCCCACAAAAAGCTTTCCTCGCGGTCCTCAAACTCGACGATTAACACCCCACTCTATCAAAAAAGCGGCATGGCACAACGCCACGCCGCTTTCTCTTTTATCGGTTATCGCGAATCCGCTAATTGGTCTTAAATTTCCACTCTTTCCTTTCAGCCAGCTCTTTGTTGGCTTTCTCAATCTTTTTCTCCAGCCCCGCCTTAAAGGCCGCTACTTTCTTCGCCGCCTCGGGGTCGCCAACGCCAAGTATCTGGAGTGCCAAGATTGCCGCGTTCTGAGCCGCGTTCAGCCCCACCGTCGCAACGGGGATTCCAGGAGGCATCTGAATCATCGACAACATCGAGTCCCATCCGTCCATCGAGATTGAGGCTTTGATAGGTACGCCAATCACGGGCAGTGTCGTTGCCGCGGCAATCACGCCCGGCAGGTGAGCCGCTCCGCCAGCTGCCGCAATGATTACCTTTATCCCCCGCTCTGCCGCGCCCTCCGCAAAGGCAAGTACCTGATGCGGCGTGCGGTGTGCCGAGAGGGCGTTCACCTCAAAGGCTATCTCCTGTTGTTCCAAAAAGTTAAGCGCCGACTCCATGACCGGCAGGTCCGAGGTCGAGCCCATGATGATACTCACTACGGGTTTCATTATGTTCTTCGTTTTTTATGTTCTTGACGTAAAGATATTTATTGCAACCCATTTCTCGCACGTCAAAATAAAATTTCCTACTTTTGCCGACTGTTAGGCTTCATTTTTCGCCTGACGCCCTCCATGTCTTTCACTTTCTCCATTCGCAATGGCAAGAGTAACAATCCTCGACAAGACTTTCGAGACTTCATACCCCGAGTCGCAAATCAAAGATGCCGTCTCCAAAGTGGCGCAAGCCATCAATAACGACCTCAAAGGTAGCGACCCGCTCTTCTTGTGCGTCCTCAATGGCGCATTCATGTTCGCCGCCGACCTCATGAAGTTGGTCAACATCCCCTCCAAGATCTCTTTCGTCAAGTTCGCTTCCTACGAAGGGACGCAGTCCACGGGCGTCGTCAAGCAGCTCATCGGACTTAATGAGGATCTCACAGGCCGAACGGTCGTCATCATCGAGGATATTGTCGACACGGGCATCACCATCGAGGGCCTCGTCAAGCAGTGCAAGGATAAGGGCGCAGCCGATGTCCGCGTTGCAACAATGCTCTTCAAACCCCAAAACTGCAAGATCAATTTCAAACCCGACTACGTCGCCATCGAGATTCCCAACGATTTCATCGTCGGCTATGGTCTCGACTACGACGGCTATGGTCGCAATATCCCCGAGATTCTGACTCTCGTCAAGTAGTTTCAACTTTTCCCGTTTTCATTCATACTTTTTCTCCAAGAAAAAAATGCTCAACATCGTCATTTTCGGCCCTCCAGGATCTGGCAAAGGCACTCAGAGCGAGAACCTTATCAAGGAGTACAACCTCGCACACATATCCACTGGCGACCTTCTCCGCAAGGAAATCAACACCAACACCGAGCTCGGCGCTCTCGCTAAGAGCTACATCGACAAGGGCGAGCTCGTCCCCGATGAGGTCATCATCAACATGATCGATTCCTACCTCGACAGGATGGGACGCGTCAACGGCGTCATCTTCGACGGCTTCCCACGCACCGTCGCTCAGGCCGGCGCTCTCCGCGACCTCCTCAAGACCTACAAGACGAAAATCAACGTCTGCCTCAACCTCGAGGTCCCCAACGATGAGCTCATGAAGCGTCTCATCGAGAGGGGCAAGACCAGCGGCCGCTCCGACGACAACGAGGAGACCATCGCTAAGCGTCTCGCCACCTACGAGAAGCAGACAAAGCCCGTCCTCGATTTCTACAAGAAGGAAGGCGTCGCCGCCAACATCAAGGGTATCGGCGAGATCAGCGCCATCTTCGACGACATCAAGGCAGCTGTCGACGCCAAGAAATAATTAGCCCGACAGCTCACGCTAAGACCCTGCCGCCCCGCTCCCACGATTCTCACGCGGGATGGGGCGACAGGGTTTACACTTAAATCAACCAAACCACTCATTAACAACCTATTAAACATCTCACACCGTGGCTTCGAACTTCGTAGACTATGTGAAAATATACTGCCGCTCGGGCCACGGAGGCCCCGGCTCAGCCCACCTCCGTCACGTTAAATATATCGAGAAGGGCGGACCCGACGGCGGCGACGGCGGACGTGGCGGTCACGTCATCGTGCGTGGCAGCGCCCAACACTGGACGCTCATTCACCTCAAGTTCGCAAGGCACGTGTTCGCCGAAGACGGTGAGCAAGGCGGACGCGAAAGGGCTTTCGGCCGCGACGGCAAAGACCAGACTATCATCGTTCCTCTCGGTACGGTCGTCCGCACTGCCGATACGGGAGAGCAAATTTTCGAGATTACGGAGGACGGCGAAGAGAAGATTCTCGCCAAAGGAGGCCGAGGAGGCCTCGGCAACTGGCATTTCCGCTCCGCCACGTTCCAAACGCCGCGTTTCGCCCAACCAGGCGAAGACGGCGTCGAGCTGACAGCCATCTTCGAGCTTAAGGTCCTCGCCGATGTCGGTCTCGTGGGCTTCCCCAATGCTGGCAAGTCCACCCTCCTTTCCGTCGTCTCCGCCGCTAAGCCCGAAATTGCCGACTACCCCTTCACCACGCTCGTCCCCAATCTCGGAATCGTCTCCTACCACGATGGCCACTCTTTCTGCATGGCCGACATCCCGGGCATCATCGAGGGCGCAGCCGAAGGCAAAGGGCTCGGCCTCAGGTTCCTACGCCACATTGAGCGGAACACAATCCTGCTCTTCATGGTCCCCGCCGATTCCGAAGACATCAACGCGGCCTACGAAATCCTGCTCGACGAGCTCAGACGACACAATCCACAGCTCCTCGACAAGAGCCGCGTCCTCGCCGTCTCCAAAGCCGACCTCGTCACCGAAGAGGACCGACTAAAAATCGAGGCCAAACTCCCTTCTGACATCCCGACGGTCGTCTTCTCCAGCCACACTGGCTTCGGAGTTCAGAAACTCAAAGACATTCTATGGCGCGAGATGAATAAGTAACAACCTTACCCGCTTTGCCATTACTAAATTGTTTTAATATCTTTGCGCGTTAATTTAGAGAAATAATAGCTTCACTTAAATAACAATCTTAAAATGCAGAACAAAGGAGCTGTACGGGCCTTCGCCATTATCCTGGCACTCGTCTGCCTGTACCAATTGTCCTTTACCTTCTTCACCAAGAAGGTAGAGAGCGACGCCAAGGAGGCCGCGGCGGGCGACATTAAGAAAGAAGCCGCCTACCTGGACTCCATTGCCAATGAGCCTGTCTACAATTTCGTCTGGCTCAAGAAATACACGTACATGGAGTGCAAAGGCAAGGAGATCAACTTCGGCCTCGACCTCAAAGGCGGCATGAACCTCGTCCTCGAGGTCAAAGTCTCCGATGTCGTCAAGGCACTCTCCGGCCACAACACCGACCCCGTTTTCAATCAGGCTGTCGAGAACGCCATCGAGCGAGAGAAGTCCTCAACTTCCGATTTCATCACGCTCTTCGCCGACGAGTTCTCTAAACTCAGCCCCAATGGCCAGCTCGCCACAATCTTCGCCACTGTCGACCTCAAAGACCGTGTCGATCTCTCCATGTCCAACAGCCAAGTCATCAACGTCATCCGCGAAGAGGCCGACGGCGCAATCCAAAACGCTTTCAACGTCCTCCGCACGCGTATCGACCGTTTCGGCGTAGCACAACCCAACATCCAAGAGCTCGAGAAGAAGGGACGCGTCATGATTGAGCTCCCTGGCGTCACCGACCCTCAGCGTGTCCGCAAGCTCCTCCAAGGAACTGCAAGCCTCGAGTTCTGGGAGACCTACACCAACAATGAGATTCTCTCCAAGCTCGTCGAGGCCGATGCCGCCACGCGCATCGTTGTCGAGGCCGACACCACCAAGCAAGTCGCACAGGCCGCCGCAGAGACCACTGCAGAGGCCGATTCCACCTCCCTCGCCCTCCTCGGCGATGAGGCCAATGCCGACACCCTCACCAAGACTGAGGCCGCTCACGTCGAGAGCCTCTTCACCTACCTCCGCCCCATCCAAGCCGGCAACAGCCCTCTCGTAGGCTTCGCTTTCGCCAAGGACCGCAACAAGGTTGAGGAGTACCTCGCTTCCGACAAGGTTCGCCGCCTCCTCCCCCACGACCTCCGTCTCCTCTGGAGCGTCAAGCCCACCACCGGCGAGAACGCCACCCGTTACTACGGCATCCAGTGCAACCCTCGTGAGCAGCTCTACGAGCTCATCGCAATCAAGCAGACCAGCAACTCTGGCCGCGCTCCCCTCGAAGGCGATGTCATCACCAACGCCCGCTCGCAAGTAAGCCAAAATGGCGGCGCCCAATACGAGGTCTCCATGACCATGAACAGCGAGGGCGCACGTAAGTGGGCCCAGCTCACCAAGGCCAACATCGGCCGCTCCATCGCCATCGTTCTCGACGGCTTCGTCTACAGCTTCCCAACAGTTCAAAACGAGATCTCCGGCGGCAACAGCCAAATCACCGGCAACTTCACCACCGAGGAGGCTCAAGACCTTGCCAACGTCCTCAAGAGCGGTAAGCTCCCCGCACCCGCAACCATCGTCGAGGATACTGTCGTAGGCCCGTCCCTCGGTCAAGAGGCCATCGAGGCCGGTCTCTGGTCTTTCCTCATCGCCTTCATCGCAGTCCTCATCTACATGGTCATCTTCTACGGCGTCAAGGCTGGTCTCACTGCTGACTTCGCGCTTATCTGCAACCTCTTCTTCATCGTCGGCGTTCTCGCGTCCTTCGGAGCAGTCCTGACCCTCCCAGGTATCGCCGGTATCGTCCTCACCATCGGTATGGCTGTCGACGCCAACGTTATCACGTTCGAGCGTATCAAGGAGGAGCTCCGAGCAGGCCACTCTCTCCAAAATTCCATCCAGACTGGCTACTCCAACGCTATGTCGGCCATCGTCGACTCCAACCTCACCACGTTCCTTACTGCTGTCATTCTCTTCACCTTCGGTACAGGTCCTATCCGCGGCTTCGCTACGACCCTCATGATCGGTATCGTCTGCTCTTTCTTCACCGCAGTCTTCCTTAGCCGCATCATCGTCGAGCGTCTCGCCGCCAAGGATGCCGGCATGAAGTTCAGCACCAAGGCAACCGAGAACTTCCTCCAAAACGTTCAGTTCGATTTCCTCGGCAAGCGCAAGGTCTACTACATCGTCTACGCTGTCGCAATGCTCGCCTGCATCGGCTCTCTCGCCTTCCGCGGCCTCTCCAAAGGTATCGACTTCACGGGCGGTCAAATCTTCGTTGTCCGCTTCGAGCAACCCGTCTCCTCAGCCGATGTCCAGAGCTCTCTCTTCAAGGCTTTCGACGGTGCTAACATCGAGGTCAAGACCTACGGCAACGACAATCAGGTCCGCATCGCCACCAACTACAGCGTCGACAACTCTTCCGCCGAGGCAGCTCACGACATCGAGCAGCGTCTCTACGACGGTGTCAAGTCTTTCCTCCCCGAGAATGTTGACAAGGACACCTTCCTCGCCGACTATCGCATGAGCTCGCAAAAGGTAGGTCCTACCATGGCTTCCGACATGACCGAGAAGGCCGTCTACTGTATCGTCCTCTCCCTCATCGTCATGTTCCTCTACATCTTCGCCCGCTTCCGCAAGGTGGCCTACGGTGCTGCCGCAGTCGTCGGTCTCACCCACGATGTCGTCTTCACCCTCGGTGTCTTCTCCATCTGCTACTCTTTCATGCCTTTCTCCATGGAAGTCGACCAGTCTTTCGTAGCCGCAATCCTCACCATCGTCGGTTACTCCATCAACAACACCGTGGTCATCTTCGACCGTATCCGCGAGTCGTTCTCTCTCATGCCTAAGGCTGACCCCATCTCCGTCATGAACAGCGCCCTCAACTCCACGTTGATGCGTACCTTCAATACCTCTGCCACCACTCTCGTGACGCTTCTCGTCATCTTCCTCTTCGGCGGTGAGGTCATCCGTGGTTTCGTCTTCGCCATGTTCGTCGGTATGTTCGTCGGCACCTTCAGCTCCATGCTTCTCGCTACGCCTATCGCTTACGAGATCATCGCTCGCAAGGCTAAGAAGAGCACCAAATAACAACTGCACACCCCTCTCGCCTCAGCGAGAGACCCCTACATACGGCGGTCGTCCCTTCCCAGGGATGACCGCTTTCAGTTTTCACCCCTCTACCCACGCCTCCCCATGCGCCCTCAACTCGCTCCCCCTCCCTATTTATTTTCTCGTCTCTTTATTATAACTTTGACACGATTTAAATAAACTCACTGGTAAAATGAGACTATCCGAACTGAATACCGGGGATAAAGCCATAATTGTCAAGGTCTTAGGACACGGCGGTTTCCGAAAAAGAATCGTCGAGATGGGCTTCATCCGCGGAAACATGGTCGAAGTCCTCCTTAACGCACCACTTCGCGACCCAGTTAAATACCGCATCCTCGGCTACGAAATCTCGCTCCGTAGAGAGGAAGCCAAGATGATCGAGGTCATGACCCAAGCCGAGGCCAAAGACTTCATCCCTCAAAACAATCAACCTCTTCCCGACAGTTCCGCATCCGACCTGCATTCCACTGACGATTGCGACCGCATTACCGACGACGACGCCCTCAAACAGGCCGCTATCCGCAAACGACGGACAATAAATGTCGCCCTCGTCGGAAATCCCAATTGCGGCAAGACTTCCCTTTTCAATTTCGCCTCCGGTGCCCACGAGCACGTAGGCAATTACTCCGGCGTCACCGTCGATGCCAAAGAGGGACACGCCACTTTCGACGGCTACAACTTCAACATTGTCGACCTCCCTGGCACTTACTCCCTCTCTGCCTACAGCCCCGAGGAGATGTACGTCCGCAAACAGCTTATCGAGAAGACGCCCGATGTCATCATCAACGTCATCGACGCCAGCAACCTCGAACGCAATCTCTACCTCACGACGCAGCTCATCGACATGAACCTCAAGATGGTCTGCGCCCTCAATATGTACGACGAGATGCAAGACCGCGGCGACACACTCGACCGCAATGTCCTCGCCACTCTCCTCGGTACGCCCATCGTCCCAACGGTCTTCAAGTCCGGCAAGGGTGTCAACACCCTTTTCCACGTCATAATCAATATGTACGAGGGCATCGACTTCATGGACAAGGACGGCAACATTCTCCCTAATGTCGCGCGAGACATCAAACAGTGGCACGAGCATCTTGACAACAACGCCTCAGACGAGAACCACGACGAGGATTTCGCCACAGGCAATAAGCCTCTCCGAAGTGTCGCCCGCCACATCCACGTCAACCACGGCCAGTACATCGAGAAAGCCATCGAGGCCGTCCAAAAAACTCTAAAGACCGACCTCCAACTCCGCGCCAAATACTCCACGCGCTACATCGCCATCAAGCTCCTCGAAAACGATAAGGAGACATGGGACATGGCCAACAATCTCCCCAACGCCCCGTCCATCCGCCAAGCAGCCGTCAAAGCCCAAGCCCAAATAAAGGACGATGTCCAAACCGACAGCGAGACGGCCATCATGGATGCCAAATACGGTTTCATCCGAGGGGCTCTCACCGAGGCCGGCTACAAGATGGGCGACAAGAAGGGTACGTACAAGGTCACGCACGTCATCGACGCCCTCGTCACCAACCGTTGGCTCGGCTTCCCCTTGTTCTTCCTCCTCCTGTTCCTCATGTTCCAGACCACTTTCACGCTCGGGCAGTTCCCTATGGAGTGGATAGAGTCCTTCGTCGATTGGTTCGCGGAGACTCTCTCCGCCGCATTGCCCAGTGGTCCTCTGCGCGAGATGATTGTCGACGGCGCGATAGCGGGCGTTGGGTCCGTCATTGTCTTCTTGCCGCAAATCCTCATCCTCTATTTCTTCATCTCCCTGATGGAAGATTCGGGCTATATGGCCCGAGCGGCTTTCATCATGGATAAGTTCATGCACCACATGGGGCTGCACGGCAAGTCGTTCATCCCCCTCATCATGGGTTTCGGATGCAATGTCCCCGCCATCATGGCCACACGCACCATCGAGAGCCGCCGGAGCCGCATCGTGACGATGCTCATCGTCCCCTTCATGAGCTGCTCCGCCCGCCTCCCCATCTATATCATGATTGTTGGCACTTTCTTCGCGCCGCAATGGCAAGCTGCCGTCGTCGTGTCGCTCTATTCCGTCGGCATTCTCGTCGCCATCATCATGAGCCGGCTCTTCTGCCGCTTCGTCCTCCGCAATGACGATACGCCTTTCGTCATGGAGCTTCCGCCCTACCGTTTCCCAACAGCCAAAGCCATAGCTCGCCACACGTGGGAGAAGGGCTATCAGTATCTCAAAAAAATGGGCGGGATTATCCTCGTAGCCAGCATCGTCGTCTGGGCTCTCGGCTATTTCCCAATCAACGATTCTCTCGACCGCCAAGCAAGGCAAGAGCAGAGCTTCATCGGACAAATCGGCAAGACCATCGAGCCTGTCTTCAGGCCGCAAGGCTTCACCTGGAAACAAGATGTCAGCATCATCGCGGGAATCGGCGCAAAAGAAATTGTCGCTTCCACTCTCGGCGTCCTCTATGCCGACGACGATTCTTTTGCCGACGACGATTCGCTCAACAACACTACGCAAGACCGCTACACCACGCTCAGGGTAAAGATGGAGGCCGACGGCATGACGCCCGTCAACGCCTACGCATATCTGCTCTTCATCCTGCTCTATTTCCCTTGCCTCGCCACGGTCGCCGCAGTCAAGGCGGAGACGGGTTCTTGGAAATGGGCCGGCTTCCTCGCCGTGTACACAACAGCCACTGCTTGGATTATTTCCGCCCTTTTCTACAGAATCGCAATTATGTTTGTATAAAATTTTGATTTCCAACAAAATCAGGTTAAATTCGCAATATAACCTGCAAAAACATCTAAAAATATGGAAACAGAAGAGCAACAGACACGCCCTAATAATCTTCGCAAGGAGATTAACCTGCGTTTTTGTCAAGCCGTAAAGTTCTTGATTAAAAACAAGATGGCTCACAACAAAAACGAAATCATGGACAAACTCGAGCTCTACCTCGGGCGTCTCTCTCTCATCCTTGCCGACAAGGGCAATGCCTCGACCGACAATCTCGCTAAGCTCTCCATGTGCTACGGCGTTTCCACAGAATGGCTTCTCTGCGGAACAGGTCCAATGCTCACCACCAAGAATAACGCCCCTGAGCCAAAGCGTAGAGACCTTCTCTCCGAGTCCATCCCCCTCATCCCCCTCTCGGCTCTCGCCGGCTTCAACGGAATCGACGAGCCTGGCATCAAGCTCGAGGATTGCGCTCGTTACTATGTCCCCGAGTTCGCGCAACTCGGTGCCGATTTCCTCATCAGGGTTCAAGGCAGCTCCATGGTCCCCACGTTCGTCAGTGGCGACATCGTCGCTTGCAAGAAGGTCGAGACCAACTCATGGTTCGACTTCGGCGAGACCTACGTAATCGACGGCGCGCAGGGCATCATGATCAAGAGGGTTTTCAACAACCCCAACGACCCCGACAGCTTCATCTGCCGCAGCGACAATGAGTCTGTTGCCGATTTCTCAATCACAAAGAGCGAGGTTCGTAGCCTCTCCAAAGTCCTCGGCGTCGTCCGCCAACTCTAATACCCAACACTTTTCATTCAGACCTTGAAAACCCTGTCCGCCCTCAAAAGCGGACGGGGCGGTTTTGTCACGCAATTACTCGCACTCGCCGCTCCCGTCATCGCTTCTCAAGCCAGCTCCATGCTCGTCAATTTGGCCGACACGTTCATGGTGGCCAAGCTCGGCGATGTCCCTCTCGCGGCTGTCTCTTTCGCTGGCAATCTCTCCGTCCCGTTCATGTTCTTCGGCATTGGTGCGGCCGCCACAATCACGCCTATCATCAGCCGACGGCTCGGACGTGGCAATCTCGCCGAGATAGGCCAAATTGTCGCCCACGCCCGACGGCTCAATTGGCTCATTGTCCTCCTCTATCTCGTCATTCTCTCCGCGCTCAATCTCCTCATGCCCTTCATGGGACAACCCGACGAGGTCGTACAAATCGCGCAGTTTTTCCTCCCCATATACACGGCCTCGCTCATCGGGCAACAGATGTTCGTCTGCTCGCGCACAATCATCGAGGGCTTGCAAGACACCACAACGCCAATGCTCATCGGCCTCGCCTGCAATGTCCTAAACGTCGCGCTGAACATCCCCCTCATCTTCGGATGCGGCTCTTTCGACGGCTTCGGCCCATACGGTGCCGCAATCAGCACCCTCATCTGCCGCACCCTCATGTGGCTCATCATGGCTTCCATTCTCAAACGCCGTCTCCAAAAGCTCCACATAACTCCCGCTCCCGCCCGCACCCACCACCTCACCATGCGCCTCTTCAAGATGGGATTCCCCATGGGTGCGCAAGCCATAATTGAGACCTTTGGCTTCGCAATGGGCGGCATCATGATGGGCTGGATAAGTGCCAAGGCCATAGCCGCCCACCAGGTCGTCAACTCCTTCACAAGCATGACATTCCTCATGGTCACGGGCCTCGCCACGGCCATCACCATCAAGGTCTCTCTCGCCTCAGGCGCAAACGACGTCGCATCCGCCCGCCGCTATGCCAAGACGGGCATAGCCCTCGGGACGGTCTTCATGATCGGCACGGCTGTCCTCTTTTCTTTCGGCCGCCACTTCTTCCCCGCCCTCATAATTACCGACCCCGAAGCCCTCTCCATTGCCTCGTCCATCATGCTCGTAGGTGCGGTGTTCCAGATTTTCGACGGACTGCAAGTCACTGCGCTCGGCGCACTCCGTGGCTTTGCCGATTTCGCCTACCCCGCCCGCGTTGCCGCCTTGTCCTACGCCCTGACGTGCGTCCCCGTGGGCTATGTTTGCGCCTTCGTCTTCAATATGGGTCCCGCTGGCGTATGGTGCGGATTCGTTGCGGGACTTGCCTTGGCTGCCGTCCTCCTCCTTTCGCGGCTTAGCCGACGCTTCTTGTCTTCATAAAAACGCCGTTCGTCGATTTAGACAAAAAGCCTTGCCGAAAAAGTGCTAAATTCGCATTAAGTACTATGGATTTTAGCAAAGCCATCCCTAAATACCTCGCGGAGAAAGGTAACCAAATCTGGCTCGTGCTCTTCACGGCCGCCTTTTCTCTCATCTTCATCAATCTCTTCGAACCATACGGCTCGCGAGATTGGATAAGGGGTGGTATGTCAGACACGAAGTATTTCCTGCTCTCCTCCCTCCTGGTCCTCATCGGCATGGTTATCGTCAGCATCAGCCGCGTGATTTTCTATCACCGGTGCGTTAAGCTCCGACGCCCCATCGCCATTTGGGCCTATTTGTTGTGGATTATTGCCGAGCTTGTCGCCATCTCCTTCGCGTTCTCAATTCTCGAGATTTTCTTCTTCCACGACGCCCGCGAGTTTTCCGTCCTCCTAAAAATCTCTCTCCGCAATACCGCCTGCATTCTCTTCCTCCCCTACGCCTTCTCGTGGCTCTACTTCTCGTGGCGAGACAAGGACCGCAGGCTCAAAGCCATAAGCGACTACCGCGCCGTCCACGGCAAACCCGCCCCCACGGAGCAAGACAAGCAGATGGTCAACTTCTTCGATGCCAAGGGAGAACTCAAACTCGCCATCAACGTCAACGACCTCCTCTACATAAAAGGAGCCGACAACTACCTCACCGTCCACTACCGCGACGGGCAAAAGACAAGCTCCTCAATGATTCGCGGGACGTTCAAGTCCATTGAGGACGACATGAGAAGCAACGGCATCATCCGATGCCACCGCTCCTACATGGTCAACCGTAGGCACGTCCGCATTTTCGAAAAGTCTAAGGACGGATTCGTCGTCAAGCTCGATTCGCCAACGCCCGTCTCCATCCCCGTCTCAAAAAACTATTCCCAAGATGTCTTCGAACTCTTTGGCCAGTAACCTCACAATACTCGCTTTCGCCCTTTCGCTCCTCACTTCCTGCCAACCCAAATCAGACAACGCCCCTTCACGCTGCGCCATCAGCGTCTCCAACCCCGCAATGGCGTTCTTCGTCTCGCGCCTCGTCACGGACACCATACAGGTCAACACCCTCATCCCGCAAGGTGCTGACCACGATTCGTATTCCCCCCTCCCCAGCCAACTCCAATCGCTCAGCAATTCCACGGCCTACATAGCCTTCGGGCCGCTTGAGTTCGAGACCACGTGGCACAAACGCCTCGCCGATGCCGCGCCAAACATGATGTGGTTCAACGTCAACGACGGCATCGCGCAAATTGACGACGATCCGCATTTCTGGCTCTCGCCACGCCAAGCCCGCATCATGTCGCGCAACGTTGCCAATGCCGTCAAGCAATCTTTCCCCTCATTAACGAGCTTCACCGATTCAGCCCTCGTCGCGCTCATGTCCGACATCGATGCCGCCGACACCCTGCTCACCCGCGCATCAGCCGCCAATCCCGGGCAGTCGTTCATCATTTACCACCCCGCCCTCGCCTACCTTGCCCGCGACTACGGTTTCCGACAGTTCGCCGTAGCCTCCGAGGGCGTCTCCCCACAGCCGCGCCACTACGCCGCCGTAGCCGATAGTGCCAAGAAAGCCAATACCCGCGTCTTCTTCATCCAACCAGGCATGACGCCCGACCGCGTCAAGTCCACAGCCGCCGAAGTCGGCGCTTCGCTCGTGACCATCTCGCCCGAAGCCTACGACTGGCCTCAGACCATGAAGACCATTGCCGACGCCCTCACGACACCATGAACAAGGACGCACTAATCACCTTCCACGACGTAGCCGCGGGCTACGACGGCAAGAAAATAGTGTCGCACGTCTCCCTCGAAGTCGACCGCAACACCCTCCTCTCCATCGAAGGCCCCAACGGATGCGGCAAGACCACAATCCTAAAGGTCATGCTCAGCCTCCTCCCCCCGCTCCACGGCCACGTAATCCGACAACCAAAGCTAAAGGTCGGCTACCTCCCCCAAATGACCAACGCCGACCTCGACTTCCCCATATCCGTTGCCGATGTCATCCTCATGGGGCAGGCGCAACCTCCACGCCTCTTCACGTCCCGAGCCGCCCGCTCCCGTCTCGCCGAGCTTATCAGTTTCGCCCACCTCGACTCCGTCAAGGACAAGCCCTTCGGCGAAATATCTGGCGGACAACGACAACGCGCCATGCTCTGCCGCGCCCTCATGAGCCAACCCGACATCCTCGTCCTCGACGAACCCGTAACATACATGGACCGCAACGCCGAGGCCACGCTCTACGACCTCCTCCCGCGCCTCAAAGGCAAGATGGGCATCGTCCTCGTCTCCCACGACCACGAGTCCGCCATGCGTATCGCAACACAAACAATCACACTCCCGACGCCCCCGCGCCACTAACCAACCCTCAGCCCCCCACACAATGGAGATCTCACTCCTCGACTACGCCTTTGCACGAAACGCCATCGCCGCCATTTTCCTCATCGCGGCGCTTAGCGCCGTTGTCGGCACTTATATTGTAGTAAGGAGGCTCGTATTTTCCGCCGGCGGAATCACCCACGCCAGCTTTGGAGGCATCGGACTGGCCTATTGGGCCGGTATCGACCCCACGTTCGGGGCTCTCAGCTTTGCCGTGGCCACGTCTCTCGCCATAAATTATGCCACCAACCGCGGCGGAATCCGCCCAGACAGCGCAATTGCCATGCTCTGGTCGCTCGGCATGGCCATTGGGGTCATCTTCCTGAGCGTCTCCCCGGGCTACGCCCCAAACCTCATGGGCTTCATGTTTGGCGACATCCTCGCCGTCAGCCATGTCGACATCGTCCTCAGTGCCATAACGGCCGCCGTCTGCATTGTCCTCACCATCGTCTTCTACCGCCCCATCCTCTATACCGCTTTCGACCCCACGTACGCCCAGATTGCCAATTGGCACCCCGCACTCGTCACCACGATAGCCTCCGTCCTCATTGCCATAGCTATCTCGCTATCTATCAAGACAGTAGGCATCATTCTCGTTCTCTCCGTCTTCACCATTCCGCAGTCCATAGCCCTCGTTTTCGTCCACTCCCTCCCGAAGGTCATGATTCTCTCGGGTGTAGTGGCCCTGATTGGCTCGGCTGCGGGCCTCTGCCTCTCTTTTGCCTTCGACCTGCCTTCGGGTGCCGTAATTACAGCCCTCCTGTCCCTCGCCCTCCTTATCGTCAAATTATTCAAAAGATAGGCTTCAAGTCGCTATCTTTCAATAACTTCGCCCCGAAATTTACCTCTTGCGGGCCTCCCCTTTCCCAATGTTCAGGAACTCTTTTAAGAAGTTTACGCAGAAAATATGCTGTGTTTAAAATAAAAAGTTTACTTTTGTCGTGTACTATACAAGTATAACACTAACGCATAAGCCAAGATGATTGAGCTGAACAACATCTCCTACCACTACCCGAGCCACAGCGCTTTGGTACTCTCCAACTTGTCCCTCAAACTTGAGGATGGAAGAATCTACGGACTTCTCGGAGAAAACGGTGTCGGAAAGACCACCCTTCTCGGCCTCATGTGCGGACTTCTCAGACCATCCGTAGGTTCCGCCACAATCGACGGCACGCCTGCTATAAAACGAGACCCCGATGTCCTCGCCAATCTGTTCTACGTCCCCGACGAGTTCTCCTTCCCCCACGTCTCCCTAAAGACCTTCGTCAAGATCAACGCCCCTTTCTACCCAGCCTTCGACACCGAAATACTCCACAATTGCCTCGCCGAGTTCTCTATGCCGCAGTCGCTCAACAGGCTCGACCAGCTCTCGCTCGGACAACGCAAGAAGGTCATGCTCAGCTTCGCAATTGCATCGGGCGCCAAGACCATCCTCATGGACGAGCCCTCCAACGGCCTCGACATCCCGAGCAAGGCGCAGTTCCGCAAGGTGATGGCCTCCGCCATGACCGAAGACAGGCTAATCATCATCTCGACGCACCAGGTCCACGATGTCGAGAACCTCCTCGACAACATCGTAATGATTGACAACGACCACCTGCTCCTCAACAAGAGCATCGGCGAGATTTCTGAGGATTACGCCTTCCTGACCGTCACGCCGGGCCAAATTGTCCCCGACGTCATCTACTCCGAGCCAAGCATTGGCGGCATAAACGTCATCTGCAAAAAACTGCCCGACCAAGAGGAGACGCAAGTCAACCTCGAAATGCTCTTCAACGCTGTCACAAAAGGACTTATCAAGCAATAGCGCCCTGCACCAATTCTCTTAACGTCAAATTCCACATCAAAATGAAAAGGACACTCTCTATTATCGCCCCTGTAGCCCTCGCCCTTGCAACTTGCTCTTGCGTCGTCGAGAAACGCCACACAGCCGACGGCTCTCTCGCCGACGGTCTCGAAGGCAACTCCATCAAAGTCGAGGAGTTCGACAAAATAGACCTCTCGGGAGCTGGAACCATCTACTACACCCAGGCTCCCGCTGACAGCATCCGCGTCGAGGCCGATGCCAAGGATCTCAAGCTCATCAAGATTGAGCAGCAGGGCTCGACAATCTACATCGGCTGGAAAGACGAGTTCCGCCAGCGAATCGCCAAATTCAACCACAACAGGATTATCATCTACGCATCGTCGCTCAACCTCACCGAGGTCAAGCTCGGCGGCGCAGGCGACTTCAAAGCAGATGACATCATCAAGGTTGAAGACCTCCGCGTCAACGCCGCCGGCGCAAGCAAAATCGAGCTCAACAGAATTGAAGCCAACAGCCTCAAGGTCAGCACCGCCGGCGCCGGCAGCATAGAGATTGACAGCGCGGCCGTCAAGACATTCTACGCCAAGATGAGCGGCGCAGCCGACTTCGACGCAAGCCTCTACGAGAGCGACCAAGTCGACATCGACGTATCCGGCGCTGGCGACGTAACGCTCGAACTCAACAAGTGCGGCGACGTAAACCTCGACGTCTCTGGCGCCGCCAGTGTCGACATCCAAGGCGACGCCCGCTCCCTCTCTAAGAGCAAGTCCGGCATGGCCTCCATCGACATCGACAAACTAACCCTCGCCAACAAATAAACCCCTCCCCTCACATGAAAAGTTTCTCACTTAGCCGGTTCGCGCTCACTCTGAGATACCTTGGCGGGATTTCCTTCTCCAAATATCTCTCTACGGCGGGCATCACATTCGCTGTCACGGTGATATGCTTCGTCGTGTCGGACAACAGCTTCTTCTCGGGCATTGCGCCAAACCCTATTGCCTTTTTCCCCTACACGCTCTGCCTCACCATTGCCATCTCCTTCTTCCTCGCCACGATGCTTGAGGGCACCAAGGCTCGCCGAAATCATTTCGCCAACCTGCTGCTGCTCCCCGCCTCGAACGCCGAGAAGTTCATCGCGTCGTTCCTCATGAACGTCGTCGCGCAATCCATTGCCATCTCCATCGGCTTCCACCTCGCCGTCCTCATCATGTTCCCCAACGCCCTCGTGAACCTCTTCATCAAGGGCGGCATCTGCTCCTTCCTCTTCTTCTCCGACAACATCTCGGTCGACATCAGCCGCGCCGCCGACTCCGACATCTCCACGTCGCTCTACGTAGGCACCATGGCCGCGTCCGTAGCTACTCAGCTCGCAATCGGCTCGCTCTATATGCTTGGAGGCGTCGTCTTCAGCCGTTCGCGATGGCTTCTCACCACGATTCTCTTCATCGTGCTGACCTTCACCATCTTCCGGATCATCTATGCCATCTTCTCCTCCATCGACTTCGACGAGTACCTCTTCAACCCCGAGGCCGCCGTATGGTGGGTAACGGCCATCCACACCCTCACTGCCATCGGGTTCACGGCTCTCGCCTACCATCTGTTCAAACGCAGGCAGGCGGCTCAGGCCTCACTTCTCAACATTTAGTCATTTCTCCCTAACTTTCTGAAATATGACGACTTTTAACCCGGATCGCGCCATATTCCTACAAATGGCCGACAGAATTTGCGACGAAATCATCTCTGGCACGTATGCCGAAGGCGACAGAGTCCCAAGTGTCCGCGATTACGCCGTCAGCCTTCAGGTCAACACCAATACCGCCGTCAAGGCATACGAGAGCCTCGGGCGAGACGGAATCATTTACAACAAAAGAGGCTTAGGCTATTTCGTGGCCGACGGTGCTAAACAAAAGATTATGGACGAACGAAGAAATAATTTCTTCGAAACCGCTCTCCCCGAATTCTTCCGTCAGATGAGAATGCTCAACATCACCATCGACGAAGTGTCCGACCGTTACAAGGCTCAACAGGCAGAATCCGACTAACCCACGCACCGCATTCAAGAAAACAAATCTATTCTTGAACGAATTTTAGGCAATACGTCTAAAATAACCCAAAATCACAGAATCTTAACCCATAAAAACAAAGCAACAAATCTCCCCGCAGGGCGGATGCCGCCCTCGCTTAACTACGTGAAACACAAAAGATTTTGACTTTACGGACATATTGTTTAAATTTGCGACGTTCATATAGGCGTTAGCAACGTTGATAGGGGACCCTGGTCCCCTATTTTGTTATAGCAAAACCCCTCACAACCAAACGATGATCTCTAAAGAGCGCATTCTCGAGGCCGTCTCTCAAAAAATTTCTAACGACGACAATTTCATCGTCGAGCTGACCATTTCCGCCGACAACGACATCCGGCTCGTTGTGGATGGCGACAACGGAATCCCCATCTCCTATTGCGAGGAGCTTGACGCCCTCATTGAGACCGCGCTCGACCGCGACGTCGAAGACTATTCCCTCGAAGTCTCATCCGCCGGAATCGGCACAGAACTCAAAGTAACAAGGCAATTCCGCAAGAACATCGGCAACAAAGTCGAGGTCACCATGCCCAACGGCTCCTGGATTCGCGGCACACTTATCGATGCCGACGACGAGGGCTTCGACGTCGAGACAGAGGAAAAAAGAAAGGTGGAAGGGCAAAAGAAGAAACAGACCTTCACAACAGTGACCCACTTCCTCCGCGCCGATGTCAAGATGGTCAAGGACATCGTAGAATTCTAACTCACAGCAAAAAACATAAGGATACATAACCTTCTTAAAGACAATAGGTTGTAATGGAAAGCAACAATCTGATTGATACTTTCGCCGAGTTCAAAGAACTCAAAAACATCGACAGGGCCACCATGGTCCGCATTCTCGAAGAAGCATTCCGCGGCGTCCTCGTCAAGCAGTTCGGAACGGACTCCAACTTCAACATCATCATCAATGCCGACAAGGGCGACTTCGAGATTTGGCGCAGCCGCACAGTCGTCGAAGACGGAGCTGTTGACGACGACAACCTGCAAATAGCCCTCTCGGAGGCCAAGAAAATCGATGCCGACTTCGAGATTGGCGAGGAGGTGACCGACGAGGTCAAGCTGAAAGACTTCGGCCGCCGCTCAATCCTCTCGCTCAAGCAAAACCTTGCCGGCCTGGTCATGGAGCTTGAGAAGGACGTACTCTTCAACAAGTACAAGGAGAAGATTGGCCAAATAATCACTGGCGAAGTATATCAGGTCTGGAAGAGGGAGGCCCTCATCAGAGACGACGACGGCAACGACCTCATCCTCCCCAAGGCAGAGCAAATCCCCGCAGACTATTTCCGCAAGGGCGACACCGTCCGCGCCGTTGTCTCGCGAGTTGAGTTCAAGAACAACAACCCGCTCATCATCCTCTCGCGCATCTCGCCCGTCTTCCTTGAGAGGCTCTTTGAGAACGAGGTGCCGGAGGTATTTGACGGCCTCATCACGATTCACAAGATTGTCCGTATGCCGGGCGAGAGGGCCAAGGTGGCCGTTGAGTCATACGACGACCGCATCGACCCCGTAGGTGCTTGCGTCGGCATGAAGGGTTCGCGCATCCACTCCATTGTCCGCGAGCTTCGCAACGAGAACATCGACGTAATCAACTACACCAACAACATTCAGCTCTACATTCAGCGAGCCCTCAGCCCCGCCAAGATTAACCGCATCAGCGTTGACGACACCAACCGTCGCGCCGAGGTATACCTCGACGCCGACGAGGTCTCAATGGCCATCGGCAAGGGCGGCAGCAACATCAAGCTCGCCATCCAGCTAACAGGCTACGACATCGACGTCTTCCGCGAGCAAGCAGAGACAGTCGACGACGTGCGTCTTGAAGAGTTCAACGACGAGATTGAGAACTGGGTCATCGACGTCCTCAAAGGCATCGGCTGCGACACCGCGAAGTCCGTCATCGACCTCGGATACGACGAGCTGGTCAAGAGAACCGACCTCGAAGACGAGACAATCAAGAACGTCCTCGCCGTCCTCAGGGCAGAGTTCGAATGATAATACCACTTCACCAGTCGACGCCCATCTCGATACACCTCTGAACAACGAGGCCAAAATCAACGCTTCGGGCTTCGCCTACGATATATATCAAGTTTCGCCACGTCTCGCCCAACTCCATCACGGCATCACGTCTGGCCACAACCAAACACTAAAAAATTAGAGGAGAGCACTTTCCATATGGCAGGAGGAATCAGAATAAACAAATTCGCTTCAGAGTCCGGTGTTGGTGTCAATACCATCATTGAGACCCTCAAAAAATTCGGTGTCACTGACGAACTTTCGCAAAACTCCAAGATACCCGACGAGATGTACGAGCGTCTCGCCAAGGAGTTCAAGCTCGATATTCAAGCCAAGAGCGAGTCCGAGAAAATCGTCATAACAACCAAAGGCAACAAAGACAAGGACTCCGTCTCAATCGGCAACGAGGGCATCGTAACCGCCGAGACGGCAAAGTCTGAGCCTATCAAAGGCCCCAAGATTGTCGGCAAAATTGACCTCTCCACCCCTCAGCGCGGCGGAAAGGGCAAGAACGAACGCCCCAAAGCGCAGAAGGAGACCGCAAAAGCCGAGGAGAGCAATGAGACGCCAGCACCCGAAGCAGCAGCGCCCAAGACTGAGCCACAAACACCTGCCCCTCAGCCTGAGGCACAGCCCGAGGTGAAGACGGAGATCCAGCCCGAGGTAAATCAAGAGCCGCAAGCTCCAGAGGTTGAGCCTCAGCCCGCACAGCCCGCTGAGACCCCAGCCCCCGCCGAAGAGTTATCTCCCAAACCCGAAGCCGAAGAGCCTGCACCGGACGACTCACCAGCTCCTGCCACCAACGGCGAGTCTGCCGACGGCATCTTCCGCCTTAGCGACAAGCCAAAACTCACAGGTCCCACCGTCCTCGGAAAGATTGAGCTTCCCGTAGACAAAGCACCCGGCAGAGACAGCCACAACAAGAAAAAACGCCAACGCATCCAGGGCGGCAAAGAAAAAGTAGACGTTTCGTCTCCCTCCACAATAAGCCAGGTAAACTCCACCCTCAACAAGGAGCGCAACAAGCAACGCCAGCAGCAAAAGCAACAGCAGCAGGCGGCGCAGCAACAGCAAAACAGGAAAGAGAAGCAGCGCAGCAAGAAAGGCCAGGCAGCTCCCGTAAAGGAGACATCGGACGAAGACGTACAGAAGCAGGTCAAGGAGACCCTCGCCCGCCTCACGGCCAAAGGCCACAAGACCAACACCTCGAAGCACAACCGCGAGAAACGTGAAGCCGTCCGCCAACGTCAGGAGGAGGAGGCCGAAAGGCTTGAGCAGGAGAAGAAAGTCCTCAAGGTCACTGAGTTCGTGACCGCCTCCGAGCTTGCCACCATGATGAACGTACCCGTCAATAAGGTCATCGCCACCTTCATGTCGCTCGGTATGTTTGTCTCCATCAACCAGCGTCTTGACGCGGAGTCTCTCTCGCTCGTGGCTGAGGAGTTTGGCTTCAAGGTAGAGTTCCTCAGCGTTGAGAAGGCGCATGAGGTTGAGGAGGAGGAAGATGACGAGAGCCTTCTCGTTGAGCGTCCGCCGATTGTCACCGTCATGGGTCACGTAGACCACGGCAAGACATCGCTCCTCGACTACATCCGCAACACCAACGTTATCCAGGGCGAGGCTGGCGGCATTACGCAGCACATTGGCGCGTACAGCGTCACCCTTGAGAACGACCGTAAGATTACCTTCCTCGACACCCCTGGTCACGAGGCCTTCACCGCAATGCGTGCACGCGGTGCGCAAGTCACGGACGTTGCCATCATCATCGTAGCTGCCGACGACAGCGTCATGCCCCAGACCATCGAGGCCATCAACCACGCCTCGGCAGCCGGTGTCCCCATTGTCTTCGCCATCAACAAGATAGACAAGCCGGGTGCCAATCCCGACAAGATTCGTGAGGCACTGGCCAACATGAACTACCTCGTAGAGGAGTGGGGCGGTCAATACCAGTGCCAAGAGATAAGCGCGAAGAAAGGCATCAACGTAGACAAACTTTTGGAGAAAGTCCTCCTTGTTGCCGACCTCCAAGACCTTAAGGCCAATCCGGACCGCGCCGCCAGTGGCAACGTTATCGAGAGCTCGCTCGACAAGGGGCGTGGCTACGTTGCAACGGTTCTCGTGCGCAACGGTACACTCCACCCGGGCGACATGGTTGTCTGCGGCTCCAACTACGGACGCGTCAAGGCCATGTTCAACGAGCGAAACCAGAAGGTCGATGTAGCCGCTCCGTCTACGCCTGTCCTCGTCCTCGGCCTTAACGGCGCGCCACAGGCTGGCGAGAAGTTCAACGTCTTTGCTGACGAGAAAGAGGCTAAGGACGTGGCCAACAAGCGCGATCAGCTGCAGCGCGAGTTCAGCATGCGAGCCACTCCCCACATCACGCTCGACGAAATTGGTCGCCGCATTGCGCTCGGCAACTTCCAGGAGCTCAACGTCATTGTCAAAGGCGACGTGGACGGCTCTGTCGAGGCACTCTCCGACTCCCTCATCAGGCTGTCGACCGAGGAGATACGCGTCAACGTCATCCACAAGGCCGTCGGTCAAATCTCCGAGAGCGACATCATGCTCGCCACGGCATCCAACGCCGTCGTCATTGGCTTCCAAGTCCGTCCGTCGGCTGACGCTCGCCGCCTTGCCGAGAAGGAGAAGATTGACATCCGCCTCTACTCCATCATCTACGACGCCATTGAGGAGCTCAAGAGCGCAATGGAGGGAATGCTTTCGCCCGAGATTCGCGAGCAAGTCACTGGCAACCTCGAAATCCGCGAGACATTCAAGATCTCCAAGGTTGGCACCATTGCCGGCTGCTTTGTCAACGACGGCAAGGTCAAGAGCAAGAGCAAGGTCCGCATTATCCGCGACGGTATCGTAGTCCACTCTGGCGAACTCGAAAGCCTCAAGAGGTTCAAGGACGACGTCAAAGAGGTCGTTGCCGGCCTTGAGTGCGGTCTGAACGTCAAGGGATACAACGACATACAGGTTGGCGACATCATCGAGGCCTACGAGGAGATCGAGGTCGCCCGTAAACTCTCCTAAGCGAACATCCACTCCCCGAACATGATATTGGGCGGCTAAGCGAGCCTCAAGACCTCGCCAGCCGCCCTTTCTATTACCCATAAGACCCCCTTTCAGCCCATGACCGATAAAACATCCGGATGGCGTTGGGTTCCAAGCCTCTACGTCTTCCAGGGCATCCCGAGTTGCCTCGTCATGACGACATCGTCGCTCATCTACGCCGACATGGACGTACCGATAGCCTCCTTTGCCTTTTGGACCAGCGTCGTCTGCCTCCCGTGGTCGCTAAAGCCGCTTTGGGCTCCCTTTGTAGAGAGATACGCCACGAAACTGGGGTGGGTGCGCGTGACGCAGATTGTCCTTGCTGTCGCCATCTTGCTCTTGGGGCTTGCCATGTTGACGGAATCCTTTTATCCGCTCTCTCTTGGCCTGATGCTCATCATAGCATTTGCCTCGGCGAGCCACGACATTGCTTGCGACGGGTATTACATGATGGCGCTCGACGAGCGGGCGCAGTCTTTCTTTGTGGGCATCCGCTCCACGTTTTACCGCATTGCAATGGTCATTGCCACGGGCCTCGTCCCGTACATTGCCGGAAGTGTGGCCTCGCATTATAACGCGCCAACGGGATGGGCTGTGTCCATAGGCATTGCGGGGCTCACGCTGATGCTCATGGCCGTCTTGTGCCGAATTGGGATGCCACGCATTGACGAACCCCAAGGGCGGCAGGACGACGGGCTTAAAGTGTTCTGGCGAGCCTTGCGCTCCTTCTTTTCGCACGAGGGGGGTGTGGCGGCTGTGGCGTTTTTCGTGCTATACCGCCTTGGCGAAGCCATCATCACGAAGACCGTGCTTCCCTTCCTCAAAGCCTCGCCGGCCGATGGGGGCCTTGGGGTGTCTGTCGAGCAATGCGGAATAACGTACGGGACGTTTGGAGTGCTGTCTCTCGTGGCGGGCGGCGTATTGGGCGGCATCATAGCCTCGCGGATAGGCACACGGCGCGCCCTTTGGCCCATGATACTCATGATGAACGCGCCTAACGTTGCGTACGTGGCACTTGCTTACTTTGCGCCATCGGCAGACAGCCATTGGATTGATGCGGCCGTAATGACTGAGCAGTTTGGGTATGGAATTGGGTTCACGGCCTATATGCTCGTGATGTTGCGATACGTTGCCGATGCGGAGTATAAGGCTGCGGAGTATGCCATAGGCACATCGCTGATGTCGCTGAGCCTCATTCTGCCCGGGATGGCGGCGGGTGTCCTTTTGGAGTGGCTTGACGGCTCATTTGCGGGCATCTTCACCCTTGCTTGCGTCATGACAATTCCGGGCATGGTAGCCGCGGCATTTCTCAAAATCAAATAAGCATCTGCGGCAAAGGTCATCTCTCAGAAAAAAACACTATATTTGCGCCGCAAAAGCGATGGTTCCGTAGCTCAGCTGGATAGAGCAACAGCCTTCTAAGCTGTGGGTCTTGGGTTCGAATCCCAACGGAATCACAGAAAATACAGTCTCTTGCCTGACCTCATTGGGGTCGGGCTTTTTTGTTTTACACACATCTCATCGCAATGAACTACTTTTGACTAACTTCGCATACAACCCATACAACAAAGCGGCGCACATATCAAACGCTAAAAACCAATAAACCTTAAGACATGAAAGGAAACGAACAACAACTCGTAGAATTTCTCGAAAATAACAAACGCTTTTGCATCCCCCTATATCAGCGCAACTACGACTGGAAAGAAGGCAATTGCCGCCAATTATTCTCCGACCTCCTTCGGATTCATGAAGACGGGAGCAAAAGCCATTTCTTTGGCAGTATTGTATACAGCCAATCAGAAGCAAACGGCGACGAAAGACTGATCATTGACGGACAACAACGCATAACGACTGTCTCGCTCATCTTGATCGCCATGATTAATGCCGCAAAATCAGACGAACTGCCCTCTGAAGACAAGGACTATTATATCCAAAACGTGAGCGAGAGATTTCTGATTGACAAGTGGCGGAAAACCGAGCGCAAGGTAAAGCTTAAACCCATCAAAAAAGACATGGAGGCCTTTGATGCACTCCTGTTCAAAAGCCCTGAAGAGTTCATAATGGACTCCGTCGTCACGCGCAACTACCTTTTTTTCTACGACGAGGTAAAGAAGTGCGGGTTGAAATTGGAGGAAATACTTGAAGCTATCAACAAATTAGAAATTATAAGCATTTGGCTCGGAAAGGACGACGACCCGCAACTCATCTTCGAAAGCCTCAACTCCACAGGCCTCGACCTCAGCGAATCGGACAAAATCCGCAACAACCTACTCATGTCGCTCAATTCAAAAGAGCAAGAGGAGGCGTATGACAAGTATTGGAACAAGATCGAAATAGCCACGGCCTACCAGCCAACAATGTTCATCCGCGACTACTTGACAATAAAGTCCAAAGCCAACAAAGTCGCCAAGATAGAAAACCTCTATTTTGAGTTCAAAACATACAGTAGCGAATCCGGACTCTCCAAGATGGAGCAAATGGCGGATATGTTCAAGTACGCCATCCAATACGACAAAATACAGAAAGCCGACCTCGGCGACTCCGTCTTAAACAAACTGCTCCGACAACTCTCCTACATTGACACACAGCAATATATGCCGTTCCTCGTCCAATTCTTCATCTACGCTGAAGAGTCGGGAATGCCGTTGGCAGACAGGCATACTGTTGTTCAAACAATAGAGTGCTATATGGCGAGACGCATCATATGTGGCTTACCGGCAAACGCACTCAACAAGGTTTTCGCCTCCCTGCACTCGGACATCATGAAGCACATCAAAGAGTTCGAGAAACACGACGAGCCATTCGTCTCGTCCTACCCCGAAGTCCTAAAATACGTACTCATAAGAAAACAAGGCAATTCCGAGCTGCCTTCCGACAACAAAGTCGCAGAAGAGATGCGAGTGCGAAACGTATATAAAATGCCTCTTGCATACCGTTACTTCATGTTCGAAAGAATGAACAACGGCCTCAGCAAGGAGTTCGTCGACATCGTCGGCAACATGAAAAACGGCACCATCTCCATCGAGCACATCATGCCGCAAACCCTATCGCCAAGATGGAAAAACGACCTCGGACCCAACTTCCAGGAGATTCACGACAAGTACCTCCACACCTTCGCCAACCTTACGCTCTCCGCCTACAACCAAAGCTACAGCAACTCGTCGTTCGACGAAAAATGGAACGGCACGACAGACCGAAATGGCAAGCAAATTGTCGGTTACAAAGACAGTATATACAGCATCGGCGCCGACCTGAAAGGTTATTCCCAATGGACAGAAACCGAAATCCTCGACCGCCAGCACAAGCTCATTGAGAAGTTCAAGACAATATGGCCGATGCCGACCTCCACATTTAAACCAATCGAGAGACCCGTCGATAACGTCATGTTTAGCGACGAGGATACAGAGCTCACAGGAAGAACAATAAGCGCATTCACCTACAAAGGAACGCGTCAGGAAGTGGACTCTTGGAAATCCATGCTCGCCGGACTTTGCGCAATGGTATACCGCGAACACAAGTCTGCAATCGACTTCCTTTGCTCGCAAAAAGGCCACTTCCATACCGAGCCTCACGACGGATGTTCCCAAATCTCCCTAACCTGCTACGTCGACACCGCCAACAGCACGAAAGACAAAATTTCGATCATTAAGAAAATGTTCAGCGAATGCTCGCTATCCGAAGACGACCTCTCCTTCGACCTCGTACCCATAGCACAGGAGGCATAGAAACGCCCACAGAAGGAAATAAAGATACCTCCCCTACTTTTTCGTAACTTCGCAGGTGAAGATAAATATTCAGAATAGAAATAAAATGACGCAAGTGGTTAGCGCGGCGGAGCTGCAGGACGACAACAACATATACGACGAAGAAAAGACGGAACGGCTTGCCGGGTATTATACCGGCATAATCAGCACCTTGGGCGAAGACCCGTCGCGCGAGGGTCTTATCAAGACACCGGCTCGGGCGGCCAAGGCGATGCAATTCCTCTTGAAGGGGTATGCGGAAGACCCGGAGGCGATACTGCGCCAGGCGATGTTTAACGAGCCGTTTCAGCAGATGATTGTCGTTAAAGACATTGAGATATACTCGCTGTGCGAGCATCACCTTCTTCCTTTCTTTGGCAAGGCTCACGTTGGCTATATCCCTCGGGACAAGATTACGGGGCTGTCTAAGTTGCCGCGTGTGGTGGATGCCTTTGCTCGCCGATTGCAGGTGCAAGAGCGGCTCACGTCGCAGATTAAGGAGTGCATACAGGAAACGCTGAATCCGCTGGGCGTGGCCGTCGTGATTGAGGCTCAGCACATGTGTATGCAGATGCGCGGAGTACAGAAGCAGAACGCCGTGACGACGACATCGGACTTTACGGGTGCATTCATGAACAGCACGGCCACTCGGGAAGAGTTCTTCAACATAATAGGCAGGCGGATGCACTAACGCCACGACAAGACGGGCTGCGCAAGGGCAGCACACGGCATAAAAAGACGTCCACCTCTGCTCTCGCAGGGGTGGACGTCAGTCGTTAGAAAGGAGCCGGCAATAAGACTCCAAATGTCATAATACCTCCCTACATTTTCTTGGAGAAGTCGTCGGTCAGCGCGACTCGGGACAAACTATTAAGCTAAAAAACAATCCCCAGGGATTTGCGGTAATCCCGAAAGAAACCCTTGTCGCTCTCCTTCACAGGATTGCTACCTACATGACGAGCTTGTAGCCCTTGCCGTGTACGTTTATAATTTCCACAGACGGGTCGTCCTTGAGGTGCTTGCGCAACTTCGTGATGTAGACGTCCATGCTGCGGGCATTGAAGTAATTGTCGTCGACCCAGATGGTCTTGAGGGCCACGTTGCGTTCGAGGACGCGGTTGGCGTTGGTGCAGAGGAGCTTGAGTAGCTCACTCTCCTTGGTTGTGAGCTTGATGACGTTGTCGCCGTCGATGAGCTGCTGCTTTTGTGTGTCGAACTTGAAGCGGCCGAGCTTGTAGACATCGAGGACGGGGCTTTCGCCGGAGGTGCGTCGGAGGATGGCCTCGATGCGCATGATGAGCTCCTCCATGCTGAAGGGCTTGGTCAGGTAGTCGTCGGCGCCGAGCTTGAAGCCCTGTATGACGTCCTCCTTGACATTGCGCGCAGTGAGGAAGACGACAGGCACGTCGACATTGGCCATGCGGACCTCCTTGGCGAGGGTGAAGCCGTCTTTCTTAGGCATCATGACATCGAATATGCACAGGTCATATTTGTCATTGATGAACATATTGTATGCCTCCTCACCGTCGTGAGCCAAATCGGCCGCATAGTCCTTGGCCTGGAGATATTCGCACAGCAAAACGCCGAGATTGCTGTCGTCCTCGGCCAAGAGAATCTTGTGCTTTTTCTTGTCTTCCATAATAATTACTTTATTAAAGGCAAATATATATCAAATTTTGTTCCTACATTCAACTCGCTTTCAACAGAAATTTGCCCACCGTGATCTTCGACGATTTTTTTGACGTAGGCTAAGCCGAGACCGAAGCCTTTGATGTCGTGGCGGTTTCCTGTTGATACGCGGTAAAACTTCTCAAAAATGCGCTTTTGGTCCTCTTTTGAGATGCCGAGACCGTTGTCTTTGACCGAAATGACGATTCCGTTGTTGGCATTTCGTGTCCAGACGTGCAACATAGGCGCGTCGCGTCGGTACTTGAAAGCGTTATCGAGGAGATTGTAGATTACGTTGGTGAAGTGGACATTGTCCACCATGGCCTCGGAGGGGGAGGCATCGAGGCGTTCGCTAATCTCGCCGTTGACGCTCTCGACCTTGACGCGGAAATTGTTGACCACCTTATCCACAATCTCGTTGACATCGCGACGTTCGAGCTTCAGGCGGGCCTTGCCTCTGTCGAAGCTCGACATCTGGAGAATCTTCTCGACCTGGATTGTGAGGCGGCGCCCCTCGTCGATGATGATTCCCGTATTGCGTCGGATGAAATCGGGCTTGACTGTGTCGGCCAAGTCGCGCAGCATCTGGGCGGCGAGGGACATTGTGGAGATGGGGGTCTTGAACTCGTGGGTCATGTTGCTGATGAAGTCATTCTTAATGACTTCGATCTTCTTTTGGCGGAAGATGACGACGAGGGTATAGGTCGAGAGGATCATTACGATGAGGCCGAAGAAGACCGTGGGGACGATGAGTGTGAGCAGGCCACTCATGACATCGGGCTTCTCGGAGAAATAGACCGTGACGTAATGCGCACGGGCGTGCATATCGTTGGGATAGAGCTTCTTCTCGTACTTAGGGGCATCGAAAGCCGGGTCGAAAGCGTGGCTGGAGAAAGCCATCTGGCCGGCGGCATTGTAGACGGCGAACTCGTAGGGCGAGTAGACACCGTTGTCGGAGAAGCTCTGCATGAGGAGGGCGTCGAGGCGTTGGGGATTGACGCGGACCTCGATGGGCTTATCCTCGAAGACGCTCTTTGTCATTTTTGCCCTGATATAGCGCAGCTTGCGCATGAGGACATTGTTGAGCATCATGTAGGCATTGCTGACCATGTCGTTGCCGAAGACATTTCGGGCGTCGACTAGACCGGCATCGGCTGAGATGAGCGTACCGCCTCGGGTGGCATCGAGCTTATAGAAACCGAAATTATCGAGCTTGAAGGTGAGGCTGATCTCCTCGGTTGAATTGTGGGAGCCGTCGGTCCTGTGGCGGGTGAGGAGTGAGGGGTCGCGCATGGAGGGTGAGGACACGGAACCCTCGTGTCGGGCCTCCATGACCTCGTCGGTCTCGAGCCGTTGGACCACGTTGTCGATACTACGGACGACGGCTTGGTCGAACTGGCTATCTCTGAGCTTGCAGGCCTCCATAATCCACCTTACTTGCATAAACACGAGGCCTACGAAAGCAAGGGGTAGGATGATAGTGACCCACATTATAATTTTTCTGCTCATGATAACAAAGGTAGGAACATTTGCATATCAGAGCAAAATATTAAGTAAAAAACAGGGGGCTGAATTTAACATTTGCACCCCATGGGGGGAGACGGGTTGAAGAGGAAGGGGGAAAAGAAAAACTCCCACGGTCGTTGAATACCGCAGGAGTAGAAGTGGTTATGAGAGGTGATCCGTCTGGGGCTCGAACCCAGGACCCCAACATTAAAAGTGTTGTGCTCTACCAACTGAGCTAACGGATCGCCGATGAAACGGAAGCCTCTTCGGCGTTTCCGAGTGCAAAGATAGGTGTTTTATCGTTCACTGCAATAGGGGCGGGGCAATTTTTCCTACAAATTGTAGGGCGTCTCCTGATAGACGTAGTAATTGAGCCAATTGGTGAAGAGTAGGTGGCAGTGGGAACGCCAGCTCTTTTGTGGAACTCGGGTAGGGTCGTCGTCGGGGAAATAGTTGTAGGGCATACGGATGAGGAGTCCCTTGGCCTTGTCGCGGAGGTACTCGTCTTTGAGCGTATCGCGGTCGTACTCAGAGTGACCCATAACGTAGATTTGGCGGCCGTCGTTGGACATGCTCAGGTATGGGCCAGCCATTGGAGAATACGCGAGGAGACGGAGATCGGGACAGGCGTCGATGTCGGCGCGGAGGGTACCAGTATGGCGCGAGTGGGGCGCGCAGAAGACATCGTCGAAGCCGCGGACGAGGGGGACGGTGAGGTCGAGGACACGATGGCGGAAGACACCGAACATCTTCTCGGGGAGGGGGTATTTGGGGATTCCGTGATGATGGTAGAGGCCAGCCTGTGCGCCCCAGCAGATATGGAGAGTGCTGGTGACATTCTCGCGAGACCAATCCATGATCTCGCACAGCTCCTCCCAATAGTCGACCTCCTCGAAGGGCATCTGCTCGACGGGCGCGCCTGTGATAATCATTCCGTCGTATTTGCGGCCGCGGACCTCGTCGAAAGTGAGATAGAAGGAGCTGAGATGCTCGGCGGAGGTGTTGCGGGCAGTGTGGGACTTGACCATCATGAGATCCACAGAGGCTTGGAGAGGCGAATTGGAGAGAGCCCTGAGGAGTTGGGTCTCGGTGGTCACCTTGTTGGGCATGAGATTGAGAATCAGGATTCGGAGTGTACGGATATCCTGCGTCATTGCACGGCTCTCGCTCATTACGAACACGCGCTCGCTCTCGAGAGTCTTCTTGGCTGGGAGTGCGTCTGGAATGCGTATTGGCATGGTTTCTCTTTCCTTAAAAGATTAGAAGTGGGGAGAAAAAAGATGGTCGGGCACAAAATTACTAAAAAGAGACGGTCTACTTAACCACGATGTGCGAGAATGTAGAATTTCTCACTATATTAGTTTTAGGCTTCAAAGAAAATATTTCCACTCGGATGAAAATTCTGTACAGATTTTTCCTAATTATTGCCCTTGGCGCACCATTACATACGTATGGGCAGACGGGCGACTTGGAGAGAGCCACACCGGAATCGCAGGGCGTGGCATCGGAAAAGGTCGGCGCATGGTTTGACACCCTCATGTCGACACGCGGGACGGAGATACACAGCGCAATGCTCTTGCGACACGGGAAGGTGATTGGCGAGATTCACCCCAGCCCATTTAGGGCTGAGCATGGACACGCGCTATTCTCATGCTCGAAGACATTCACCGCGGCGGCGATAGGGATTGCGATTGGGGAGAAACGGCTCAAGATGGAAGACCTGGTGGTGGACATCTTGGGCGAAGAGCTTGTCGGAATGCAGAAGACATTGAGCGTTGGCGACCTGCTGACCATGCGCACGGGCATACGGCCATCGGCAGAGATACGGAAACAGCCGACGGAGTGGACGCGGAAATACTTGGCATCGGAGACAGTGGACACGCCAGGGAAGCGGTTTGCGTACGACTCCATGGCGACGTACGTGCTTTCGGCAATAATCAGCCACGTGACGGGCGAAAGCACATTGGAGTATTTGCGGAAGCGGCTGTTTGAGCATTTGCACATAACGGAAGTGGGATGGGACTACGGCCCTGAGGGCGTGAGTTGCGGCGGATGGGGACTGTATCTTCAGACGGAATCGATGGCTAAATTTGGGCAACTGCTATTGGACAAAGGGCGATGGGAGGGGCGTCAGCTGATTCCGTCGGAATGGGTAGACAAGATGATGAGCGTACACGTGGATAGCGTGGGGTATGGGCTACAGACGTGGCTGTGTGAAAACGGGACGGCGATGCGGGCCGACGGGCTTCATGGACAATTTATAATAGTAATGCCGCAGGAGGACATGGTGGCCGTGATTACGCAGTGTTGCAACACGCTAGAGCCGGGGGAACATGAGCGCAGAGCCTTATTCCGCGACGTTGCCCCCACCCTATCGGAACAGGCATTGGCAGAGAGCGACGCGGCGAAAGAGTTGGCGGACAAAGAGAAAAGATATGCACTGCCGATGGCAAAAGGGGAGAAGGTTGGCAAGAGGCACGCGCGGCACATTGGGCAGCGCATAGAGCTGCCTGACAACAAACTGAAATGGAAGACGTTGACACTGCGTCGGGAGCGGGGCAAAATGATACTCGACGTAGAGAAAGAAGACGGAATGAGGGAGAGCGTACGGCTTGGCAACGGGCGATGGGAGGAGACAAAAGTGGCAACGAAATTCGCCCCACACTCACGAGGGACGGTGTTCGGGGCATACTCGGGCATGGGGCCTCACCTTACGGCCTGCGGGACTTACGGATGGGAGGGGGACAACATCCTCAACGCGAAAATTATCTTTGTGGATTGGATAAGCGGCGTTGACATGAGCGTGGAATTTGGGGAAGAGGGGACGGAGTTGACATTTCGCCTAAACATTGAAAAACAGCCTTTTACGATAAGAGCAAAGTGAACCTGACGCGTGGAAGCAGAGTATTGGTCACAGCATTGGACTGGGGCCTTGGGCATGGCACACGGACATCGGCCATTGTTGGGACGTTGAAACGGCGGGGTTGCATGATAACCTTGGCGGGGAGCGGACGATCGTTGGAACTGCTTAGGCACGACCACCCCGAATTGGCGAGCGTAGAGCTGAAATCGTTCTCGCCGAGGCTGAGCAGGGGGCGGACTCAATGGGTGGCCATTGGGATGCAGGTGCCGGCATTCTTGTGGCGGACATGGTGCGAACGACGGGAGACGGCGGCACTTGTGGACGCTCTTCGCCCCGACCTCATAATATCGGACAACAGGTATGGCGTATGGGACAGACGGTGCGCCAGCGTAATGATTACACATCAGTTGCGTCCACGGGTGAGCAGACATTGCCCGCGGTGGATTGAGGGCATTGTGGCGTACGCATTGCGGCAGATGATGAAGAGGTTTGACGGGATACTCGTGCCCGACTGGCGCATTGGGGGACTTAGTGGAGACTTGTCCGCGGAGGGGAGCGAGGGACTGCGAGTGCATAAGATTGGCATCGTCTCGCGGCTGAGCGACACGGAGGCGGAGGTGGTGGGAGACGTGGAGTGGTTGGGCCTCGTATCGGGGCCTGAGCCGCAGAGGGGGATGTTTGAAAAAGAGCTGATAGGGAGATTAGAGAAAGAGACGGGGCGGCGAGTAGTGGTATGCGGGCGCGGCGTTGGGCAAGAGGGCGACCGAAGGACAGAGGGCGGAGTGGAAGTGATTGGACACGCTGACGGGCCTCGGCTTAAGGGGCTGATACTCTCGGCACGGAAAATAATATGCCGCTCGGGATATAGCACGATAATGGACCTTGCGGCATTGGGACGGCGGGCGGAGCTAATCCCGACGCCCGGGCAAGCGGAGCAAGAGTACATTGCGGAGAGGCTAAAAGGATGGGACGGATGGGAATAGCTAAAAAGTTCGTATATTTGTTTAGATTGTGCAACATTAGAAAGAGATGGGTCCCATTGGCGTCCTCATATTAACAGCATTTGGCATCGTAAGCATAACACTTGCGACAGCCATCATTGTCCACAAACGGAGGAAAAACTTGGTAGAGATGCGGGTGAAGACAGTTGAGCGCTTGTGCGCATACCTGCTTCCTGGCGACAAGAAAGGGACGATGCGTCAACAGTTAGTAGCCGACCTGCACGAACTGACAGGCCACAGATTTACCGACGAAGAGGTGTTGGATTATTACCTAAGAATAAAGGGTCTGCAAATGGTAGACCTCAACACCCTTAACGACCCCGACACACGAAGATTCCTGATGGAGCCGACGAAAATAAAGCTCCACTATCAGGAGGTGGTGTCATTCTATGAAAAGTATTTGAATCAGCCCCGGGTAAAAGGTCAGAGCGCGATTTAACTTGTCGCACCCAGGCTGCGGAGCATATCGTCCTCGGAGTCGGACGAATCGGCGCAGTGGAGACTTGGGACGAGACCGTCGGGGGCATCAGCCTCGCACAATGGATTGACCTCGCTCGCCAAGGGGGCGAAAATATCCTCGCTTAACGGGAGCGAGGGTAGGCAGATATGCGCCGCCGTTTCGGTAGGGTTGGGGGTGGATGGGTATAGATTGAAGTGGAGACACTTTGCCGCTGTGTTGGCTGGCGGAAAAGGAAGGGGTTGACCGGCGGACGCGGATTGGGATTGGGGCGCGGCCTCGGAAGCGGAATCGTCGGAGGCGCGTTTGTCCTTCATCTCAATCTCGCCGAGGCGGATACCTTCGAGCACCATGCGTGCGGCCATTTGCTCAGCCAACTTCTTGGAGCGGCCGGCACCTCGACCGACGACGACATCGGCGAGCTTGACCTCTGTAACGAAATTGACATCGGGATTTTTCTCCTCGTCGGTTGAGCGGTGTGTCTCGAAAAAGACCTCGACACCGGACTGCTCGCCGAGATTTACGAGTTGGCTCTTGTAATTGTCTTGCTTCATCTCTCCGAGGGCCTCGGCTATTCGCCTGTCGTTGGCGACGTGGCGGAGAGCGAACTTGCGGGCCTTGCGGAGACCGCCGTCAAGATAGATGGCGGCGACAAACGCCTCAAGGGCATCGCCGGGGATGTGGCTTATAACCAAATCCTTGCGGGACGTCATGACAATGTACTTATCCAGCCCGAGCTCCATGGAAATGGCATTGAGGCGGGCTCGGCAGACCATGTTGGAGCGCAGCTTGGAGAGATAGCCCTCCTGCTCATCGGGGAAGCGGTGATAGAGAATGTCGGAGACGACGGCTTCAAGAATGGCATCGCCGAGATATTCGAGACGCTCATTGTTCTTGGCGTGGGCAGAAGCTGAATTAGCGAGACCGACGGACTTATGGATGAAGGCGAGGTTGAAATGGCGCAAAGAGCGCGGCATATAGCCGGCCGTCTTCCATATAAAAAAATAAAACTTTCTTCCCTTTCGGGAAAAAAGTTTTATGAGTTCATGGATACCCACGACGAAGGTTAAAGGGCCTTGAAGATAAGGGTACCGTTGTGACCACCGAAGCCGAAAGTGTTGGACATAGCGGCCTTGACTTGACGCTGTTGCGCCTCATTGAACGTGAGGTTAAGTTTAGGGTCGATGTCTGGATCGTCGGTGAAGTGGTTGATCGTTGGAGGAATGATGCCGTTTTCGATGGACTTGACGCAAGCAATTGCCTCAAGCGCACCTGTGGCACCGAGGAGGTGACCAGTCATGGACTTGGTGGAGCTGATATTGAGCTTGTAGGCGTGGTCGTTGAAGACCTTGCCGATAGCAATAAGCTCTCCCTTGTCGCCGAGAGGTGTCGAAGTGCCGTGGACATTGATGTAGTCAATATCCTCTGGTTTGAGATCGGCATCGCGGAGGGCGTCGACCATGACACGAGCGGCACCATCGCCTTGTGGATGCGGGGCCGTGATGTGGTAGGCATCAGCAGAGTGAGCGCCGCCGACGAGCTCGCAGTAGATATGCGCGCCACGCTTGACAGCGTGATCATACTCCTCAAGGACGAGGCAGGCGCCACCTTCGCCGATTACGAAACCGTCGCGGTCCTTATCGAAAGGCCTTGAAGCGGTCTTGGGATCGTCGTTGCGGGTGGAGAGAGCCTTCATTGAGGTGAAGCCTCCCACGCCTGAGACGGTGATGGGAGCTTCGGAGCCGCCGCTGACGACAGCCGTGGCACGTCCGAGACGGATAAGGTCGAAAGCTACGCAGAGAGCCGTTGTAGAGGATGCGCAGGCAGAGACGGTGCCGAAGTTAGGTCCACCGAGGCCGTGTCGGATAGAGATGTGGCCTGGGGCGATGTCCGCAATAATCTTGGGGATGAAGAAAGGGCTGAATCGTGGCGTACCGTCGCCGAGGACGAACTCTTTAGCCTCGTCGAAGTATGTCTTGATACCGCCGATGCCAGTACCCCAGATGACGCCAATGCGACTTTTGTCTTCGTTGTCGAAATTAAAAGCCGCGTCGTTGATGGCCTCGTCCGCAGCGACGATAGCGTACTGCGTAAAGAGATCCATCTTACGAGCGTCTTTACCGAAAATCTTGTTTCCGTCGAAATTTTTGACTTCGCAGGCGAAGGTTGCCTTGAATTTGGTGGCGTCGAAGTGTGTTATGGGCGCAGCACCGCTGACGCCAGCGACGAGGGCCTGCCAAGTGTCGGCGAGATTGTTGCCCAGGGGCGAGATAGCACCTAAGCCCGTAACTACTACTCTTTTCAGCTCCATAAATTCAGTTGTGAAGTCAGATTATTTGTTGTGAGCCTCGATGTAATCGATAGCGTCACCGACGGTCTTGATGTTCTCAGACTCGGTGTCGGGGATGGTGATACCGAACTCCTTCTCGAACTCCATGATGAGCTCGACGGTGTCGAGGGAATCCGCGCCGAGGTCGTTGGTGAAGCTTGCCTCTTCTGTGACCTCGTTCTCGTCAACACCAAGTTTGTCAACGATAATTGCCTTTACTTTAGCTGCAATCTCTGACATGATTTTCTTTTCGTTTTGGTTAATAAAAATCTTGAATGGAGGGTGCCGATGATAAGGGGGTAGTGATATTAGCCTTTCCATGGCACTTTTTTGCCGTTTGGGGAGAGCCCCGGCGGGCGATGTCATAGGCGGACACCCGATGGGCGTTTTGCGAATAACGATGCAAAGAAAGCAAATAGCGCATGAATTTTCAAATTTCGGGGCAAAAAAAAGGCTTTGAATGGCAGTAAGTCGTTATATTTACAGACACAAATGTTTGACGCTGTGCGTTTTGCGTAGCGCGAGGTTGCGTATTGCCGCAGCCTTGTTGTGGAAAAGAATAGTATTCACGGAGCACAAATAAAACAGAATTGGTATAGCCATGTCATTGCGGTTGCGTCTGACGACGCTTTTCTTTTTGGAGTTTGCCACTTGGGGCGCGTATTTGACCTCGATGAGCAGCTTCTTGGCCTCCAAGGGTTTAGGGGAGACGATAGGATACTTTTACTCGGTGCAGGGCTGGGTGTCGATTATCATGCCGACCATATTTGGCATATTGGCGGACCGATGGATAGAGGCTCAGCGGTTGCTTGGAGCGTCGCACTTGATTTCGGGTGGGTTGATGATGGCCGTGTGCTTCATTGGGATGACCACGCCGGAGTTGGAGTTTGGGGACATATTTCCGTTGTACTCGTTGTCGGTGGCATTTTATATGCCGACCCTTGGGCTTTCGAACTCCGTGGCGTACTCGGCCATGCAGGGCTCGGGGCTTGACACGGTGAGTGACTTCCCGCGGATTAGGATATTTGGGACTGTCGGGTTCTTGGTCTCGATGTGGGCAGTGGACCTGCTGGAGATTCAGGAATCGGCTTGGCAGTTCATGGTTAGCGGTGCGTGGGGCATTGCGCTTGGCGTGTATGCGTTCACCTTGCCACGATGCGCCGTTAGCCAGGACGGAGGGAGCGGCAAGAGTTGGCAAGAGCGGATGGGTCTTGACTCATTCCGCCTCATGAAAGAGCCTCGAATGTTCGCGTTTTTCCTCTTCTCGATGTTGTTGGGCGTATCGTTGCAGATTACCAACGGGTACGCGGGGCCTTACATATTGTCTTTTGGCGACTTGGAAGAGTATAAAGACGCGTTTTTTGCGGGACACGCCAACTTGCTGATCTCGCTCTCGCAGGTGTCGGAGACACTGTGCATCTTGTTGATACCGTTCTTCTTGAAGCGGTATGGCATTAGGGCAGTGATGATAATCTCGATGTCGGCTTGGTTCTTGCGGTTTGGGCTGTTTGGGATTGGGTCGCCCGTCATGCCTGGGCTGTTGGCGTTGACACTCTCGATGATTGTATATGGCGTCGCGTTTGACTTCTTCAACATCTCGGGATCGCTATTTGTGGACAGCGAGGTTGAGCCATCGAAGCGTTCGAGTGCGCAGGGACTTTTCATGCTCATGACGAACGGCTTGGGCGCGGCGATTGGCACACTTGGGGCGCAAATGGTTGTGAACCACTTTGTTTACTCACAAAGCGGAATAGCGGAGCAGATGGAGGGTTGGAGGACGTCGTGGTTTATATTTGCGGCGTATTCGGCTGTGGTTTGCTTGGCGTTTGTGTTGACGTTTAAGGGAACGGGGGAGAAGAGGAAGGGATGATTTAAGGCCTCTCTCCTCCCGAAACGACTCCCCCCAAAAAGGTTGTCAGCTGAGGTTTTTAATGACATCCAGCAAGGCTTCGTAGCTATTGACCTCGTGATAGCGGACCTTGCTTGTCGAGACGTTGTTGAAGAGTTTCTTTGCGCAGTCGATTTTGGCTTTCTCGACACCTTTCAACTGCATGGAATCCATAGATCCTTTTGTCTCGGCAATGAAGAAGATGTGCTTAACACCCATGTTGTCGTGGAAGGCGATAGCCCAGTCGGGAGCGTATTTGCCGACAGGGGTGGGAATTTGGAATGAGCGGGGCAACTTGGCATAGACGCAGACCTCGTCGGCCTTGTCTAAATCTTCGGCGAACTGGCGTTCTCCCTTGCTGTCGGCAAAGACGTAGTCGAGAATGTGCTTCTTGGCGGGATATGCCTTGTTGACAGGCAAACAGCTCTTCTCCTTAGTGAAGATGTCGGTATCGTAGGTTTGCTCCGTCTTGTTGTAGCTGATATGCTCCACAATCATGGTGGCCTTTTGGTCCTTAATGAGGCGCACCACATTGCGGATGAACTCCTCGGGGTTGTTCCTAAACATATAGAGCTTGGCCGAGTTGATGCCTTTCAGGATGCGCACCACGGTGCGTCGCGTAAGAGTTGCGCCACGGGCAATTTCGCCTACGAGGTCGTAAGGAACATCGCTCGTTGACACTTCATGTAGCGACTGAGTACGGGTGCGTTGGACGCCCGTGAAATTCAAGTCGTTAGCGCCTTGCTGGCCTGTCGCGACGAGATACTTTAGTTCCGCAACACGGAGATTCTTGTTGATGGAGTCAATGGCTTTTCTTATCAGCTCTTCGCTATCGTAGTGGACAGTATAGACATAGCGGTGATTGATTTCATTCCACAACCGTTTGAACTCTTGCTTCTTTGCGTTGTCGTTTAAATGGTCGTTGACGGCATTGGCCTTCTCGTTGGCATCCTCCACCATGCCCGCGAGGGCATCGGGGTTGAAGATTCCTTGTATCAGCTTGTGGACTTGTTCGCTGATTGGGGCCAGCTTCTTGCCCATTGGAGCCAAATTGCCTGAATTGAGGTCGTCGTGATACGACAGCTGGATGTTGCCAATGCCGTCCACGTAGTCGTTTTCATAGAGATAGTTGACAATGGCCGACGCCTCCATTTTGGAGATGGTGTGAACATCTTCGCCCACCTTGAACTTGCGTCCCTCGAAATAATCGACAGTTGCCAAGGAAGGACGCTCGCGCAAAGCCTCACGCGTCTCTTTCTGCAGAGCCTCAACGAACGAGCCGTAGCTCTCATTGGCAATGACAGTCAACGTGTTGACATCATGAACGGCATCGCCCAAACGCTCGGCATCCATGCGCACGCCTTGCTGGTCGACACAGATGCGCAGACCACGGCCAACCTCCTGACGCTTGGCCGTCGCGCTGCTTGCATGGCGCAGTGTGCAAATTTGGAACACATTGGGGTTGTCCCACCCCTCGCGCAACGCCGAGTGAGAGAAAATGAAGCGTGTTGGCTCGTCGAAACTCAGCAGCCTCTCTTTATCCTTTAGAATCAAGTCGTAGGCCGAAATGTCCGAAGAGAAGAGTTCGCCTCGCTTCACAACGCTGTCGACGGCATGACCTTTCTTGTCGATGGAGAAATATCCGCAGTGGACCTCCGCGGCCGTGAAACGATTCAGGTAACGCTGGTAGTCATCCTCAAAGAGGGGGAGATTCTCGTCGAGGAAACGCTGATACTCATCCTCAAAGAGTTTCCAGAGTTCACCTTTCACCACCTCGCCCTGCTCGTCATAGCCCTTGTAGTTAGCCACCTCGTCGATGAAGAAGAGGGAGAGCGTCTTAATGCCCTGCTGGAAGAGCGTGGCTTCCTTCTCAAAGTGGGAGCGAATGGTTTCTCTCACCTGGATACGCTGAATCTGCTTTTCTGACACATCGCCCATCACTTCGCCCTTGCGAAGGAGACTCCCATTCATGAAATAGACGGTATTTGTCAGCGGGTTGATTTCCGTAATGACGAAATCTTTATAGGCCGGGAGCCCCGAGACGGCGAAGAGCGAATCGTTTTGGCGAAACCTACAGGTCTGCCTACGGGTGCTCGTAGCCCCCTTCACTTCAATCTCCAGACGGACCTCGGGTGCTTTGTCCTTTGAGAGAACGATGCCGTCGAAATATATGTAGCTATGGTTGCCTAAGAGGTTTTGCAGCGTTATGCCTTTCACCTGAATCTTCTTCACGAGACGTTGGCGGTAGGCATCGAAGGCATCCAACGCATAGACGCAGTTATGCGAAGTCTTGTGCGTTGCCGAATAGTTGAGGACAAACAGGGGCTTGAAATTCTTCAGCGCGCGTTGCGTGGCGGCACCCTCCATCTTCTGCGGCTCGTCCATGATAATGATGGGGCGGTTGGCGGCTATCACATCGATGGGGCGGCGGCTCTGGAAATCGTCGCGCTTGGAGTATATGATACGGCTCTCCTTATTGGCGGCGCCCTCCTTAAACGACGTGTTGAAGGCCTGCACGTTGATTATCATCACGTTGATGCTGGCGTCGCTGCTGAAACTGTCAATCTGCGTCAGATTGCCGCTGTTGTAGATGAAGAAGCGGGCTTTCTTGCCATATTGCTCCATGAA
>JALEMI010000105.1 GCA_022768325.1 Bacteroidales bacterium
CTGGCTGCACGAGCCTGACGTCGGCCCCCTCCCTCCCCGCCACCACGCTGGCTGAAGAGTGCTATAATTGGATGTTCTCCAGCTGCACGAGCCTGACGTCGGCCCCCTCCCTCCCCGCCACCACGCTGGCTAAATGGTGCTATAGAGGTATGTTCGCTGGCTGCACGAGCCTGACGTCGGCCCCCTCCCTCCCCGCCACCACGCTGGCTGAAGAGTGCTATAATTGGATGTTCTCCGGCTGCACGAGCCTCATAATAAGCGACAAAAAGACAGACGATCACCCCTACGAGTGGCGGATCCCTTCCGTCGGAGATATTAGTGAACTGCCCGATGGTTGGAACGAATTTATGCTATCATATACAGGAGGTCCCTTCACTTCCGCCCCCCAAGCCAACACGATATACTACCTCGCCACTGCTCCCCAGACAACATCCCTCCCCACTCTCGAAGCTCCGGCTCCCTCCCTCATCGCCACGCCCAACCCAGCCCACGGCAGCGTGACCATAAGCGGACTTCCTGCTGGCAAAGTTCAGGTCTTCGATGCTGCCGGACGCCTTGTGCTGAGTGTCCAGAGCGACGGTTCCGATTCTCAGACCATCGACATCAGCGGTCTTGCCCCGGGCGTGCATATCGTCCGAGCCGGCTCTCAATCCGCAAGGCTGATGGTGATGTAAAGCCCCATCCGTCCTGCACATACACCAAGGGCTGCGGCACTCCTGCCGCAGCCCTTCAATTTTGTCCCCTGTCTCAGGGACTGTCGCCTAAAGCGAGGCCACGCCATAGCCACCGCCATTTCGGGCGTAGCCTGTCATTTGGCGCGCAAAAGCCCTTCGGGCACGGCTTCCGCCATGGCCTTATATGCCGTCTCGCTCGGGTGCAGATGGTCGCCCGAGTCGAAGCCCGCCCTAAACCGCGAGGGATGACCTTCGTCGCGTACAGCGGCGTCGAAGTCCACGCACCCGTCAAACAAGCCCGACGTCCGGAGCCATGCGTTAAACTCCAGCCGCATCGCCTCTCGCTCGGGGGTGTACGTGCGCCAACCCTCAATAGGGAGCAGCGTCCCGCTCCACACCTCGAGACCAAGCCCGCGGGCGTGCTCGACGTAGAGCCGCCTCACGCCCTCCGCCAGCTCCTCAACCGTCGGCATGTCGCTCCATGGCCTGAAGCGGTTGACCTCTACACCCACGGGGTGGATTATGTCGTTTATGCCGTGCTGGATGATCACGTCGCTCGCTCCCGCCACGTTAGCCTCTATCGGGAACCGTGTCGCCCCCTTGAGCCCATACGCCTGATACGTTATGCACTCATATTGGCGCAAGATGCGGGTCCCGCATACCGCCCGCCTTATCACCGCGACGTCGCGCCACCCCGACTCCCACGCCCTGATGCCGAGGTAGTCCGGCCAGCTTTGCGCCGTTATCGAGTCGCCGTAGCATATCAGGGCGCGGTTCTTGCGCTCGGTGCGTATCTCTATCGTGTTCAAGAAGTAGAACCAGTTGGTCTTGCGGCTCAAGTCGGCAGGGAAATCCTCCGCCTCGGCATAGTCGCCGTAGGCGTACGCCCCGGTCGACAGAGGCCCCGTCACGAGAGTGCCGGCGTTCATCTGAGTATAGTCGCCCAGATAGATGCTCACGTCAATCTCTTCGCCCGCGGCGATGTCAATCTCCGCGGCGTCGCTCGTGACCTCCGTCCCGGGCTCTATCCTTACGCTCTCGCTCCCGCCAAACGTCAGCCCCACGTTCTCCCGTCCGTTCGCCCCTCGCCGACCTATTACGACCTTCGTAAGCGTCACGGCCTCACTACCCGTAAGGTTCGAGAATCGCGCCCTGAGGCTGTCGCCGCTAAACACCATTCGGATGGGGTACCTGAGGGTTATGTCTTTTGCGTATACCGCCTCACGCCTGTCTGTGATGGATGTCGCGTTTCCCCAACATCCAACCCATTTGTCATATCTGCTCATTTATTCTCAATTCGTTCAATACCCGAAAGTTACGCGATTTCAACGACTCGCCCGAACTCAAAAACGCTCCGCTCTGCGCCGTCTGCTGAAATCATTAAGCTGTTTTTTGAGATGTCTTGTTGCCCAAAGCCACAAATCACAACATCCCCCCCAAAAAAAAAACAACTTCAGCGGTCAGAGGCCATATTCTTCCACTCCCCCAACCGCCGAAGCATTACTCTTTTCCCGCTGTCAGCCTACATCGCCGATTGGAACTGGCTCAGGAAACGCACGTCGTTCTCAAAGAAATTGCGGA
>JALEMI010000132.1 GCA_022768325.1 Bacteroidales bacterium
TACTACAGGCTGAAGGAGTCGTACCGCGACGTGCGCGGCGTCGTGCATTCGCTCATCGTGCTGAACATCGGTTTTGAGCCGGAGCTGACGCCAAAGCGGATGCACAAGATTGCGCACGCGTTGACCGCCCGTTTCCAAAACAGGAACCAGCCCGGGCTGTTTGACAGCCAGCTTGCGGGGCTTGACGAGACGGAGGCCTTGTTCGCCGAAAAATATTGGCGGGCTATGATTGACAATGGGCAAATCGACCGCTTCAACAAGCGCGAGGACGAGGCTCGCAAGGAGGCCGAGAGGTACGTCGACCTCAACACCGTCAAGCACACCGACGTGCGCGAGGTCGGCGCGGAGTGGCTCTGCAAGCAGGCGATCGACCAGCTCGGCATAGGGGACTTCCTTGAGCGGCAAGGCTGGTCCAAGACGCGGACGGACGCCGCGCTGTCGCACCTCATCGTGCGCACGGTGTACGCCCCGAGCGAATGGGCGACGCACCGCGTGATGACCGACAACTCGGCGGCTTGCGAGCTCTACCACGGCCAGCCGGGATGGACGCCCGGCGTGAACAGCCTTTATTCCATCCCCGACAAGCTTTTCGAGCTCAAGGAGCAGCTGGAGACCCACCTCTGCCAGCGCACCGACCACCTGTTCAACCTTCGCAACAGCATCGCGCTTTTCGACCTCACGAACTTCTATTTCGAGGGCTCGAAACGGGGGAGCAGGATGGCCAGGTTCGGCCGCTCAAAGGAGAAACGCTATGACTGTAAGCTGCTTGTGCTCGCGCTGTGCATAAACGCCGAGGGCTTCATCCGCTACTCGTCGATACTCGAGGGCAACACTGCCGACCCCAAATCGCTGCCCGACATGATTGAGAAACTGTCGGGGAAGTCGCCCGCGGCGCGCCGCGACACGCTCGTGGTGATCGACGCGGGCATAGCCACGGAGGAGAACCTCAGCCTAATCAAGCAAAACGGGTTCAACTACTTGTGCGTATCACGCTCTAAGCCAAAGAATTACACGCTCGCTGACGATAACAAGAAAGTCATTGTGTGCGACGCCAGGAAGCGCGGGATAACGCTCCGCGAGGTGAAGACCGACCCGTCGGGCGACTACATCCTCGAAATCACATCGCCGCCGAAAGCCATGACAGAGGCGTCGATGTGCCAGCAGTGGAAAGACCGCTTCGAGACTGAGCTTCAACGCATTAACGACGGCATCGCCAAGAAAGGCGGCACGAAGAACTATGAGAAAGTCATCGAGCGGACAGGGCGCGCGTTGCAACGCTACCCGTCGATTGCGAAGTTCTACGACATCACATACGTACGCAGCGAGGAGACGCCCTCGCGGATGGCGAGGGTGGATTGGCAAGTGAAAGATTTTGAGGGGCTTGAGAGCGGCCACGGCGTCTACTTCCTGCGCACCAACGTCCGCACTTTCGACGAGAGGACGACGTGGGAGTACTACAACCTGATACGCGAGATCGAGTGCACGAACCGCCAGCTGAAGACCGACCTCAACCTGCGGCCTGTCTATCACCAGAAAGACGGGCGATGCGAGGCGCACTTGTTCTTCGGGCTGCTGTCGTACTGGGTCGTCAACACGATACGGCTGCAGCTCAAGCGTCAGGGCGAGCCGGCGTTCTGGACGGAGATTGTCCGCCGGATGCGGACTCAGAAGCTCGTGACGACGACGGCCACGAATGCCCTGGGCGAGCAGGTGAAGTTCCGCATGTGCAGCGAGCCGTCACAGCAAGCCAAGGACATTTACCGAAAACTCGGATACAAGGAAGCGCCGTTCAAGAAAATCAAAATTTGTAGGACACACGAGCCGCCGAACTAACCCTCAAACGCTTGTA
>JALEMI010000009.1 GCA_022768325.1 Bacteroidales bacterium
CAGTTCGGCTACCACATCATCAACATCCAAGACCGTGGTGTCGAGTCCAAGAAGTACTGCATCGCCACCATCGAGAAGTCGCTACAATACAGCCAACGTACCCAACAGCAGGTCTACGCTCAGGCCAACGCTTTCGCCGTCAGCATCAAGAATGCTGGTTCTTTCTCCACTGTCGTCGATTCTTCCAATGTCATCAAGCGTGTCGGACGTGCCATCCGTTCCAACGCTCAGTCCGTCAATTCCATCCGCCACGCTCGTGAGCTCGTCAAGTGGGCCTACGAGGCCTCCATCGGCGATGTCTCCAAAGTCCTCCTCCTCGACGATGAGTTCGTAATCGCTACTCTCACGGGCGAGCAAGAGAAGGGCTACGCCAAGGTGTCCGATGTCTCCACTTCCATCGCAAGCCAAATCCGCCGCGACAAGAAGGCCGATGCCATCTCCGCCGCCACCCAAGGCAAGTCTCTCGCACAAATCGCTGAGCTCTACAATACCAAGGTCGACACCGCAAGTGTCATCTCCTACGAGCTCAACAGCGTCCCAGGCGCAGGCATGGAGCCCGCTCTCGTCGGCAAGATTGCCGCTTCCGAGGCCGGCAAGGTCTTCTCCGCCGTCAAGGGTAACAATGGTGCCTACGCTTTCGCCATCACTTCCGAGCAAAGCCAGTCCATTACCGACCAGCAAGTCCGAGCTGCCTACGAGCAGAAGACTATGCAACTCCCTTACCTCATTCATCAGGTCGTTACCGATGTCGATATTGAGGATAACAGAATCAGGTTCTATTGATTCCCTCCCTATTCACTAAATCAAAAGGCCGCGCCCCACAAGGGAGTGTGGCCTTTTGACTTTTCATTTTACTTCCGTAATTCTCAATGGCTGCGAAGAACGACCTGTCCACTGCCCAAAGATTCCTTCAGATATACCAAGATGACGACCGCGTCGCCATCCTGCGGAAGCATTTCTGCTCCCCAACAGGCCCCAATTGCATCTCCGTCGGCTCGCTCGTCGCCTCTTGCCGTGCCGCGGCCATCGCCGCCACGGGTGGTCAGCGCATCGTCGTGGTCTGCGCCGAACGCGATGACGCACCCTATGTTTATCAAGATTTGAGCTGTCTTCTCGGCAGTTCTCGCGTATTCTTCCTCCCCTCCTCTTTCCGCCACGCCCCCAAGGCCGACGGCTACGATGCCCAAAACGTCCAGCTCCGAACCGAGGCTCTCGCCCATTTCGCTTCCAATCCCGACCCCGTCATCGTCACCTATGCCGCCGCCATGGCCGAGAAGGTCCCTGCAGCCAAGAAGCTCGCCAAGGAGTTCCTCTCCATCCACTGCGGCGATATGATTAGCCAGTCGTTCCTCGTCGATACGCTTCTCGAATACGGTTTCACAAGGCAAGATTTCGTCACTGCCCCAGGCCATTTCTCTCTCCGCGGCAGCATCGTGGATTTCTTCTCTTTCGCCCAAGATGCCCCCACACGCGTCGATTTCTTCGGCGATGAGGTCGATTCCATCCGCTCTTTCGAGATTGATTCCCAGCTCTCTTCCGAGAAGATTGATTCCGTCGACATCGTCCCCGACCTCGCGCGTACCGATGCCGAGGCTGACCCGGGTTCGCTCACTCCCTTTTCGCAGTCCCTCCCGCCCGATACCTGCCTATGGTTCTTCTCCCGACAGCTCTGCGCCGACTTGCTCGACGCTCACTATAAGTCCGTCGTCGAGTCCGACGATTCCGCTTACCCCATCTCGCTCAAGACGTTCTGCACGTCCCAACAGTGGATGTCCGCTCTCCAATGCCGCTGCGTCGATGTTGTGGATGGCAAGTCCGAGGCCGATTTCGATTGGCAAACCGTCCCGCAGCCCCTCTTCAAGAAGAATTTCGACCTCCTCGAAGACGATATTTACTACAAGTCGGCCGATGCCTACAAGGTTTTCCTCATCTCCGACAATAGCCGCCAACTCCAACGCCTCCGCTCCATCCTCAGCGAGCGAAAGCGCAAGCTCTCCTATTCCGAGCTGAACATCGCTCTCCACGCCGGCTTTGTCGATAAGAAGGCAAGGGTCTGTTTCTATACCGATCACCAAATCTTCGACCGCTTCCAAAAGGTGACGCTCCGCAATGACAATATGCGTCAACAACAGCAGAGCATCACTCTCCGCGAACTCAGTGCCCTCAACATCGGCGACTATGTCGTCCACATCGACCACGGCGTAGGTGTCTTCGGAGGTCTCGTCACGCAAAACCAGGGCGGCAAGACTTTCGAGGCCATAAGGCTCACTTTCCAAGGCGGCGATACGCTCCTCGTCAATGTGCAGTCCATGCACAAGATCAGCAAGTACCGCGGCAAGGACGGTATCCCCCCAAAGGTCGAGAAGCTCGGCTCCGCCCATTGGGAGAGGCTAAAGTCCAAGGCCAAGAGCCGCGTCAAGGACATCGCCCGAGAGCTTATCGCGCTCTACGCCAAGCGTAAGGAGGAGCAAGGTTTCTCCTTCTCCCCCGATAGCTATATGCAGCAGGAGCTCGAAGCCTCGTTCTTCTATGAGGATACGCCCGACCAATACAAGGCCAATAAGGCCATCAAGGCCGATATGGAGAGGCAAGCCCCAATGGATCGTCTCGTCTGCGGCGATGTCGGGTTCGGCAAGACGGAGCTGGCCATAAGGGCAGCGTTTAAGGCCGTGTGCGACAATAAGCAGGTCGCCCTCCTCGTACCGACAACGGTCCTCGCTTTCCAACACTACAATACTTTCCGCCATCGTCTCGAAGGACTCCCCTGCAAGGTTGAGTACGTAAGCCGTCTCCGCAAGCCGGGAGAGGTTAAGGCGATTCTCAAAAAGCTCCAGACGGGCGAGGTCGATGTCATCATAGGAACCCATCGCCTCATTGGCAAAGATGTGAAGTTCAAAGACTTGGGCTTGCTTATTATCGACGAGGAGCAACGCTTCGGCGTAGGTGTCAAGGAGAAGCTCCGAGAGATGAAGGTCAATGTCGATACGCTGACGCTCTCCGCCACGCCCATCCCCCGGACGCTCCAGTTCTCGCTCATGGGTGCTCGCGACCTCAGTGTCCTCGCCACTCCCCCGGCCAATCGACAACCCGTCGTCACCGAGGTGCAGACGTTCAGCGAGGAGGCAATATGCGATGCCATAAATTACGAGGTCGCACGTGGCGGCCAGGTCTTCATCATCAACAACCGAATCGAGTATCTTGTCGAGCTTCAACGCATCATCGGCAAGCTTCTCCCCGATGTCCGCTCCGTCGTCGCGCATGGTCAGATGGACGGCACACGCCTGGAGAGTATCATGCTCGATTTCATCAACGGCGACTACGATGTCCTCCTCGCCACGACAATCATCGAGAGCGGTCTCGACATCCCCAATGCCAATACCATTATTATCAATAACGCCCACCAGTTCGGTCTCTCCGAGCTTCATCAGCTCCGCGGACGCGTCGGCCGAAGCAATAAGAAGGCCTTCTGCTATCTCTTCGCGCCACCTCTCGCCACGCTGACCCAGGAGGCCCGACGCCGCCTCCAAATCATCGAGGAGTTCGCCGACCTCGGCTCGGGCTTCAATATCGCAATGCAAGATCTCGACATCCGCGGCGCTGGCAATGTCCTCGGTGCCGAGCAGTCGGGATTCATCACCGACATGGGCTACGAGACCTACCAAAAGATTCTCGCCGAGGCGGTCATTGAGCTGAAAACCACCGAGTACAAGGAGCTTTTCGCCGACCAGGAGTCTGCCCAGGCCGCCAACGATGTCATCCCCCAGTTCGTCGCCGATACACAAATCGAGACCGACGAGGAGATTCTCTTCCCCGAGACATACATCTCCAGCATCCCCGAGAGAATGAGGCTCTACAAGGAGCTCGACTCCATGAACCGCGACGAGGACATCGACCGCTTCGCCCTCCAACTGGCCGACCGCTTCGGTGCCATGCCCCAACAGGCAGCCGCGCTCCTCGATGTGGTCAAGATTCGTATCCGCGCCCAAAAACTCGGTGTCGAACGGGTGCTTTTCAAGGGCGGACAGGTCTCGTTCTATTTCGTCTCCGACCAACGCTCCGCTTTCTATCAGTCCCCAGTCTTCGCGTCCATAATCTCTTGGATTCAGTCCCATCCCCGAATGGCGCAGCTCAAGCAGGTTAAGGAGAAGCTCATCATGACAATCAAGAGCGTCCCCGACATCGCCAATCTCCGCACACTCGTCGACGATATTCTCAATACGTGCCAAAACACATCAACAACAGCCTCTAATTAACCTCACATTCCCCCATCCCCCATGGACCCCATATCCATAAGCAATATAGTTGTCCTCCTGACAATGCTCGTCCTCTCCGCTTTCTATTCAGGAAGCGAGATGGCTTTCCTCTCCGCCAATAAGCTCCTTATCGAAATCAAGAGGCCCCGACACCCCCGCCTGGCCAAGATGCTCGATGTCTTCTACGCCAAGCCCTCCCTCCTCATCGCCACCATTCTCGTCGGCAATAATGTCACAATGGTCATCTTCGGTCTCGCTTTCTCCGATACCGTCAGCCCCATCATCGGCAGCTATGTCCATAGCGATACCCTCATCCTCTTCTTCCAAACCATTCTCTCCACCATCATTGTCATCGTCACGGGCGAGTTCCTCCCCAAGAGCCTAATCCAAATAAACCCCTCGGCCGTCCTCTACGCTTTCGCCATTCCGCTCTTCTTCTGCTACATCATTTTCTACCCCATTGCCGTGGTCATGCAGAAGGCCGCCACGTTCGTCATCCGCCACGTCCTCCGCTCTTCCGCGCCCGAGAACGATGCCGCCATGATTCCCGGCCGCGTCGATTTCGATGAACTCGTAACCAGGCAGGCCGAGACGGCCGACGAGACCGATTCCGACATCGGTCTTGAAGCCAAACTCATGAGGAACGCGCTCGATTTCTCCAAGATCAAGGTCCGCGACTGCTATGTCCCACGGACCGACATCGAGGCCATATCCATCGACGGCTCCGTCCAAGAGCTCCACCGCAAGTTTGTCGATTCGGGCTATTCCAAGATTCTCGTCTACCGAGGCTCGTTCGACAACATCGTCGGCTATGTCCATGTCTCCGAGATGTTCCGTAAACCCAAGAACATCAGCGAGGTTATGTCGCCCATCGCCGTCGTCCCCGAGACCATGAGGGCCAATCTCCTCCTACGCCAGTTCACCAGCCAGCACAAGAGCATCGCCATCGTGGTCGATGAGTTCGGAGGCACCTCCGGCCTCATTACCCTCGAAGATGTCCTCGAAGAAATCTTCGGCGAGATTAACGACGAACACGACGAGGACGATGTCCTCTTCACCAAGCTCGACGACAATACTTTCATCTTCTCCGGCCGTGCCGAGGTCGACGATATTAACGAGAAGTTCAGTCTCAATCTCCCCACTTCCGACGACTACGATACCCTCGCAGGCCTCATCCTCAGCGAGACGCAGTCCATCCCCGAACAAGACGATGTCATCTCCATCGACGGCTTCGAGATGAAAGTCATTCAGGCCGGACACGCCACAATCGACAAGGTGAAGCTCACCGTCATCGACTAATCGGCGCCACGATAAACTTTTTACTCGCTACGAGACCGAAAAAGTCACCTAAATCCAAAATTTAGCATACCTTTGCAACCTGTAAAAAACACTCGCCTGAGCCTCTCTGCCGCCTTGTCCGACAGCGCACAGCCCACGGCACGTAACGTTGAATCACTCAACACTCTTACCCCCAAAACATCGACAAAGCTTAATATGAAAAAACTGTTCTTCGCTTTGACAATCGCCGCCGCTCTTCTCTCCTCAAGCTGCAAACAAGAGCAAAAGGGAAACGAAGTCCGCACGATGGTGGCTGATTCCACTCAGCTCAACATCGCATTTGTCAACACCGACACACTCCTGAGCAAGTACGAATACGCTCTCAAAGTCTCCGACAACCTCAACGACAAAGCAGAGAACTCAAGAGCAAGCTACAACCAAAAGCTCCGTATCTTCAACCAAGAGCTCGCCGAGTTCCAGCGTAAGGTCCAAAACAATGGTTTCCTCTCCATGGAACGTGCGCAAAGCGAACAAACACGCCTCCAAAACCAAGAGCGCGAACTCCAAGCGCTCAATCAGCAGCTCACACAAGAGCTCATGCAAGAGCAGGCAAGGCTCACCGCCGAACTCCGCGACACCGTAGCCAACTTCCTCAACGAGTACGCGCAAGGCCGCTACCAGCTCATCCTCAACAACAACATCTCTAACGACATCGTCCTCTACGCCGTCCCAGCTGTCGACATCACTGAGCAGGTCGTAGACGCTCTCAATGCTCGTTACAATATCTCCAAGTCCGGCAAGAACTAATCCCTCTCTGCCGCTCTTCAACTAAAAGATACAGAGAGGGGAGACTCTCAAAATAAGGCGTCGCCCCTCTCTCTCTTCCAATCCTAATCAACTTCCAAGTTCCACCTCCCCCCCGCTTCCAGAGTCGCTAACTTCCGTTCCAAGATTTCTTGATGCTCATCCCTGTTAGGTCGCATTTTGGCAAAACCTCCGCCTATCTTTGCGCCTGTAACAAATGACATCTAAACAATGACTCTCCACTTCTCCCGAGCCTCTTCCTCCAAGTTTCCAGTCGAGGCCATATTCCAACGCCGTAATAAACCTATTATAGGTATATTTCCTACTAATTAACATTCTTTCATATATATATATATATATATATTGTATATATTTGCACACAGCTTTAGGGGTCGAATTCTATTCTCTCCAACTAACTAACCCGTTGCATCTGTTCACCGCAACTAAGAAAGTGTAGAATTCCATTCTTAATTCACCTAACGGATCTAATCAATCAATTTATATGAAAACAAACTTTTTAATCTTGTCTTTGGCTGCTACTGCGGCTCTGACGAACTTCACCTCGTGTATCGACGACGAGGACATGGACGCTACTTCTCAGCAAATCCTCGACCAGAAGAAGAATGCTGAGCTCGTAAAAGCTCAAACGGCTCTCGTCAACGCACAAGCTGCGCTCGCTAAGGCCGAGGTAACAGCTAAGACAGATCTCATCAACGCTAAGAACGATCTCGTCAACGCTAAAGTCAACTTCAAGGTTTTCAACGGTCTCACAGGCCAAAGCCAAAACCTCTACTCCATCTACCTCGGCATGCTCGATGCTGAGTCCGACTACGAGAACGCTCAAGAGAACCTCCTCTACGACAAGCAGAAATACGACGTCGCTGTCGCTGAATCTGAGGCAGACATCGCAACGAACAAGAACCGCTACTCTCAGTGGCTCGCTGTTGCTGAGTACGATGTAGCAATCTACGAGAAGCAAATCGAGGAATACAAGGAGGCCATCGCCAACTACGAGGAGGCCGGCACGGCTGAGCAAATCGAGGCTCTCACCAAGGAGATCGAGGACCTCCAAGCTCAACTCGACGCCGTTAACGTCAAACGTGCTGAGTACAAGGCCGAGATCGAGAGCCAAAACGCAGGCCTCTCCAGCCAAATCGAGGTTCTCTATAGCCGTATGAACACCCTCGGCGACGAGAACGGCAATATCACCTATCCTAACGACGAAAAGCTGGCATCTTTGCAGGCTAAAATCTATGAGCTTGAGGCGCAAAAGGAGAAAGTTCAGGCTGAGTACGACGAGTGGAAAGATGCCGAGGAGCATCTCTCTTTCACTGTCCTCGACTATAGCGTAATTGAGAAAGCACCTTTGTTTTATTACGACAACAATGGTTTCAGCCGCGACGAGAACACCATTTCTGGCGATTTCAAAAACTCAGAAATTATCTCAAGCACTTCTGACTATTCTTGGTCTAGGAAATATTGGTCCGAAGAGGTCGATGGTAGCACTACAACTCTCTACTGTTATATCCATGAAAGGTATAGCTCTGAAGCAATGTTTGCGGCTTTCTACGCAACCCTGAAGAACATTACTGAAGAGTATTCCTACTACAAGGAGACTCTGAAGACCCAGTACAATATGTTTGCAAAGCTGGAGAAAGGGTTCACCGATTTGTATGAGGCTAAGGTTGCTACCCGAGACGACTACGAGAAGAAGCTCAACGACCTCGCCGATGAGATTTCCGACTACGAGCAGCAGAAGTCTGACTACATTTCTGACATCTACAAGCAAATCGGCATCCTCTACGGAATGATGCCCAGCACCACGAAAGCTGAGCTTGAAAACGAGAAGAATGAGCTTACCGTCAAAATCAGTGGTAAGAGAAGAATTCTCAATGTCTACATCGGCATCCAAAACGAGTTCTGCAACTACGAGGACGGCCTTGCTTGCCTCAACAGCAAGCTCCAAAATGCTCAGTCTGACCTTGTCAACGCTCAGAACAACGTAGAGACATACAAGAGCGCCCTCGAGAAGATTGAGAGCGGTCTCTGGAGCAGCTCTCAGAATGTCGAGACTCTCAAACTCGCTCTCGAGAACGCCCAAAAGAAGGCTGACACCGCCAAGACCAACCTCGACTACTACATCGAGCTCTACAAGGCTACTCT
>JALEMI010000011.1 GCA_022768325.1 Bacteroidales bacterium
GTGTATTTGACTGAAACAAGTTGACTCACAAAGAAGTCAAAAACATGTACCAGCTACAGACGGAGAAACAAAAGCTGTATTTTAGCGAGGTGATCCGCCTCCACTACGAGGAAGGCCTCGGCTGCGAGCGCATCTCGCGCCTTTTGCCAGTCGGCCACACTACCGCGGGAAGGTGGATCGCTATCTACGAGAAAGAAAAAGGAAAGATTTCCGGCATGAAAAAACACGTCACGAGCCAGGCGGGCGAGCCTGAGCAATCCCCAAGCGAATTGATCCACAAGCTCCAGGAAGAGAACAAGGCGTTGAAAGCGGAGCTCCAGAAAGCCGAGATCAAGGCCGCGGTCTACGACAAGATGATCAACCTTGCCGAGGCACGGTTCAACATCCCGATCCGAAAAAAACCTGGCGCCAAACAGTAGGAGACCTGCACGCGCAAGTCCCCGGACGCTACCTGGTCCGGGACTTGTGCGGGCTGTTTGGCAAGAGCAAGCAGGCATACTACCAGTACGACGACAGAGCGGCGCTCGCGAGGGCGGCTCGCGAGGAGTTCGCCCTGCAATACGTCATGGAGGTTCGCAAAGAGGCCCCGGGAAGAACCTCGTCAAGGACTTCATCCCCACGGCGGCCAACCAGCTGTGGGTCAGCGACATCACCTACATCGTGATGAGCGATGTGAATTTTACTAAGTTTGCCACACCTACAAAAGAACACCACCATGAACTGGGACGACGAACTCGAAGAATTCAAGACATACCTCAAACTCGAAAGGGGACTTACACCAAACTCCGTCAAAGCCTACGCCAACGACATCTCCAAACTCATCGAGTTTCTCAATCAAGACGAAAACGCTGATGTCACGCCCGACAAGGTGACACCCAGTCAGTTCCGCTCTTTCATCAACTGGCTCGCGCAAGAGAAGTCCATCAGTGCCCGAACGCAAGCCCGAATCCTCAGCGGTATCCGCTCGTTCTATAAGAATCTCATCCTCAACGAGAAGATTGACGAGGACCCCACCGAGACGGTACAAGCCCCAAAGATTGGCCGCAAGCTCCCCACAGTCCTCTCCGTCGACGAAATCGACGCCATCGAGGCGGCCTTCGACACGTCCAAGATGGACGGCGCACGCAATCTCGCCATCGTCGAGACGCTCTACAGCTGCGGCCTCCGCGTCTCCGAACTCACTGGCCTGAAGATGTCCGACCTCCACTTCGACCAAGGCTATGTCACCGTCTTCGGCAAGGGACAAAAGGAACGGCTCGTCCCCATCGGCAAGAAGGCGCAGTCCCTCATACAGGACTACGTCACCTCTTTCCGCAACGATATGACCATCCAGCCCGGCCACGAGGCCTTCCTCTTCCTCAACAAGAACGGCCACAGCCTCTCGCGCGTCATGGTTTTCAAGATGCTCAAGGATGCCGCCACAGCCGCCGGAGTCACCAAGGTCATCAGCCCACACACGCTCCGCCATTCGTTCGCCACACACCTCGTCGACGGTGGCGCCAATCTCCGAGCCGTCCAAGAGATGCTGGGACACGAGTCCATCATGACAACCGAGATCTACACCCATCTCGACAATAATTATCTCAAGTCCACGCTCGTCGAACACCATCCATACAAGAAAAACGACTAATTCTCACAAGCCATAAAAAACCATAATTCCTACCGACGGCGGAATATTAACCGACTAATTTCTAACTTTGCATTCCGTGCGGTGCCATTGTGCGTACCCCAATTGCAATTTCTGACATAAATATCTCAAAGTGACCGAAACAAGGTACGTGTTCGTAACGGGCGGTGTAGCATCGTCCCTCGGCAAAGGAATCATTTCTGCGTCTTTGGCCAAGCTCCTGCAGAGCCGCGGCTACAACGTCACAATCCAAAAACTGGATCCATACCTCAATATCGACCCTGGCACTCTCAACCCCTATGAGCACGGCGAGTGCTACGTGACCGAAGATGGCGCCGAGACTGACCTCGACCTCGGACACTACGAGCGTTTCCTCAATGTCCGCACAAGCCAAGACAATAACGTCACGACAGGACGCATCTACAAGAGCGTCATCGAGAAGGAACGACGCGGCGACTATCTCGGCAAGACGGTTCAAATCGTCCCCCACATCACCGACGAGATCAAGCGACGCATCATGCTCATGGGCACCCACCATAAGTACGATGTCGTAATCACCGAGATCGGCGGCACCGTGGGCGACATCGAGAGCCTCCCCTTCATCGAGGCCGTCCGACAGCTCAAATGGGAGCTCGGACGCAATGCCATGTTCATCCACCTCACGCTCGTCCCCTATCTCAGCGCAAGCAAGGAGCTCAAGACGAAGCCCACACAACACTCCGTCAAGGCTCTCCAGGAGGAAGGCATCCAACCCGACATCCTCGTCCTCCGCTCCGAGCAGGACATCAACGAGTCCATCCGCAAGAAGGTAGCCCTCTTCTGCAATGTCGATCCCGACGCCGTCATCCAAAGTGTCGATGTCGATTCCATCTATAAGGTGCCCATCCTCATGCAGCAACAGCATCTCGACGAGATTGCCATGAGGAAGCTCAATCTCCCCGGCCACCACGATAGCGATATGTCCAGCTGGGTAGCCTTCCTCGACAAGATGGCAGAGGCCACCGAGACAGTCCGTATCGGTCTCGTCGGAAAGTACGTCGAGCTGCCCGATGCCTACAAGTCCATCATCGAGGCCGTCAACCACGCCGCCACCTACAACGGACGCAAGGCAAAAATCGAGCTTATCCACTCCGAGAATGTCACGAACGAGAATGTCGCCGAGAAGCTCAGCAATCTCCAAGGCATCATCGTAGCCCCTGGCTTCGGCAACCGCGGCACGGAGGGCAAGATTATCGCCGCCCGCTACGCCCGCGAGAACAATATCCCCTTCATCGGCATCTGCCTCGGTATGCAAATGGCGGTCGTCGAGTTCGCACGCAATGTCCTCGGATGGGATAAGGCCAACAGCACCGAGATGGATCACGCCACCAAGTATCCCGTCATCGACATCATGGAGGACCAGAAGAACATCACCAACAAGGGTGGCACGATGCGTCTCGGAGGCTACGATTGCCAACTCAAACCCGGTAGCAAGGCCTACGAGATCTACGGCAAGCCCGTCGTCCGCGAGCGTCACCGCCATCGCTACGAGTACAACTCCAATTTCATCAAGGAGTACGAGGCAGCTGGCATGGTCGCTTCAGGCACAAATCCCGACACGGGTCTCGTCGAGATTATGGAGATCCCGTCCCACAAGTTCTACCTCTGCTGCCAGTTCCACCCCGAGTACAGCAGCACCGTTCTTACCCCACACCCTCTTTTCCTCTCATTCGTAAAAGCAGCTATATCAGAGTAATTCATGGATAGGAACACAAACATTGCCCTCGTCCTCTGCTTCGCAATCCTCGTCAGTTTCTGGTGGTTCAACAAACCCTCCGAAGAGCAAAGGGCACAGTGGCAACGATACTATGATTCCTTAGCGCAGTTCGAAAAGCAACGTGCCGACAGCCTCGCGCAAATAAGAGAACTCGCCGCGGCCCAAGCTGACACCGTCGGCCTGTCCGATTCCGCCAAGGTCGCCTCCCTATCGCAGAAGTTCGGTCTCATAGCCCCAGCTGTCGAGGGCACGGCCGCCAACGAGGTTCTCGAGAATGAGTTCATCAAGGTCAATCTCTCGTCACAAGGCGCAAAGATTGTCAATGTCCAAGTTAAGGACTACACCAACTACAACGGTGAGCCGCTGATGATGTACGGCGACGAGCAGAGCAATAAGTTCGGCTTCGTCTTCGTCCACGCCAATCGCTCCTACAACACCAATGACCTCTTTTTCCAATCCTCCGGCGTCAAGACGGTCAACGATACCGTCCAGACCATAACCTACTCGCTCCCCATCGGCGACGGCATCCTCGCCTATTCCTATACGCTCACCAAGGGCAACTACGAGGTCTCCTTCGCCATCGAGGCCGACGGTCTCGGCGACAAGATTACGACGCCACACTCCAATATCGACTTGATTTGGAATGCCGTCATGCCTCGCCAGGAGAAGAGCATCAAGTCCGAAGGTATGTGGAGCAATGTCTGCTACCGCTATTCCGCCGGCGATGTCGAGGAGATGAGCCAAACGTCAAGCGACGACGAGAATATCGATATGAGCCTCGACTGGGTGGCCTACAAGAATCAGTTCTTTAGCAGCATCTTCCAGGCTAAGTCAGGCTTCGCTGGCGCCTCCATCAGCTCCCACCCCGCCGCAGAGTCCGATACGGCCGCCATCAAGAACGTCGCCTCGACTCTCGGTGTCAAGTTCGACTTCCGCACCAAGGATAAGGCCGAGTTCCGCTTCCTCTTCCTCCCCAACTATTTCTACACCCTTAAGAGCTACGAGGGTATGGAGCTTACTAAACTCCTGCCGCTCAGCTGGGGCATCTTCCGTTGGATTAATGAGTGGTGCATAATCCCCCTCTTCCTCTATCTCGAAAAGGTATTCTCCAACTACGGCCTCATAATCCTCATCCTGACGCTCATCATCAAGACCACCATCTTCCCGCTGACGTTCTCGTCGTTCAAGTCCCAAGCAAAGATGCGTGTCCTCAAACCCCAAATTGATGAGATCAACAAGAAGATCCCCGCCGAGAAGGCCATGGAACGCCAACAAGCCACCATGGCTCTATACCGCAAGGCCGGTATCAACCCCATGAGCGGCTGCCTCCCCATGCTTCTCCAAATGCCTATCCTCTTCGCGGCGTTCCGCTTCTTCCCAGCCGCCATCGAGCTTAGGGGCGAGTCTTTCGCTTGGGCGAGCGACCTCTCCACCTACGATTCCATACTCGACCTCCCCTTCACTATCCCCTTCTATGGTGACCACGTCAGCCTCTTCTGCCTCTTGCTCTGCATCACGCAGGTCGTCTACACAAAGTTCACCATGCAGGCCCAAAACTCTGCTTCAATGCCGGGCATGAGCGTCATGCTCTACCTCATGCCGGTCATGATGCTCTTCTTCTTCAACGACTACCCTGCCGGCCTCTGCTACTACTATTTCGTTTCAATGCTCATCACGGTTCTCCAGACCACCATCATCAAATCTTTCTTCATCGACGAGAAAGCAATTCTCGAAAGGATTCAAAGCAATCAAAAGAAACCCGTCAAGAAAGGTCGCTTCGCGATGTGGTATGAGCGTAAAATGAAGGAACTCGAGAAGCAACAAAGGGCTCAAAAACGCTAATCTTCACCCCTCACGGGCATTTCCTTATAGTCGGCACGTCAACTTCCACTCGGTTGTTGATGTGCCGATTCTCTTTTTCCCCTCCTTTCGGCATTTTCTCCCACCATGTGAACAATTCCCCTACCCTACCTCACGCAGCGCATTTCGCGCTGTCCACCAAAAAAATATCTAAATCCGCAGACCTAATGTGTTTTGTGTAAAAAGATTTCATAGCTTTGCGCCAAGATTTATTCAATCAATAAAGTCTAACCACTAATTTGTTTTAACGTCCTAAAATGAGTGAATTTCAGCAGGGTATCGAGAATTTCGATTGGGATGCCCTTGAAAATGGCGGAATCGTAGTTTCCTCCGCCGAGAAAGAGCAAGAGAGCCAGCAGTATGACAAGACTCTCTCTTCTCTCAAAGAGAAAGACGTCGTTGAAGGCGAAGTAATCTCTCTCAACAAGCGCGAGGTCGTTGTCAATGTCGGCTTCAAGTCCGACGGCATCGTTAGCCGCAACGAGTTCCGCTACAACCCAGACCTCAAGGTAGGCGACAAGGTAGAGGTCTACATCGAGAACCAAGAGGACAAGAACGGTCAGCTTGAGCTCTCTCACAAAAAAGCTCGTGCCATCCGCGCATGGGATCGCATCAACCAGGCTCTTGAGAACGACGAGGTCGTCAAGGGCTTCATCAAGTGCCGCACCAAGGGTGGCATGATTGTCGACGTTTTCGGTATCGAGGCTTTCCTCCCCGGCTCCCAAATCGACGTCAAGCCCATCCGCGACTACGACATCTTCGTCGGCAAGACCATGGAGTTCAAGGTCGTCAAGATCAACGCCGAGTTCAAGAATGTCGTCGTCTCTCACAAGGCTCTCATCGAGGCCGAGCTCGAGCAGCAGAAGAAGGAGATCATCTCCAAGCTCGAGAAGGGTCAGGTCCTCGAGGGTACTGTCAAGAACATCACATCCTACGGCGTATTCGTCGACCTCGGCGGCGTCGATGGTCTCATCCACATCACCGACCTCTCTTGGGGCCGTGTTTCCCATCCTGAGGAAGTCGTTGCTCTCGACCAGAAGATCAACGTCGTCATCCTCGACTTCGACAACGAGAAAAAGCGCATCGCGCTCGGTCTCAAGCAGCTCACTGCCCATCCTTGGGACGCTCTCGACGCTAACCTCAAGGTCGGCGACAAGGTCAAGGGCAAGGTCGTCGTCATCGCCGATTACGGCGCTTTCGTCGAGATCGCTCCGGGCGTAGAGGGTCTTATCCATGTCTCCGAGATGTCTTGGTCACAGCACCTCCGCAGCGCACAAGACTTCATCAAGGTCGGCGACGAGGTCGAGGCTCAAATCCTTACTCTCGACCGCGAAGAGCGTAAGATGTCTCTCGGCATCAAGCAGCTCCATCCCGACCCATGGACCAACATCGAGGAGAAGTACCCCGTCGGCTCCAAGCACAACGCCGTCGTACGCAACTTCACCACCTTCGGCATCTTCGCTGAGCTTGAAGAGGGCATCGATGGTCTCATCCACATCTCCGACCTCTCTTGGACCAAGAAAATTAAGCATCCCAGCGAGTTCACCCAAGTCGGCGCAAGCATCGAGGTCGTCGTCCTCGACATCGACAAGGAGAACCGCCGCCTCAGCCTCGGCCACAAACAGCTCGAAGAGAATCCTTGGGACGTCTTCGAGACCGTCTTCACCGTCGGCTCCGTACACGAGGGCACCATCACCGAGATGGTCGAGAAGGGTGCTATCATCGCTCTCCCCTACGGCGTAGAGGGCTTCGCTACTCCTCGCCACCTCATCAAGCAGGACGGCACGCAGGCCAAGGTTGACGAGAAGCTCTCCTTCAAGGTCATCGAGTTCAACAAGGGTCAAAAGCGCATCATCGTTTCTCATTCTCGCACCTTCGAAGAGGCTAAGCCCGAGGAGAACAAGGAGCGCAAACCACGCGCTACCCGCAAGGCTCCCGCCGCTGCCGCTTCCACTGCTGCTGTCCGCAAGCAAGTTGAGGCTAAGGAGGTCACCACTCTCGGCGACATCACCAACCTCGCTGCTCTCAAAGGCCAACTCGAGGCTGCTGAGAAGAAGAATGATTAATCTCATGCACTTTGATGCACTTCACTAAAGATTAATTTAACATATCTCACAATGTGGCACATCTTAGTGCCGCATTGTGAGATTCTTATTTATGGAAAACTTCAAAATCGACAATAAAGACGGCTACTCGATAATCTCGATGACCGCTGACAGACTTGATCTTCAAACCACCGCCGAATTGCGCTCCGAACTGGTCCTCCTCGCCGGAAATCAAGTCTCCAACATGATTATCGACCTCTCCAATTGCAACTATTGCGACACCACAGGTCTCAGTGCCATCATGATTGCGCACAGGTTGTGCAAGAACGGCTCTCTCGTCCTCGTCGGCGTCAGGGAAGGGGTGCAGAGCATCCTCTCCATCCAAAACTTCGACCCAAAGCTCAATATTGAGCCCGATGTCGCCACGGCTGAGAGCTTCATCTCCGACGTTCTCGCAGGAAAATAAACCCCGCCCTGTTTCCCCATGGAGCTGACTATCTTGGGCTGTAACGCTGCCATCCCCACAACTTCAAGAAACCCCTCGGCGCAAGTCCTTGTGGCCAACGGGCATCACTTTCTCATCGATTGTGGCGAAGGCACACAGTTCCAACTGCGCAAGCTCCATATCAATTTCATGAAGATTGAGGCCGTCTTCATCTCCCACATGCACGGCGACCACGTCTTCGGCCTCATCGGTCTGCTCTCAACAATGTCGCTCTTCAACAGGTCCTCCCCCCTTCTTCTCGTCGGGCCGCCAGACCTCCAGAGCTTCATTGCCCCACTCATCGAAAAATTCTGCGATAGCATCACTTTCGAAGTCTGCTACCATAATCTGCGCTTCGATAAGCCCGAGGTCATCCAGCAAATAAAAAGCATTAACGTCAAGTCCATCCCCCTCCGCCATCGCGTCGACACTTGCGGCTTCCTCTTCCGCGAGCTTCCCAAAGAGCCCAACGTCAAGAAGGCCGCCATCTACAAATACGGACTGACCATAGCAGATATTGTCTCTATCAAAAACGGACACCCTCTCTACGACGCCTCAGGCGAGGAGATACCAAGGTCCGAACTCGTCAAAGACTCTCTGCCCACCAAGAGCTACGCCTACATATCAGACACGGCCTTTCTACCCGATGTCCACAAAGAATTAGCAGGCGTCTCGCTCCTCTACCACGAGGCCACTTTCATGTCCGACCTCTCCGAATTGGCTGCCAAGACGCTCCACTCCACGGCCAAGCAGGCCGCAACAGTCGCCAAGGCCGCCAACGCAGGCAAACTCATCCTCGGACACTTCTCAAGCCGATACGACAACACCGATGCACTCGAAGCCGAAGCACAGCAGATTTTCCCCAACTCCACCGCTGTATACGACGGCTTCAAAATCGTCTTCTGACATATTCTTAAATTGCTGAGCCACACTCACGCAAAAATTATTATCTTTGCGTTTCGTTGCTTAGCAATAGTACAACTCTCTTTCGATGAGCATTTCCAACCTTTTCAAACATTCCCTATACATAACATCATTAGCCGTTGGGCTGCTCCTGACGTCGTGTGGCGAATATCAAGCCATCCTCAAGTCCCACGACAATGAGCTGTGGTACCAAAAGGGCATGGAGTATTATGCGGCACAAGACTACGACAAAGCCGCCAACCTCCTCGGAGGCGTCCTCACAAGCTACGCTGGCACAGCGCGTTACGATACGCTCATTACAACCTACGCCAACGCCCTCTTTGAACTTGGCGACTTCTTCTCCGCAGCCCACTACTTCAGCGACTACGTAAAAACTTTCCCTTCCTCTTCCAAGTGCGAAGACTGCCAATACAAGGCAGGCCTCTGCTACTATATGCTCTCCCCCAAAGTAGAGCTTGACCAAACGGATACCCAGTCCGCCATCGACGAACTACTCCTCTACATCAACCTCTACCCCAACGCCAAGAACGTCGACGAGGCCGAGCGAATGGTCAAGGAGATGGAAGACAAACTCGCCTACAAAGCCTACCTCAGCGCAAAACTATACTTCGACCTCGGCAACTACATGGGCAATAACTACAACAGCGCAGTCATTACAGCCCAAAACTGCCTCAGGAAATACCCCGACACCATCCATAGGGAGGAACTCAGCTTCCTCATCCTCCAGGCCAAGTATATCCAAGCCGACCGAAGCGTCCTCAGCAAACAAGCCGACCGCTTCCGCGAGACAATCGACGAATACTACTCTTTCATCAACGACTACCCAGTCAGCGAATACAAGAGCGACGCCGACAAGATTCTAGCCAAGTCCGAAAAAGGCCTCGCCGAAGCCGAGAAGCTCCTTCCCCCGTCTTCCGACGACATGGACTACTACCGAAACTATGGCCAACGCCAAGAGCGAGCCAAAATAGAAATAAACAAAGACTAACGTCTTTATCCCATATTCATTCATTTTTTAATCTTTAGTCATGGCTGTAGATTTCAAGAAGAGCAACGCTCCACTCAACACTATCACCAGAGACACCGTCCTGATGGCAGAAAAGACTGGTAATGTCTACGAGATGGTCAACATCATCGCCAAGAGAGCCAACCAAATCAGTGTTGACGTCAAAGAAGAGCTCTCTAAGAAACTGCAAGAGTTCGCTAACTACACCGACAACCTTGAGGAAGTGTTCGAGAACAGAGAGCAAATCGAAATCTCTAAGTTCTACGAGAGACTCCCTAAGCCAGTCAGCATAGCTACACAAGAGTACTGCGAGGACAAACTCTACTTCCGTCGTCCCGACCAATCCGCAAAAGACAAAGCAGACGACCCAAAAGAGGAGTAGTCCTACCCACACTCTCTCTACACACCCCACGCAAGGCGGTAAACATCCTCTCCGATGTTCACCGCCTTCTTCTTTTCCCCTTAGAAGGGAAAACGCAACCCTTGCACTCAATACACCTTTACGATAATTTTCACCGACATACGATGCTATAAGCCCCCACTTTGACCCGTAACACTTTATCTGAACTCCCCATCTTCCGTGCACTTTCGGTAGTACATGCGCAAAGCGGATGTGCCCGGTCGGAAGTCCCGCACCTCACCATCCGGCAACATCCACCATGTGGATGCTGCCGATGCCAATAAAACTCACCAGAAGGTCTAAATGAAAGAGCAGTACCCCTCTTCTCCTTCTCAAACCATTTTCCTTATATTTGTCCACGTAACCAAAAGAATCATAGCATGAAGTATCTCGACCCCAAAGCCGACCTCATCTTCAAGAAGGTATTCGGCGAAAACAAGGATTTGACCATAAGCCTTCTCAACGCGCTGTTGCCGTTACCCAAAGGCAGGCAAATCGTCAACATTGAGTACCTCGCCCCAGAGATGGTTCCCGAAATCCCTATATGGAAAGACAGCATAGTCGACGTGCGGTGCATCGACGACCAGGATCGACCCTTCATTGTCGAGATGCAAAACTTGTGGTCCAAAGCGTTCATGTCGCGCGTCCTTTTTAACGC
>JALEMI010000099.1 GCA_022768325.1 Bacteroidales bacterium
AAGATAATGTGGACCAACTACTCCAATATGCCCACGGGCGCACCTGCCACAATGGAGCTCTACGAGAAGCTCGTGGACTTCGGGCGTCGCCACAACATCTTGATTTGCAACGACAACCCATATAGCTTCATCCTCAACGACCACCCCATCTCCATCTTATCCGTGGCCGGCGCAAAAGACGTCTGCATTGAGCTGAACTCCATGAGCAAGGCTCACAACATGGCGGGATGGCGATTTGGAATGGCAGCCTCAAGCGCGGAGGTCATCGAGACCGTCTTGCGCGTCAAGAGCAACATGGACAGCGGCGTATTCCGCCCCATGCAGATGGCGGCCGTCGAGGCCTTGAAACTTGACAAGGAGTGGTTTGAGACCCTCAACGACGAATATCGCCGCCGTCAGAAGTACGCCTTCGCCATAATGGACGCTCTCGGATGCCAATACAACCCCGCGCAGGGCGGTCTCTTTGTCTGGGCCAAGGTGTCGGACAAGTGGAAAGACGCAGAGCAGCAGAGCGACGAGGTGCTCAACAAGACGGGCGTCTTCATCACGCCGGGCTTCATCTTTGGCAGCCAGGGCACACGATTCCTCCGCATATCGCTCTGCGCCAAAGTGCCAGTCTTCGAAGAGGCCCTGAAGCGCATCAAGTCAATGAAATAGAATAAACATACGAAATAACGATACCATATAAAGATGGAAGCAAAGCTCGAACTCGAATCAATACTCCTCCCTGGTGTTGAGGGCAAACGCCCCCTCATCATCGCCGGTCCATGCAGCGCCGAGACCGAGGAGCAAGTCATGAACACCGCCCGCGAACTCTCAGCCAATGGGGTCAAGATTTTCCGTGCTGGCATCTGGAAGCCCCGCACCCGCCCCGGCTCCTTTGAGGGCATAGGCTCAACGGGCCTCCCCTGGCTCCAGAGGGTGAAGAAGGAGACGGGAATGTACACCGCCGTAGAGGTGGCGACGGCTCAGCACGTCTACGAGGCCATAAAATATGGCGTCGATATGTTGTGGATTGGCGCCCGCACCACGGCAAACCCCTTTGCCGTACAAGAGGTGGCCGACGCCCTCCGCGGCACGGATATGCCCGTCCTCGTCAAGAACCCCGTCAACCCCGACTTGGAGCTTTGGATTGGAGCCTTCGAGCGTCTTAACCGCGCGGGAATCAAGAGGCTTGGCGCCATTCACCGCGGTTTCTCCGTATACCAGAAGATTAAGTACCGCAACGACCCTCAGTGGCAGATTGCCATCGAGCTTCATCGCCGCATTCCCCAGCTGCCCATCATCACCGACCCGAGCCACATCTCGGGCGACAGCGAGCTTATCCTCGAAGTCTCGCAACAGGCCATGGACCTCAACTTTGACGGCCTCATCATCGAGAGCCACGAGTGCCCCGCCCGCGCCTGGAGCGACGCCAAGCAGCAGGTGACGCCCGCCCACCTCAAGATGATCATGAACGACATCGTGATTCGCGACGCATCCATTGGCGACAAGCCCCGCACCGAGCTTGACGAGCTCCGCCAGCAGATCGACATCCTCGACAAGCAGATTGTGGAAATCGTGGCCAAGCGCATGAGCATCTCCGAGAAGATTGCCAAATATAAATATGAGAACGGCATCACGGTGCTCCAGGCCCGCCGATATGACGAGATACTGGCAAGCCGCCGCGCCACGGCCGAGCAGAATAAGCTCAACCCCGACTTCGTCATCAAGCTCTACGAGGCCATCCACGAGGAGAGCGTCAACCGCCAGACTGCCGTAATGCTCGAGCTCCAGAAGGCAGCCAAATAACCACGCGACGATGAGAATCTGCATTGTAGGCGCCGGCAAGATGGGCTCCTTCCTGGCCGACACCATGTGCCTGCTCCACGACGTGGCCATCTACGACACCGACCTCCACAAGCTCCAATACGTCTTCAACACGCGCCGCCTCACGACGCTTGACGAGATACGCGAGTTCAACCCCGAGATGCTCATCAACGCCGTGACGCTCAAATACACCCTCAAGACGTTTGAGGAGGTATTGCCCTACACGTCGGAGCGTTGTATGCTCTCCGACATCGCGTCGGTCAAGACGGGCTTGCTCGACTTCTACAAGCGTAGCGGCCGCCCATACGTCTCAACTCACCCCATGTTTGGCCCCACGTTTGCCAACCTGCGCGAACTCCGCCAAAACCACGCCGTCGTAATCAACGAGGGCGACCACTTGGGACGCGTCTTCTTCAAGGACCTCTACGGGACGTTGGGCCTTCAGCTTCACGAGCTGTCGTTTGAGGAGCATGACGAGATGATGACCTACTCGCTCTCCATCCCGTTCGTCTCGACGATGGTTTTTGCCGCCTGCATGAAATATCCCGACGCGCCAGGTACGACGTTTGCCAAGCACTTGGCCATTGCCAAGGGTGTTCTCTCGGAAGACGACTACCTCGTCTCGGAGGTTCTCTTTAGCCCGTATACGCCCGAGAAGGTGGACAACGTAATCACGCAAATGGAAGACTTGCTCGAGATAATCAAACGACGCGACTCGTCGGAGATGAGCAAATATCTCAACCGTCTGCGCGAGAACATCAAGTAACGTTCCGCCCCAAAGAACGGCTCACGTGCGGGGACGACCTAAAAAAACAGGTTGTCCCCGCACTTTTTTAGCCCTCTTGCGCATCAACAATCAAATAAAAAGGTATCTTTGCATCGCCTAACGAAAGGACGGTCAACGATTCGGGGTGTAGCTCAGCCCGGTTAGAGTACACGTCTGGGGGGCGTGTTGTCGCTGGTTCGAATCCAGTCACCCCGACCGCCACAGCGGCTCAAGGTTTTCCTTGAGCCGCTGTTTTTTTTGTGCGCATATCGGGAGTTGTGGGGATGGGGCTGCGGGCGTGGGGGCGTGGGGGAAAAACGGAGAAACTCAGGGCATCTCTCGCAATGGCGAAAAGACGACCTGAGTTCCGCAGAAATGGGGACGATATGGGGTCTTGCTACATCTTACGATGCCAAGCGAAGAAGATTCCGCGGTGGATATTGTCTACCGCGCGGACGATGATGAAAACGTAATAGCAAAAGACGTGATTGGAGACGCCGCATCGGGTACGGATGATCTCCAAGGCCTCGGCATCGACAAACTTATGCTCACGCCTTACGGCATGACCTATGGCGACATAGAGATCCACCGAATGCGGCTTGAAATGCCCCCTGTCATAGAGCCACATCATGACCTTAACGTCCTCAAAAGAGGGGCATACGGCGGAGACGGAGCTCGACGTACGGCGGAAGAAAGAGAGCTTCTCGCGGATTACGGACACCCCTCCCCTCTCGGCCATCTTGGTCCAAAAGAGCCAATCGCCACAGCACTTGTAACCGCGGATGTCGTCGAACATATCGGGCGTTACGGCCGAGCGGCGGAAGACGACGCCCGACGCATTATAGAGGCTATTGCGCCAACGGAGATGGTCGCGGATGTAGTCGCCACCGCTTACGCGATAAACACCGCCCTCCCTTGCCCACATATCAAAACGCTCCTCGGGCGTGAAGTCGCCATGCTCATTGACGCAGTTGGCGCCGGTCTGGCAGACGACGGTGTCGGGATGGGCATCGAGCTCGGCTACGCACTTGGCGAGGAACTCGGGCGCGGCGTAATCGTCGGCCTCGGCAATCCATATCAGCTCGCCCGACGCGAGGGCGAGGCCCCTTTCCCACTGATAGAAGACGCCTCCGCTGTTGACATCGTTGATAACGACGTGGGACACGTGCGGGTTGGAGCGGTATTGCTCCAGGACGGCGCGGCTATTGTCGGAACTGGCGTCGTCGAGGAGGATTAGCTCGAAATCTGTGTAGGTCTGGTTGAGAATGGAGTCGATGCGCTGGTTGAGGAAACGAGCGTAATTGTAGTTTGGAACAATTACGGAAACATGAGGCCCGTTGTGTTTACCCATTAGGAGGTGTTTTTGATTTATGGATGTTGGTTGCAAATTTATAGATTATCGGCCGCATGGCTCACCTGTGCGCATGATAAAAAGGGGTTGAGAATCGGAATAACGGGGTGTGCGGACGTTGATTTGGCACAAGGGGGCACAGCGTGGGCGAAAGCGGGATGCGAGGGGGGCATAAATAAAAAAGAGTCCAGCGGAATGCTGAACTCTCGATGTTGGCACGGGTGGAGCGACTCGAACGCCCGACACTTGGTTTTGGAGACCAATGCTCTACCAACTGAACTACACCCGTGTGTCGCTTTTTGACACTGCAAAATTAGACAATTTTTCATTAAAGGCAAGGGGTGAGGCCGCATTTTTCTCGAAAAGCGGAAAGAAAACCACGGCTCATTCATTTAGACCTTCTGGCAAGTTTTTTGGCCATAAGCGCATCCACCGGGTCGATGTTGTCGGATGGTAGGTGCTGGACATACGGACCTTGCACACGGTTACTGAGGTACGGCCTTGCAAGCCTGCGGGGGGGGGTGACAGGAGGGTGGCCGTTACTCATGATAATTTGAGGAGGTAAAAAGAAGAGCCGTGAAAAGGGGGGAGAAAAAAAAAAGGAGGGAGAAGAGCCCAGCTCTCCTCCCTCGGTATGTGCGTATCTGCGCGTTGGGGCTTAGAACGGGTATTTTCCTTGCTCAGCGCCAGCCATGATGCCGTCGATGGCGTATTGGTTCTTGGCCTTGCCCGTGTTTCGGTCAATCTCGCCGCCCGTCTCCCAATAGAAGGTGGCGCAGCCGTTGTTCTTGGCCGTCTTGGTCACGAACTCGTTGTAGTAGGCGCGGCTCTTCTTGTGCAGCTCGGCGTCGAACTCCTCGTCGTCGGTGCTGCGTGTTCGGATGCGCGTGGAGTACTCGCCGATGATGACTGGTATTCCGGCATCGACGAAGGTGGACTTCATCTTGGCCATTTGGCTCTCGACGTGGCTCTCCTCGCCCCATGTTGGGTTGTGGGCTGAGCCGTCCTTGTGGTTGTCCTTGCCCCAGTAGAAGAAGACCTTGCCCCAGCTGGCGTCATTCTCCATGAGCGCCCATGGGTACGGCTCGTAGAAGTGGACTTCGGCAATGAGGCGGCCGTCGGGGTTGGCGGGGTCGGAGGGGAAGGTCTTCATGAATGAGGCTGTGTTTCCGATGTCGGTGCCGAGGCCTTGGAAGACGAGGCATCGCTTGGCGTTGTTGCCACCCGTTGCGCGTACGGCATCGATGAAAGCCTGCTCGTAGGCGATGAGACGCTCTGCGGCATCGGCCTCCTTCTCCCAGCTGTGGCCTCCAGAGGTTGTCTCGTTCATTCCCGGCTCGTTGCATCCCGCGAAGAGGAGGTGCTCGTCGAACTTGTTGAGGGCGTTGGCTACTTGTGTCCAGATGGCGGTCTGCTCATCGAGGATGGCCTTCTTGCGAGAGGGTTCAAAGATATTGTCTTCGAGCCATCCCGTGTCCCAGTGGCTATTGAGGACGACGTACATATCGTTGTCGACACAATAGCCTACGACCTCCTTGATGCGGTCGAGCCATTTGGAGCTGATGGTATGCGTATCGGAGTTTGTCTGATGTGAATGCATGGCGCACGGGATACGCACGGCATTGAATCCGAGGGCCTTAAGGCCGGCAATGTAATCGGCATTGACGCGCGGGTTTCCCCACCCTGTCTCACCCTTCTCGTCGTCGGAATTGGGGACTTCGAGAGTGTTGCCGATGTTGATTCCCGCATAGATTTTCGAGACGAGCGTCTTGGCATCGCTTGGCATCATCTCGTCGACGGGGACGAGGCGTGGCTGGACGAAAGTGACCGTTACGGGCGTATCGTAGCCCGATGCGAGGAAATCGACCGTTGCGGAGCGTTCGGCCCCTGTCTCATTCTTTGTGGCCGTGACGACCCACTTTTGCTGCCCCGAGGCGGGGGCGAGACCCTTATTGGCCGTGAGCCAATCGGCGGAGGGGGAGGCCGTGACAGAGGCCGTGAGCGACGGGAGCTTGAGAATCACATCTTGCGACGCGCCTTCGGCATCGAGAGTGAACGTCGTGGCATCGCCAACAAGCTCCAGGCCTGACGCTGATGGGCTATCGCCGCCTTTATTGTCATCAGAATCGTCGGAACAGCTGGAACAAGAGGAGCTGAGGACGACAAAACTGAGGAATGCAGAGATAAGTTTATGCTTCATGCGTTAGTTTATTACGGTGTTGTTGTATATGCTCTCGAGGGTGTAGTTGGCATCGGTGTTCTCGATGGCATTGACCATGATGTCGATGATATCCTTGCCGTTGTTGATGAAATTGCCAGTGCCATGGTCAAGGAGGCCAGAGCACTCACGGCCTGCGCCCGTAGAACCGTTATCCCAATAGATAGGCGCGATGCCGTAGGTCTGAGCAGCCTTGCAGACGTACTCAAGATAGTACTTGCGGAAAGCCTCTGCACGGTCGTTGTCGCGGTGTACGCAGCCAATCTCGCCGATGTAGACACCGTAGCCCTTGTCGATGAACGCCGATTTGAGCTTGGAGAAGGTGGAGGTGATTTGCGACTCGTTCTCGGAGGGGGCGTTGTCGGAAGAGGTGGCGAGATGGCCCCAAGCGTTGTATTGGGCTTCGAGGGTGTACTTGTAGGGGTCGTAGTCGTGGACGCCTACGAGAATCTTGCCGGCGGGGTCGGTGGGGATTACGAGGCTCTCGACGGTGAGGTCGGGGTTGCAGACGTAGCCCGGGACACCGATCCAGCGGGTCGCGTTGTTGCCACCCGTGGCGCGGATGGCATCGACGGCCACTTGGTTCCACTCGTTGAGCGTGGCATATTGCTTACCGCCGTCGGAGCGGTTGGCACCCCATCCCCAGCCGCCGTCGTGAATCTCGTTGAGCGTCTCGAAGATGAGGAAGTCGCCCTTATCGGCGAACTTGTTGGCGATTTGGGTCCACATGGCGGCGAGCTGCTCTTTAACCTTGCCGTTGGTGTAGGAAGAGGTTGCGGCGGTCTTGATGTCGAGCCAGTGTTGGGAATCGGCGCCGTCGTGGTGGATGTTGACGATGGCGTAGAGGCCAGCGTTCTCGGCGTAGGATACGACCTCGGCCACGCGGTTGAGCCATGCGTCGTCAATCTTGTAGTTATCGCCCGAGCCGGAGACGTGACCGAGCCAGGTGACGGGGATTCGGACAGTCTTGAAGCCGGCGGCCTTGACGGCGTTCATCGTGGCTTGTGTGCAGGCCTTATTGCCCCAGCAGGTCTCGCTGGAGACGCCGTTGGCGTGGGCATCGAGATTGTTGCCGAGATTCCAGCCCATGCCCATGGCCTTGATGATTCCCGTGGCGTCTTGTGGGTCAGCGGGTTCTGTGGGTTCTTCTGGCTCTTGTGCCTCGGAGTAGGGGTGCTGAGTGACCGTAGCTGTCTCGCGGGTGTTGGAGGCGGCGTGGGTGAAGGTAATTGTTGCCGTGCGCTCGGCCTTAGTGTCGTTCTGTTGGCACTCGATGGGGTACTTGAGGAGGTCGTCGACTTTCTCAGGCGTTCCGATAGAGAGCCAATCGGCATCGGTGGTGACGGCAACCTCGACCTCGGTGCGGACGACGATGTTGATGGTGCTGGCCTCGCCGGAAATCTCCTGGATGGCGGGATTGACGGAGATCTCGACCTTTGCGGGATCGTCAGAAGACTTATTGTCGTCGTCGTCGCACGACGTTGCCAGGAAAGGCGTCAGGAGAGCGGCCGCGAAGGCGAAGCATCTCCCGAAGTGGTTGAAGATTTTATTCATTTTGTTTGAGGATTTTTTAATGGTATTAGGTAGTGCAAAGGTATGTTTTGAAAAGGAGAGTTGTACATGAAATATGTATTTAGATAGGGTTGCATCTGTTAACATTGTTGGGAGAAAGGGGCGAAAGGAGACAAACGCCCCGCCTGAAGAGAGATTCAGGCGGGGCGATATGGCTCAATTAAGAGCTGCGTGTGGGCAACCGATTAGTCGTTGGGCAATTTTGGGGAGATGCCGTGGAACGTAATCTTGGTACGGATGTTATCCTTAAAGCCGAGGCTTTCCATGACATCGCCGTTAGGAGTGCCGAAAGCGCAATCGTTCTTTGTAGCGCCGTAGCAGTTCCAGAGTTCGAGGCGATACTTGGTGTCCTCGTTGGAGATGAGGACCTTGGAGGCATCGTATGATACGGGGTTACCGTCGATGTAGACCTCGTCGAGGGTGGCGTAGGCCCCAGGGAAGCATCCGTAGAGGTCGGCAACCTCGAAGAACGTCATGATAGTGCCACCCGAGAAATCGACTCCTTCGCCATCGTAGGTGAAATCGAAAGTCTGCGTAGCGGAAGAGAACAAGTGGCTATCAGGATCGTAGTCGACAGTGATGGAGCCGACCTTGGTACCCCAAGTGCCACCCCAACCGCTGTTGATGGTTATGAAATTGATGTCGCGTGTCATTGGGAAGTTGGCTTCTTTGACGATGACATAAGAGATTTCAACCTTGTTGGCGAAAGATACAGCCATTTCGTCATCGATATCATCCGCATTGTTGCTGAATGGGCTGCAGCCAGCCTTGTGGGTATCGCCCCAAGTATTGAAGAACTCGACACGGTAATTGCCACTGTTCTCCAAATCGCCATAACGGAAGCGGCTTGCATCGAAAGGCACCTCGACGCCGTCGGCCTTGATGGAGTAGACGCTTGCCATGCCGTTGGGGAAAATCTTGGCGAGACGTGTGAAATCGAGCAGGAAGACTTTGGCACCGTTCATAGCCCCTTCGTAGGTGATAGAGCCATAAATCACACCATCTTTCTCAATTTCGGTTGGCGAATACTGCGTCATTACAGAGCCCCACGTACCGCCCCCGTCTGCGCCGACGGCCATGAGGGAGACCTTAACGGCCAAGTTGGCGTTGACAACCTCTTGCGTAACGTATTGATATGCAAGGAGGCAAGCACCTTCACCAGAGAGAGCAGGATCGCGGAGGATTGCGATTTGCATGGTCTCGTCGGTGAGAGAGAGAATCTTAAGGTTGGTCTTAGCGTCGAGAGTGACGTCGTTGAAATTTGAGAAGCCGAGGATGTCTACGGAGAGGGTGATGGTCCTGTTGACCTCGTCGACCTCGTAGGTGCCTTTCTCGTCGACGTAGGAGACGGTCTCTACCCCACCCTCGTAGGACACAACGCGGCGGTGGACGAGGAGTGTACCGTCCTCATTGAGCTGCATATAGCCGTAGTCGACAGCCGGGCCGAGCCAAGAGTTGCCTGGGTAATCAGGGCTCCAGTTCCAGTGGTCGCCACCCAATATGGGCTCGTTGTTAGTCACGGTAGCCCAAGAGTCTTCGGTCCCGTAGTAGGCGATAGGGCCAGGGAAGCGGTAGCTTTCGGCAGAGTATTCATCGCCATCGGTCTTGATGTCGAGAACCCACTTCTTGTTGAGGAGAGCCTTCTCGAATGGGACATTCTTGGCGACTGTGACGGCGCGGACGGAGAGGGCCTGATAACGCGGGGTTGTTATCTTGGCGTTGACACCATTTCCGAACTCGTAGCTGATGGCGAAGTCGGTCTTTGCGGCATTGATGGAGCCCGTGAGATAGAGGCCCTTGACACCCTCGTCGGTCGTGGTGTTGCCAGAGCGGCTACCGGCCGCGGGGAGGAAAATGGAATTGCCATTGGGGCCAGTGAACTTGCAGCCCTTGACACCGTCTTGCTCAACCCACTGGGACTCGCAGAGTTGGAAAAGCTCCTCGAACTCGTCGGCGGTAGGCATGGTTGCCTTGCCGTCGTAGACCCTGAAGGCGACATCGTTGTCGGACTTGTAGACATCGCTGTCAATTGCGTCGACAGAGGTTGAATTGCTGACACCCGTCATGTCGCCGAAGGCGAAGAGGCCGCCGAGTTGCTCGGGCTTAGAGGCACCGACATTGGCCTTGGCCCACTTTGTGGAGAGGCCGAGGTCGACAAACAGGTCGTTGACATCGACATCCGCGGTCTTGGTGGTGAAGGACTTTACGTCGCCGAAAATCTCGCCAGTTCCGAGGTCAAGGTATGCGGCGTAGTAGTACGTCGCGCCAGGGAGGAGGCCACCCTTCTCGACAGAGATGGCGGCGAGGTCGGCAGACTGGACTTTGAGGCCAGCGCGGACAGTCTCGACATTGCTGCTTGCGGAGATGACAACACCCGCGGTGGCAGTGGAGGGCGCATCGGTTGTCGCGCCACCAATTGTCGCGCCATTGACATTGACGTTAGAGGCGTCGGCTGTTGAAATCTTGGCGTTGGTTGTGGTGAGGCTCTTGACCTCGCCCTTGTAGGTGACGGTCTTTTGGAGCGTCACGTAGGCCTGATAGTAGACGACCTGTCCCATTGTAAGGCCAGTAATCTCGGCAGAGATGGTCTCGCCGTCGAGCGAGCCCGTGACGGAATTAGTCAGGGCGTCTTGCGACGTACCGTAGTAGAAGCCGACGGAATAGGCTGAAGAGGACTGCGACTGAAGGCCCTTTACTGTGGCGTTGAGCGTGGCGGAAGTGGCCGTGACATCGCTGGAGCCAGTGGCGACAGACTGGACGAGAGTGCCAGTTGCGACCGAATAATCGTCATCGTCGTCGCAAGAGACGGCCGAGAAGCCGAGCGCAAGCGACATGATGGCTGCAAATATCTTTGTTTTCATATTGAAATTCGTCTTGTCATTCAAATTTCCCCCAAAGTGCTGGCGGGGCGGGACACCCCGCCAGACACTAAACTAAAGGGAAAAGAACTAAGTATTACTACTCGATAGTGATCTTGACCTCGCCCGTGATGGAAGGATTGCCTTCGTCGTCGAGGACAATATCGCAGAGGTCGTGATTTGTGGAGTATTGCGAGTCGATTTGGAGGACTATTTGGAGAGAGCCAGCGGACCAGTCGGCAGCGGACTCGCTGTTGTTGACGAGCGTGATGGTTGTCTCGCCGTCCTTATTAATCTTCTCGACCCCCTCTCCTTCGAACTTATCCCAAGGGGCGTCGCTGCCCGTGAGACCGGGGGCCTTCTCGACATTGTGGCGAACCATGGCGAGAGGCTCAGCCCCATCGTTCCAGGTGATGCCGCTGGTGATCTTGAAGGTAATCTTCATGGTCTTGCCCTTCTTGAGCTTGGCGGCCTTGACGTCGATGGCATCGGTGGGGCCTGCCCAAGTGTTGTAGAGGGTTACGCGCACGGCCTTACCGCCCGTGTCGCCGAAGTTCCACTGTACGAGATCCTGATTTACCTTGACCTCGACTGGACCTGTTGCGGCACCACCAACAACCTTCTGGTTGAGCTTGACGAACTTGTATTTGGAGACTTGGTTGACGGAGTTAATCTCGTCGGGAACGGAGAAGAAGAACTCGTTGTCGGCAACGGAGGCCTTGGTGACTACAATCTCGTTGGTTGCGAACTCAGCGCCCTCGGTGGTGAAGAAGTAGATCTCGTCGGAGAACTTGAGGGTATTGCCGTCGATGGTGAAGGTGCCTTTCATATTGGTATCCTCGACCTCGTAGGCGTAGGTGCCGTCGGAGTTCTTGGAGAGGATGAGGGCGAAATCCTCAATGGGCGAGATGATTGGGAGCCATGGCTTATTGCCGTAGGCATCTTCGGAGCTGGCCTCCCAGGCCTCGCTGCCGCCATTCCACCACTGATAGCCGTAGGGGAGGTCGGCGTTGATGTTGTATGTGACGGAGCTGAGGGTAGCTGTTACGCCGTCGAGGTCTTGCTGGAAGAGCGTCTCGGCGAGGTTGAGGTCGGCGATGGGGACGACATTGGCAGCTGCGATGGGCTGCTCCTCGACGGGGATTTCGACTGTGCCGTTTTGGACATCCTCGGCGATGAAGTTCCAGATGAGCCACCAGGGGCCCTCGGCGTTGGTACGCATTGTTGCGAGCTGGAGGAGGTATGGAGTGAGCTCAACAATCTTGATGGCTTGCGTGTAGTTGGCGCAAACCTCGTCGAAACTTACATTGTGGAGAGCGAAGGTACCACCATTGAAAGAGACTGTGGGATGTGAAGCGTCGTCGAGAGAGAGGGAGAAAGAGCCCTCGAGATTCTTATCGTCGCCACCGCGGAACATCTTGAGCGTACAGCCTTTTGCGGCATCGAGCCCGAACTCCATGTAGGAATCCATGTAGGGGTCGGTGGCGGGGATGAGCCAATCTTGGAAGCCAGGATCCCAGTTTGGCTTGAAGGCCTCGAAAGCGAGGTCGTCGCTGCCGCTGCCGTCGTTAAGGACATCTTCCGGATTGCAATACATGACCGGGCCAGTGCAGTTTCCTACACCGTAGTTGCGGTCGACGGGCACCCATCGTTTGGACTTTCCGACACCGCCGGCGAGATACTCCCACTTGACATCGCTAAGCATGGAGAAATCGTTGCCGACGACTGAGAAGGAGTAGGGCTCACCATAGATGACGCCAGCGGGCGAGCCGACACCGAACGTGACGGAGTATTCACCAGCGAAAGGCAGGTTTATGTCGAGCGTCCTTTTTTGGCTTGTAGAGCCATCGGCGAGAATCCATTCGGGCGTCACGTCGTTGGAGACCAAAGCCGTGAGGTGGATGATGTTTGGGTTGTTTTTATCGGCCTCGACCTTGTAGGTTGCACCTTGTTGGAGGTCTTGGGCTGAATATGCTGAGCCTCCGAGGCTGTACTCGTCGGGTTGGCAAGAAGCCAAGCCGAGCACCGCGGCAGAGAGTGCTATGCTTAAATATCTGAGTTTCATTGTTTTATTCCTATTTAAGAATTAGAGAATAAACCGTCGGGCTGAATTACCAACCCTCGTTTTGAACGAGGACATTGCCAGAGAGCGAAATCTCGTTGCTTGGGATTTGGAAGAGACCCTTCTTGGACGTGAGGTTAGCGGCATCGAACGAAGTCGTGGCCTCGACACCGCCATTCTTGACGGATACGCCGCTTTGCATCTTAGCGATTTGCTCGGCAGCGTAGGAGCCACCCTTGCCGTAGCGGAGAAGGTCCCAGTAGCGGATACCCTCGAAAGCGAGCTCTTGCGCACGTTCGGTGCGGAGGGCATCTTGGGAATAGGCTGTTGTGGACTTGCCGGCGCGGCTCTGCACCAAGTTGAGACCCTTAGCGCTTTCGGTGAGCTCGCTGTGCATGAGGAGGACATCGGCGTAGCGGATGATGGTCATGTTGATGTAGTAGGTGATGTTCATGTGCTTCTCGCCGAGCTCGAAAGCGGCAGCCTCGCGGGTTCCATCCTCGAAGCAGAGGGGTGCGTACTTCTTGATACCGTAGCCCGTGTACTCATAGGTATCGTTGAGGCAGTTGGAGAAATTGCTCTGGGCCTCGAAACCGATATTGAGGTAATTGACAACGCTGTGTTGCATACGGGGGTTGCTGAACTGCTCGACGAAGCGAGGGTTAGGGACGCAGATACCCCATCCTGTGGCGAAAGGAGGGCAAGCACTGTTGCGCGCGCCGAGGAAGACCTGGACGACATTGCCACCGGAGCGGCCGTTGTAGTCTTGCGTGGTGTTGCAGTTTATGTTGAGAATGAACTCCTTGGAGATGCCGTTTTGGCCGCCGTGCCAGCCGTCGGCATTGTAGTACTTGCCGGCGTAGGTGGTGATCCACTCATATTCGGAGCCATTGGGCTGCGTGCAAGCGGGCATCCAGAGGTCGGCGAAATTCTCTTCGAGAGCGTAGCCGCCATTATCGATGACATCGTTTACGGCATCTATGGCCTCCTGCTTGGTGCAGGTTGTGGGCTCCTCGCCATAGTAGCCCGTGTAGAAGAGGTAAGCTCGGGCGATGAGCGCCTCGGCGGCGTACTTGGAGAAGCGACCGTCGGTGGCATCGAGGTTGCCGCCGTTGTAGGACGATGCGGGGATGTTTGCGGCAGCGAACTTGAGATCCTCAAAGATTTGCGCGAAGACCTCCTTGGCATCGGTGCGAGGGAGGTTATCCTCGGTGGGGACGGTGACCAGTGGCACAGCCCCGAAGAGGCGCACGAGATCGAAATAGAGGAGAGCTCGGAGACCGAAAGCCTCGCCCATGATGCGTGCGTGGTTGACCTCATCGCCAGCCCAATCTATTTGTGAATCGTTGGCAATGAGCTCATTGCAGCGGAATATTGCGGCATAGTAGTTCTTCCAGTCGGTCTGCCAGAGATTGTAGTATCCGGCAGCTGCGCCCATGTCGAAGCGGTCGATGATGGAATAGTTGCGGGCATCGCCTACACCACCGCCAGCGAAACACTCGTCGGAAGCGATCTCTGACGTGAGGTACATACCGATGCCTTCGTCGCCGAGGGTTCTTCTCCAACCGTCGTAGCAGCCGACGAGAGCCATCTCAGCCGTTGCGGCGTTGCTGTATGCCGTCTCGCCATTGAGCGTGGTCTTGGACGAAGTCTCGAAGAAATCGTCGGAGCAAGAGGCCAGAGCGAGCGTCATGGCAGCGAGAACGGCGGGTATATATGATAGATTCTTTTTCATTATTCAGTTCCTCCCGAAGATTAGAATTTGAGGTTAAGACCGACGAGGAAAGTGCGGGGGTGTGGGTAGTAGCCCATGTCGACACCGCTAACCCAAGCGTCGGAGGAGTTGCCGTCATTACCGTTGTAAGAGCCGATTTCTGGGTCCATGCCGTCATACTCTGTGAAGGTGGCGAGATTTTGCACCTGCACGTAGAGGCGGCATTGGCTAAGGTATTTCCAAGAGATGAGAGTCTTGAAATCGTAGCCGAGGGTAATGTTTTGAATGCGGAAGTAGTCGCCATCCTGGATATAGAGGTCGGAGAAGTTGCTCCAGTTGCCGTTGTCGCCAGTGAGGACGCGCGGAATCTTGTTGCTGGTGCCTTCGCCCGTCCAGCGGTCGAGGATGCGCTTAGTGTAGTTGCCCTTGCTGCTGGAGGGGGAGCGGTAGCTCTGAACGATTTGGAAATCGGCAGCGCCACTGCCTACGGCGCTGAGGTCCCATCCTTTCCAGCTGACGCTGAGGTTGACACCGTATGTGGTGCTTGGGATGCCGCAGCCGAGGTCGACACGGTCGTTCTCGTCGATTACGCCATTGTGGTCGACATCGACAAACTTGACATCGCCGGGAGCGACATTGGCCTGCGCGACGCCGTTGCCGGCAGCGATCCAATCGTTAATCTCCTGTTGATTTTGGAAGATGCCAGCCGTCTTGAGACCCCAGAAATAGCCGATCTCGTGACCATTCTCGGCGCGGTAGAACTCAGGAGCGCTGTCGAAAATCTGGCTGCTCTGGCCGTGTATGATGCCGTCGTCGGTAGGAATCTCGCCGACCTCGTTCTTATTGTAGGCCATGTTGGCACCGACGGAGTAGCGGATGCCGTTGGAGAGCTCGTCGCTCCATGTGAGCGCGACCTCGACACCGGTGTTGGTGACATCGCCGCCGTTGATGATTGGGCCGCCCGTGCCGGCGGTGGAGAGGATAGGAGCCTGGACGAGCCAGTCCTTGGTGGTCTTCTTGTACCAGTCGACAGTTGCGCCGAGACGGCTGCTAAGGAGACGGAGGTCGAGACCGATATTGATTTGCTCTGAAGTCTCCCACTTAACATCGGAATTGGCGAGACGCTCGACATAGGAGCCGGTGACCCAGGCCTCTTGGCCGCCGCCAACACCGAAATTGTAGTCGACATTGGAAGTGGTGACGGGAGCGAGATACTGGTAACAGTTGATGTTGGCGTTACCGACCTGGCCCCAGCTGGCGCGGAGCTTGGCGAAATCGAGAATGTCGCGAGTGGCATCCATGAAGCCCTCCTCGGAGAACGTCCAACCGGCAGAGACAGAGGGGAAGAAGCCGTAGCGGTTGTCCTTCTCGAACTTGCTGCTGGCGTCGGAGCGGAAAGTGGCGTTGACCATGTACTTCTCGTTCCAGTTCCAGCCGAGACGGGCGAAATATGACGCGCCGCGTGTGCTATCGTAGGGGGAGCCGTTGACCTTCTTGCTCTCGGTGCCCTCGGTATTGTCGAGGTAGGCGTGGGACCAATCGTCGAAGCCGGCGATGAGCGTCGTGTTGTATCCGCCGGTGCTGCCGCCGTCGTACTTGCTCATTTCGGTACCGATGAGGACATTGAACTGATGCTCGTCGGCGATGGTGAAGTCATAGCTTGCGGTGTTTTGCCAGACTTGGCTGATTCCGCTGCCGTTGCTTTGGTTGACCTTGGTGTCGGAGTATGTGCTCTGGTCGGTAGACGCGAAGCCGTGGACACCGTCTTTGCTGGTGTAGATGGGGGTGAAAGAACGGTATTCGGAGCCGCCGTAGCTGATGGCGTAGACGGTCTTGATTTTGAGGTTCTTGATAGGCTCGATTTGTGCATAGACATTGGCGTCGATGCTCATGTTCTTGGTGCGGTTGTGGCGGTTGAGCATCATGTTGGCGAGCGGGTTGCCGTCGCCATTATTCCAAGTCTGGTTGGCTGGAGAATAGTAATTGTCGGAGCCCTCCTCGTAGACGGGCGAGAGAGGCGACGTGACGTAGGCACCGCGGATATTGTTGTTGTAGATATTGCCCGTGCCCATGCCGCGTTGCTCCTTGTAGACGACGCCGACGTGCTCGCCGACAGTGAGGAAGCCGTCGTAGAGCTTGGCCTCGGAATTGATGCGGAAGTTGTAGCGGTCGTAGTTGGAGACTTGCGAGCCTCCGATGACGCCCTCCTGGCCCATGTAGCCGAGGGAGATGGCGTAGTTGGAAGTCTTGGAGCCGCCCGTGATGGAGAGGTTGTGGCTTTGTGTTACGGCATCGTCGTTGATAATCTCATCGAGCCAATTGGTGTCGTACTTGGGCGTGCCGTCGGCATTGATGACATCGGAAAAGCTTGCCCAGTTGTAGGCGGAGCTGCCGCTGTTGAGGGCGGCCTCGTCCATGATGGTCATGTACTCACGGGCGTTGAGCGTCTCGTTCTTGCGGTATACGCGTTGCAAGCCGTAGTAGCCGTCGTAGGAGACGACACCCTTGCCCTCCTTGCCGCTCTTGGTGGTGACGAGGACTACGCCATTGGCGGCCTGTGCGCCGTAGATGGCAGCTGAGGCGGCATCTTTGAGGACATCGATGCTCTCGATGTCGGCGGGGTTGAGAGTCGTGATGTCGCCACCGACGCCGTCGATGAGGTAGAGGGGTTGGCTATTGCCGACCGTACCGAGACCGCGGATGGAGACATTCATTGCGGAGCCTGGCTGGCCAGAAGTGGACTGGATGTTGACGCCGGGCGTTTGGCCTTGGAGAGCCTGGAGGGCGTTGTTGGTGTTGAGCTTTTGGACGTCGTCGCCCTTGACTTGGACGGTAGCGCCCGTTACGAGCTTCTTCTTTTGGACGCCGTAGCCGACAACGACGACCTCGTCGAGGTCGGAAGCCTCCTCAACGAGTGCGATTTTGAGAGGTTGGCCTGTGAAGACGACCTCTTGGTTAGTGAAGCCGAGGAAAGAGAAGACGAGCGTTGCGCCATTCTCCGTCGAGAGGGAGAAATTACCGTCGAAATCGGTAATAGTGCCGTTGGTGGTACCTTTCACCAAGACATTGACACCCGGCAGAGGTTGTCCGTCAGAACTTGAGACAACATTGCCGGTGGCGGCTTGCGACTGTGCGAGACAGTCTGAAGTCGCCAAGCCCTGGACGCAGAGGAGCAGGGCCAGCAGCCACGCCGCGAGTGCGTACCTGCCATTCGTTTTGATTCTCAGATTGCTTATCATCATAAGACTTTTTGGTTGATGTTACAATGCGTTCTAAGGGTTGTTAGAACGCCATAGTATGACGAAAGCAAATTTAACAATGATGTACGAATAGAAACGTAGTCGATTGATAATTATTGGGTGTTGATTTGTTGTAATAAACGGGGAGAAATGTTTTATCGCACTTGCAAATAATTGACAATCAGAGGGTTTTAAAATGAGGAAAATAAGGGATTTACGGAGCGGCGGGGCAGGTAGGGAAATGTTATCGGGCGCTGGCGTACTCTGGCGACCGAATGAGCGCAAGGGATTTATTTACAATTATTTGGAAACATGAGAGGATTTGAGGGGAAGTTAACATTTGACACCGTGGGGCAACAGCACATCAGATTGCGGCCGGTTGGGCACAGTCGCTCTGTACGTTAAAGAGAAACCCATGCGAGGACAGGAAGTGGACACCGCCTCGATAAATTTCGGCCAACCGCCTCGATAAAAACCAGCCAACTGCCTCGATAAACTTCAGCCAACTGCCTCGATAAATTTCAGCCAACTGCCTCGATAAATTTCAGCCAACTGCCTCGATAAATTTCGGCCAACTGCCTCGATAAATTTCGGCCAACTGCCTCGATAAATTTCGGCCAACTGCCTCGACAAATTTCAGCCAACTGCCTCGATAAATTTCAGCCAACCGCCTCGATAAATTTCGGCCAACTGCCTCGATAAATTTCAGCCAACTGCCTCGATAAATTTCAGCCAACCACCTCGATAAATTTCGGCCAACTGCCTCGATAAATTTCGGCCAACCGCCTCGACAAATTTCAGCCAACTGCCTCGATTTATGCGACAAAAATCGCTCGTAATGACTGATATGCAATAAGTTATTACTATTTTCGCACACGGGATAAAAACAGCAGAAATGAACGAATACAGACCACGAGTAATCGACAGCTTATTGGCCGACAAATTGGAGGCCATGGGAGCGGTATTGATAGAAGGACCGAAATTCTGCGGCAAGACCACGACTGGCGAAAAAATGGCGAAAAGCATCTTGTACATGGCCGACCCGGCGACAAAAGAACGCAACCTGGCGATGGCATCCACCAACATAAAACGCCTATTGGCAGGCGACACACCCAGACTGATTGACGAATGGCAAATTGCGCCACAGCTATGGGACGCGATACGATTTGAAGTAGACCACAGGCGGGACGACGGACAATTCATGCTGACCGGCTCGGCCGTACCTGCGGACACATCGCAGATATTCCACTCAGGCACAGGGCGTTTCGGATGGATAAAGATGCGCACCATGTCGCTTTGGGAATCGGGAGAGAGCACAGGGGACGTGAGCTTAGGGCAACTATTCCGCAAAGATGAACGCCCCGACGGCGAAAGCAAAATAAACACTGACGAACTGGCGTTCCTGATATGCCGAGGAGGTTGGCCCAAAGCCTCAATGAAGAAAAACCAGCGCGCGGCACTGATGGAAGCGAGAGAATACGTAGAGGCAGTGTGCCGCTCGGACGTTTCGCGCGTGGACGGCATATCGAGAAATCCGGAGCGAACCTTACGGATCCTGCGCTCATACGCCCGAAACCAAGGGGGACAAGCGCCTGTGAGCACAATAATGGCGGACATAATGGCCAACGAGGCAAGCGGACTGACGGAATTCACCGTCCAATCGTACATCAACGCCCTAAAACGCATTTTTGTGATTGAGGACATGGCGGCATGGTGCCCAAACCTGCGGTCTAAAACAGCAATACGCACAAGCGACACCCGATATTTTACCGACCCGTCGATTGGCACGGCAGCCTTAGGAATAGGGCCTGAAGACCTGCTTGACGACCCCAACACATTGGGTCAGATGCTGGAGACAATGGCAATGAGGGACTTAAGGATATATGCCGACGCGCTTGACGGACAGGTATACCACTACCGCGACAAAAACGGGTTGGAGTGCGACGCCGTAATCCACCTACGCAACGGCAGATATGGACTGATAGAGGTAAAGCTGGGAGGCGACACACTGATAGAATCGGGCGCCGCCACCCTGAAGAAATTGGCATCGAAGATAGACACCGACAAGATGAAAGCGCCGTCGTTTATGATGGTGCTGACGGGCATTGGGGAGTATGCTTACGCGAGGGAAGACGGCGTGATGGTGGTGCCGATTGGAAGTTTGAAGCCGTGATGGTGGCTAATGGGTGGACACCTCATTTGTTGGTTATTCCGACAGGGGCATCCGTTGCTGTTTTTGAGGGGGACGCAGGCTTCCGTTTTGGGACTTGCAGCTGATTCGACCGGGTACACACGTCATGCGGGTGTAGCGGGTTAACGAGTGATGGTTCTTGCGGGGGCGAACCTGCGGTACTATCGCCGGGCCACCCGTCATGCGGGTGTAGCTGGTTACTGAGGTATGGACCTTGCGAGACAGTCGTGGGTGTGACGCACGGAGATGTGCGGGGAGGGGGATGGATGGCTCTACTGCGGGGTGTCCACGGTTCTATTGCCGTGGAGTGTCCGCTGGCTCTAATGCCGGGCACACCCGCCATGCGGGTGTGTACCTGGTTAACGAGGTATGGACTTACTGTCCGACCGCGCGGGGAGGAGCGGCGGGCTTGTTTCTTATTCGGGGCGAACCTGCGGTATTACCACCGGGCACACCCGTCATGCAGGTGTAACTGGTTAACGAGGTACGGACCATGCGAGGCAATACAGGGTGTGACGCGAGGGGATGTGAGTGAGTAGTAGGAGATGTTACTCGAGATTATTCGCGGGTGTGGGAAAATGAAAGAGATGAGTAGAGGGTCATGAACTCTTGGGCAATCTTTTGGCAGGAATAGCGTTCCTCGACCAGGGCGCGACCGTTGCGTCCCATGAGTTCGAGGTCGGATTCGGAGAGTGAGAGGAAAGACTTGAGGGCTTCGGCAGTGGGGTCGGCACCTATCTCTGTCCACCATCCGCAATGGTGGGATTCGAGCTCAGCCCATGGCGCGCCTTTGGTGGTGACGACGGGCGTTCCGCAGGCCAGAGCCTCGGTGACGACGATGCCGAAATTCTCGCTGTGGGTGGGGAGGACAAAGAGGTCTGCCTCGCGGTAGAGGTCGAACTTATCCTTGCCGAAGACGGAGCCTATGAATTGGACTTGGTCGGCTACTCCGAGTTTTTGGGCGAGGGACTTTAGCTCGTTGACATAGGTCTCGTCGCCTGGGCCGGCAATCTTGACCACGTAGCCGTCCATTTGGTCTTTGAGCTTGGCGACGGCTTCGATGAGGAAGTTGATGCCTTTCTTGACGTGGACACGGCTGAGGAAGAGGATGCTCTTGCGCCTCTGCCATGAGGACTTCATGACGATGTCGTCGACATTGATGCAATTGCCGATGACGTGGATGTTCTTGTTCCATCCGAGGGCGAGGAGGTTTTGCCGCTCGCTGTCGGCCGTGGCGTGGATGGCATCGGCGAGGCGTATGGCTCGACGTTGGTAGAGCAGGATGGCCGGGAGCTTGCGGGTCCAATAGTGGCGGCTCAATATCCATGGCTCGAGCATCCCGTGGGAAGTGTAGACCACCTTGAGACCTTGGTCCTTAGCCCATTGGGCGACCATGGAGCAGAGGGGCATCCAGCAGCAGTTGACGTGGACGATGTCGGGCTTCACCTGGTCGAGGATGCGGAGGAAGTCCTTCTTGCAGTTGTCCCAAGGTAGGAACTTGTTGTCGATGTAGTGGAGTGTGCAGCCTTGGAGCTGTCGCTCGTTGGGGGATTGGTGCGTGAGGACGTGGAGGTCGCAGAGTTTGCCGAGGTCTCGGGTTAGGAGTTGCATATAGGCGCCGACGCCGCCGGAGGTCT
>JALEMI010000052.1 GCA_022768325.1 Bacteroidales bacterium
GGCGTACGGCATGGACTATGAGGAGTGCCTCCGCTGGTACGACGGCTACCACATAGCCCCGGGGGTCTCTGTCTGTAACTCCAACTCGGTGTGTCGCGCCATGCAGGCTCGCGTGTTCGACGACTATTGGAACCAGACGGGGGCATACACGGCCGTGAGCGACTACGTCACCCTCAACTTCGACGGCCTCCGCGACGACGTCAAGGCCATGATGGGCGGTCAAAGCGTAAGCGTCGACACGGGCCAGTTCCTCAACACCCTCACCGACATCCGCAGCCGCGACGACGTGCTTACCTACCTCATCCACCTTGGCTACCTTGTGTATGACGCCCAGTCCAGGACGTGCGGCATTCCCAATGGCGAGATACGCCAGGAGTGGGTCCGCGCCCTCAGCGTCGCCCCCTCCTATGCCAACGTCATGCGTGTCGTGCAGTCCAGCCGCGAGCTCCTTGCCTCCACCCTCGCCTGTGACGAGAAGGCTGTGGCCGCCGGGCTTGACAAGGCGCACCAGGAGGCCGCAAGCCCCCTTGCGTACAACAACGAGGGGGCGTTGCAGGCCGCCATCGGCCTGGCCTACTTCTTCGCGACGTCGGAGTACACCATAGTCAAGGAGCTCCCCGCGGGGCGGGGCTACGCAGACATGGCTTTCATCCCCTACGTGGAGGGCCGTCCCGCCATTGTCGTGGAGCTGAAGATGAGGGGCGGCGTAGACGCGGCCCTGCGGCAGATAGCCGAACGCCGTTACGCCGACGCCCTTGCGCCCTTCAAAGGCTCAATCCTCCGCGTTGCCGTGAGCTACGACAAGCGGACAAAGGCGCACAGCTGCAAGATTACGAGGGGATAGGGGGCAAACACTTTTTAGTTGTTCGCTCCGTTCGTAATTTATTCTATAATACTTGCGTATGTCGTAACATTTTTTTTATTTGCAATCGAAAGGTTCATAGAATGTTGTGTTTTCCGCTTTGCTCTAAGCAGTTTTGCGTGGCTTTCTGTGTTGCCAATCAGAATAAAAAACAGTGCGTATGAAAAAAATGTTACTTCTTTTCGCCGCCAGTCTAATGGCAGGCGGCGTCTCGGCTCAGGAGGCCGAGAGTCTCATTGTGGACGTTGAAAACACGTGGCGTGTAGTGGAAACAGGTGGTTCGGTTGACCTCTCTTTCTCTGGTCAGTGGGGGTATTTTGATTTCGTCCTGAATCCTGATGGTAGTCTCGTCTTGAGTTCTTTGAGTGCGGACGACTACAAGGGCTGTAAGGTTGAGTACTCAGATGTCGAAGGGGATCTTCAGCTCTTAATTCAAGACGAGAACGAAGCTAAAAACTATCAAGCCCTTACGAATGATGCCACAGTGGTCTCGAAAACATTCAAAGATTTGGCGGGTAACATAACAACCCTCCAAGTTCAGAATAAGGCAGAAGCCACCGCATCCATCAAGATTAAAAAGTTCAGCCTCGTAAAGAATGACGGCACGGAGGTGGAGATTAAAGAATTAGGCGGTAAAACGTGGAAGTGTACAACCGATTATGGTCAGCTTCCAGCCCTCAAGTACTCAGAGGGTCCATGGGGCGCAGCCATCATCAAGACTGCAGACGGTAATGCTGCCACCTACGACCCCGTGGCAGAGAAGAACATTGTCTACACGTATACCGTCGAGCTTGCTGAGGTCGCAGCAGGTGCGGTGAACGTCGAACTCGATTACTATGATGAATCAGAATCACAAGAAAAAGGCTTTGCATATAATAAAATTAAAAAAGGCAATACAAAGGTCACTTTCGATGTAAGTGCTGAAACGGTCGGCGATAAAGCTGTGACCCACATCTATATCAAGTCTGACGAAAATGAAGCTTCGGCATACCCTTACTCCATCAAGTTCAAGAGCATCACCCGCGCAAAGAAGACCACAGCCCTCAATCTCCCCTCTTCCGATGCGTCCGTCGTAAGCTCGCAATACATCTCCCTCAGCGGCAAGGTGTCCAACGAGCCGCAGCAAGGCCTCAACATTGTCAAGCAGACCCTCTCCGACGGCTCCGTCCGCTACATCAAAGCCCTCAACAAATAATCAAAACCCTCGCTATAACTCAACCCCCACTTCCGCATCTGCAGGAGTGGGGGCTTTACCTTGAATAGGGTGGGGGGCTTAGGGTTCCCTGCTCGAAATCAGCCTATTCCAATTCTCCCTGTGCTCGTATTTTATGCTCTCGTCGGCAAAAACAAGGTTGGCGTACTCTTCGACAAAAGCGGCAGGCGTACCGAGGAGGCGGAGGTAGTATTTAATCGTCGGAAGCACCCCATTAACTATTAATTGGCAGCCGTGGATTGTTGCCAGGTTACGTGCTGTGGATTCTATGTAGGCCGCCTCTTCTGCCTCAGTTGGAAGGGTCGACAAGATGTAGTATCGTGATGCCGTAGAGCGCAAAACCTTTTCTTTTGCTCTGTCTACAATATCGGCCGATATTCTGACGTCGAGTTTTACTTCGACAGACTCGAACGCTGAGCCGTCAGCGTTTGCGATGTCTATGTCGCCAATTCGGCCGCTTTTTGCGTCAGCCGAGTTGTGGCTTTCAAGCGGAAGTAAAAGTTTGCCTTGAAAGCGTTTGAGACCTTCGTTGAACAGGCATTTGTAAATCGCGTAAATGGCAAGGACAGGAAGTCTTGCTGCACCAGGAGCCTTATACTTGGCATGAAAGTGGCTGTCGAGCAAGGAGGCTGTGGCGGCAATGGACAGGTTGCGGGGGATGGCGGGGCGGATGGATTTGCTGTCTCTCGCTATTATTAGAAGTTCGAGGACGTAACTAAGCAAGGATTCGTTTTCCCTCTTGCTGTTTTTCGTCTGTACGGAGTCTATCAATGAGAGGAAAGCCGTTTTAAGCTTCTGCGGTTTTATTGCCCCTTTGTATGCCATCGAGTACGGCTCTTTGTGTTCAAAATAGCGTGTTAGCCAACCGCTTTCGGCCATGCAAGGAAATGATTGCCGACGAAGGAACGGTGTGATGACGTGAGAGTCGAACGTGCGGCCGGAGAATCCACCCGGAATGCTTTGCTGATGGTTGCGAATGTCTTGTTGTGGTGATAGGATTTTGTATGTTAGGCAGGTCAGAGTGACGGCCAATGCGGCTTTGCTCGCTTCGGAGTTCTCTACGATTACTGAAGCAAACTCTGCTTGCGCAGCTTCTATTACGGTCTGCGGATTTGAATGTCCAGAGGCCTTTCTCATGGCCGTCTCGTACTTTTTTATGAGATATTCCGAAGCCTTTGTCTCGGTGTCGTTCATAGCATCTGATGCTTTATCTGTTTGATGATGGCCTCAATCATTGGTATGCACACCGAGTTGCCGCATTGCCTGTATTCCTCCCCGAGGCTCTCGTCTTTTATGAAATTGTCGGGGAACCCCATAAGCCGATAGCACTCGTCGATTGTCAGTTTGCGGACTCGCCCATTGTCCAAAACCCAGAACCTCCCCGAGGTCTCTTGCGACGGCAGGGCGGGGTGAATCCCGTCAATTGAGTATATTCGGTTTGGCTGTTTGTGCACGCGCGACAGGTGTTCTGTGCCTGGCCTGATTCCGTTTTTCCTTATGTTCTTGTTTCTATACCCCACGAAAAGCAGCCCCGATTGCTGAGGCCTGATGTCCTTTAGGAGGGTGTAGGGTTCGTCCAGGTACTCAAATTTCGAGGGGTTTGTGTCCGCAATGTCCCTCACTGTTTTCCGCGGGAGGGTCTCGACTTGTGAGAAGTCAAACACACAATCCCGGCTCGCCACGATTATTATGCGCTCCCTGTTTTGTGGTACACCGAAGTCCGATGAGTTCAGAACTTTCCAAGATGGCTTATATCCCAAGTTTTCAAGCCCTTGCAATATTGTGGCGAGCGTGTTCCCTTTGTCGTGGTAGACGAGCTGCTTGACGTTTTCGAGCAGGATTACTTTGGGCTTCTTTTCCTTAACAATTCTGAAAACTTCGTAAATGAGCGTTCCGCGTGTGTCTTCAAAGCCCTTCATTTTCCCCGATATGCTGAACGGTTGGCATGGGAATCCTGCCGTCAGGAGGTCATGATCTGGAATCTCTTTGGCAGGTATGTTTTTAATGTCGCCGAAAGGGTAGTCTCCATAATTTTTTTCGTACACGGCTTGGGCGTGCGGATTGAATTCTGAAGAGAAGACGCACTCGCCTCCAACACGTTGTGCGGCAATCCTAAAGCCGCCGATACCGGCAAATAAGTCGATAAAGCTGAAGTCGGGAGTAATTGGGGGAGGAAATGGTACGTCCATTTCAATCTGTCCAGGCCCATGCTCTGCGAGAAACGTGTCCATTGAAGAAATGACTGATTGGCTCGCCAAGTTTCGCATGCAGCTGTTGCCCTTTATGGTTTCGCTGTTAGTCACGTATGCACGTTCATTGCCTGTGAACAAATTTGCGAATATGGCGTGATACTCTGTCATCCTCATCGTTCGATTCCTTTTCCGTTTTCGCAAAGATACTTCAAAAAAATTGCGTCTGCATCCTCAAGCTGTTACCCACCTCCGACGACACAACAAAAATAAACTCAACCCCCACTTCCGCATCTGCAGGAGTGGGGGCTTTACCTTGAATAGGGTGGGGGGAGATGCCCCTTTAGATTATAAGAATCGAGTCGCCATACGGCCCAATGCGATAACCCTCCTCAATGGCGGCGCGATGGGCCTTCATCACGTTGTTGTAGCCGCCAAAGGCGCACACGAGCATCAGCATTGTCGACATCGACAAGTGGAAGTTGCTCACCATCGATGTGGCCACCTGGAACTCGTATGGCGGGAAGATGAATTTGTTGGTCCATCCGTCGTAGGGCGTTATGTGGCCCATTGTCGAGACCGATGTCTCAAGGGCGCGGCCCACGGTGGTCCCGACGGCGCATATCTGCTTACCCTCATCTTTCGCACGGTTAATGCGCTCCACGGCCTCCATGCCGATGCTCATTTGCTCGGAGTCCATCTTATGCTTCGTCAGGTCCTCGACCTCCACCTCGCGGAATCCGCCAAGGCCAACGTGGAGCGTCACCTCGGGGAAGTCGATGCCCTTAATCTGGCAACGCTTATGGAGCTGACGGCTGAAGTGCAGAGCGGCCGTAGGCGATGCCACGGCGCCCTCCTCGCGGGCGAAGATGGTCTGATAGTTCTCCACGTCGTCGGGCTCGGGCTCGCGGCGTATGCAGTCGGGCAGCGGCGTCTGACCGAGCGAGAATAGGGCTTGGCGGAACTCCTCGTTCGTGCCGTCGAACAGGAAGCGGAGGGTACGTCCGCGGCTTGTCGTGTTGTCTATCACCTCCGCCACCATCGAGTTGTCCTCGCCAAAATAGAGCTTATTGCCAATGCGTATCTTGCGGGCGGGGTCTACAAGAACGTCCCACAGGTGCTGGTCCTGGTTCAGCTCGCGCAAGAGGAACACCTCGATGCGGGCGCCCGTCTTCTCCTTGTTGCCGTAGAGGCGGGCGGGGAAGACGCGGGTGTTGTTGACGACCATGACGTCGCCGTCGTCGAAATAGCCCAATATGTCGCTGAATATCTTGTGCTCAATTTCGCCCGTTTTCTTGTGAAGGACGAGGAGGCGGGCGTCATCGCGGTTCGTTGTGGGGTATTGAGCTATTTGCTCTTCCGGATACCGGTACTCGAATTCTGACAGTTTCATATCTCTTATTTCTAACGCTTTTTCTTAAATAGGTTTTGCCTCGCCATCTGCAGTGGGCACGACGGGTTTTTGTTGTCTAATGAGGTCTTCCACTTGCTCCATGCTCATTGCGCCGTCAAGGGTCACGTCGCCGACGCGTGTGCGGCGCAGGGCCGTCAGGTGTGCGCCCGAGCCCAGTGCCGCGCCTATGTCGCGAGCCAGGGAGCGGATGTAAGTCCCTTTGCTGCAACCAATACGCAGAGTGAGGCTCATTGTTTCGGGCTTGAAGTCCATTATCTCCATGAGGCTAATCTCAATGGGGCGGCTGGCCAGCTCAATCTCGTCGTGCCTACCCTTGCGGGCGTATTCGTAGGCGCGGTGTCCGTCGACACGTATGGCCGAGAATGTCGGTGGCACTTGGTCAATGCGCCCCGTGAAGCTCTCGCGCAGCGTCTTCTCTATCAGGGCGAGGTCGATGTGGCTTGTGGGAAATGTGGCGTCTATCTCCGTCTCCAGGTCGAACGACGGCGTCGTCGCGCCAAGCGCGAGGGTCGCAACGTACTCCTTGTCGTGGTCCATCAGTGTCTGGAGCGTCTTCGTGGCCCGCCCTGTGCAGACAATGATTAAGCCCGTGGCCAAGGGGTCCAGCGTCCCTGCGTGACCGACCTTTATCTTCTTTATGCCGAGATGCCGCTTCAGCAAGAAACGAATCTTGTTGACGGCGTCGAACGAGGTCCACGTCAGCGGCTTGTCTATCGCCAACCGCGTCCCCGCAATGAAGTCTATCGTGCTGTTCTCCAAACTATTGTCCCTCTGCTTATCCAAGGAAAATCAGTGAGAGGATGCCAACAATGGCGCAATATATGGCGAAATAGATCAGCTTGCCACGGCGAACAATGTTTATCATCCACTTGCAAGCCACGCATCCCGACAGGAACGCTGCCGCAAAGCCGGCCAACATCGTCAACGGCGATATTGTCGATGCCGCCATGGCGTCCGCGCTGTCCCCAAAGAGCTTGATGCCGTCAAGGAGAGCCTCGCCAAGGATGGGCGGGATGACCATCAGGAACGAGAACTGAGCCATGGTCTCCTTCTTATTGCCCAAGAGAAGGCCCGTGGCAATGGTGGTGCCGCTGCGCGACAAGCCGGGCAATACGGCCAACGACTGCGAAACGCCAATGATGAACGCGTCGAGGAACGATACCGACTCCTTGGCCCGCGGGCGAGCAAAGTACGCAAAGCTCAACAGCAACGACGTGACAATCAGCATGAGGCTGACAATCAATATGCCCGAGCCAAATACCGCCTCCACCTGGTCTTTGAAGAAGACGCCGACAATGCCAATGGGTATCATGGAGACGAGTATCGAGATGGCGTAACGCGTAGCGTCGTTCATCTTGAACTCAAACAGTCCGCGCACAATCCACCACACTTCGCGCCACAAGATTACGAGCGTCGAGAGGACGGTCGCCACGTGGACTACAATAGTGAAGGTGAGATTCTCCTCGGCCTCTACGCCGAGCAGTTTTGACGCTATTACGAGGTGTCCGCTGCTGCTTACGGGCAAATACTCCGTCAGGCCCTGAAGAAGGCCCAGGATGATGGCTTCAATTATATCCATTTATCGCTAACTGTGTGTGACTCTATTTCTTCATTATGGCGTATACCTCAAACGCAAATCCCGCCAAGACCACTATCGGCGCGAGCGTTATGCGGCGAAATCCGTAGATGTCCTCGTTGAAGACGTTCGGGTCGTCGCTGCCGCCGCCGGCCATCAGTATGAAGCCCAAGATTATCACGCCAAAGCCTATGGCCAATAGCTTGTAGTTCTTAATGTCGAGTGCGAAGTTGCCGTCCGACTTCCCTTCGGAGGAGTCTTTGGACATTGTCTTTTTGTCGTTTGCCATTGTGTGTTATGAGGAAAGGTCTCTTTTCGTGTGTGTCTCTCTCTATACGTAGAGGTCCGCCGTGCGGAGGCTGAGGTATTTGTTCACGGAGCTTGCCGTCGAGGCAATGGTCATCAGTACGCCAATGGCGAATACCGCCACAAACAGCGCGGCGACCGATGTCACGTCGTTGAAGCCTATCACGCCGGGCAGCTCCTTAGCCGCCAAGAATATCACGCCCGCCAACATGGCGTTGGCCAGCAGGCCGCCAATCAGGCCCTGAGCCACGCCCTGAGCCAGGAACGGCCGGCGTATGAAGCCCCGCGTGGCCCCAACAAGCTGCATGGTGCGGATAAGGAAACGCTTGCTGTACACCATCAGGCGCACTGTGTTGTTAATAAGCGTGATGGCCACAAGAAGCATCACCGCCGAGAAGCACAGCAGCACGAGGGATATGCGTCGGATGTTGTCGTGGATAAGGTTTACTACGTCTTGCTCAAAATATACTTCGCGGACGGGCTTAAAGTCGCGCACGGTCTGCGCTATGGCCTCCATGCCCCGCTCGTCGGCATACTCCGCAAAGAGCTTCACCTCCATGGTGGGCAGCAGGGGGTTCATGTCCAGTGTCGCCACAAAGTCCTCGCCCAGGTTCTCTTCCATCTGGCGGGCGGCCTCCTCTTTGTCAATGTATTTGACGCTCTTCACCTGGGGCGTGGCCAGCAGTTGTTTCTCAATTTGGCGTATCTCCGCCTCGCGGGCGTCTGCCGCGAAGGTCACTGTGAGGCTCAGATTCTCCTTGACGTATTCCGACACTCGGTTCGCGTTGAGCATCAATAGCCCAATCATTCCGAGCAGGAACAGTACGAGGGTAATGCTAATCGTGGTGGTGAAGTACGAGCTGCGGATTTTGCGCGTCGCGGCTCTATTGGTTTGGTTTGGCATACAGCATGACTACATTACCGACAAATGTAAGGCTAAAAAAAGCTAAAGGCGTGATTTTAAAGAATTTTAAGAGCCTAAATGCTCTTTCCGCGTCCAGAGAGGCCTCCGTCGACCTCCGCGGCTCATATTTCCGCCTCAATTGTCGGGAATGTGTAGCCCTCGGCCTGGAGCATTTCCAGTGTCCCCACAAGGGCGTGACGCATCCGCTCGCCGGCCTTTATCGAGTCGTGGAATACGATTACGGACCCCGGCCGTACATATCGGCGCACGTTGGCCAATACCTCCTCCTCCGTCAGGCGGTTGTCGTAGTCCTTGGGCATCACGTCCCAAAAGACGACCCGGTCAAAACGCCCGCCGCGCGTCAGTCGCCACGCGTGCCACGGCGTTATGTGTCCATGCGGCGCGCGAAACAGTCGGGCCCGGTGTCCCTCCACGTCGTCGCATTGCTCAATGTTTTTCGTGAAGACGCCCCATCCCACGTTGAATAGCGGCAGATGGTTGAATGTGTGATTCCCCACCGAGTGCCCGCGGCGCAAGATGTCGGCAAAAATCTCAGGATGTTTCCTTACGTTGTCTCCAACGCAGAAGAATGTGCCCTTGGCTCCAAAGCGGTCCAATGTGTCGAGCACCCACGGCGTCTGCTCAGGCACGGGCCCGTCGTCAAATGTTATGAATACCTTTTTCGCGCCATGCTCCGTGCCACGCCAAAACGAGTGCGGAAAGAGCCATCGGACAACAGAGGGCGGCTGTATTACCCAATCTTTCAACGCCTTAAATGTATATCAGCCACGCCGTTGCGCCCAATGCCGCAAGGGGCACCACCTCGCGCAGACGGGCGTCGCGTATCGAGTACATGAGGTTTGGCATCAACATCGACGCCCCGATGGCAATAAGTATCTGCACCTCATACGAGAAGCCGGGCAACATGATGATGAGCAGCGAGAACATCATGACCCACTCCGCCACGCGCACCTTACGGCTCGCCGTGATGCTCATCTCCAGCAGGTGCCGGTGCATCGACAGGGTGGCAATCAAGATAATGCCCAGCTCTATGACGAGATACGTTATCGAGATTGGCCCGAGCCTCCAAAACGGCTGCATGGCCAGTCCCGAACGGGCGTAGGCCTCCGCAATCTCCATAGGGTGGTCGGTCATCAGTGTCGCCGTCGTGGCCACGGACACTGCCGCTCCCAGTCCCAGCAGGGCCGCCGTGAAGACGCGTCCGCCCCCAATGCGTAAGAGCGACAGCAAGACGAACATCAGTGGCAAGTAGCAAAGGCCCTTCACCCAAAACAGGCACCCAAGGGTCACAATGCCAAAGCCCCACGCCACGCTCGCGAATGGTCGCGTCTTGCTCGTCGCCGAGAAGAGGCGGTCCAAGCCCCAGATGAGCGACAGGGCGAATATCATGCTCGGCTGGAATCCAAGGCTTAGGCGGAAGCTGCCGCTAAAGGCTATGAAGAACAGGCCTGCAAACGTGCCATGCGTCTGCGTCAGCCCATAGCGGTTCACTATGTTGTTGATAATCAGTGTACAGAGGAATGTGACGGCAATGGCCAGTATCACCGACAGCAGGCTCCCGGGGGCGATATGGCTCGCCAACGATTCCCACGCCGGGGAGAACAGGTCGGGTGTGTCGGCCACGACGTATCGCGCCGGGTCGTATATGACGCGCCCCCTCAGCCCAATAAGTATGAGCAGCAGGGCGGCAAATGCCATCGGCGTATTGCGCGAGAATAGTCTGTACACGGGTGTCGCGTTGAGATGCGCCTATTTGCGCGAGTCGCGTATTCTGATCATGTCCTGACCAATGTCTTTGCGGTAGAAAGCGCCGTCAAAGCTGATGCGCCTTACGTTGGCGTAGCTCTTCGCGAGGGCGTCCTCAATGCTGTCGCCCAGCGAGCTTACGGCAATCACGCGGCCGCCGCTGGTCACTATTCCGCCCTTGCCGTCCTCTTTCGTCCCGGCGTGGAAGGCTATGCTGTTGCCGTCCACGTCGCCGAGGCCGTTCATCGTTTTGCCTTTCTCGTACGCGCCGGGGTATCCGCCCGAGACCATCATGACGGTGGTGCAGGTCCGTGGGTCGGTCTCCGCCTTCATCTCGCGCAGTCGCCCTTGGGCTGCGGCCTCCAGCAGGTCTATCAGGTCGCTCTTCAGGCGGGGCATGACAACTTCCGTCTCGGGGTCGCCCATTCGGACGTTATATTCAATCACCATCGGCTCGTCGCCACATTTTATGAGGCCGAGGAATATGAAGCCGCGGTATGGGATTCCGTCTTTCTTCAATCCCTCCACCGTCGGGCGGACAATGCGCTCTTCTACTTTCTTCATGAAGTCGGCGTCGGCAAATGGCACGGGCGATACTGCCCCCATGCCGCCCGTGTTCAGGCCCTCGTCGTTGTCGCCAATTCGCTTGTAGTCTTTTGCTTCGGGGAGGATTACGTAGCCGTCGCCGTCCGTCAAGACGAAGACCGACAGCTCTACGCCGCTGAGGAATTCCTCAATTACCACGGTGGCCGATGCTGCGCCAAACATTCCGTCAAGCATTGCGCGCAGCTCCCGTTTGGCCTCGTCCAGGTTGTCAATTATCAAGACGCCCTTGCCTGCCGCCAGCCCGTCGGCTTTGAGCACGTAGGGCGGGCGCAGCTCTTCGAGGAATGCCTCGCCCTCGGCCACGTTTGCCGAGGTGAAGCTCTTATATCGTGCTGTGGGGATTCCGTGGCGGACCATGAACGCTTTGGCGAAGTCTTTACTTCCCTCAAGCTCCGCGCCTTGCGCCTTTGGGCCTATCACGGGTACGTTTGCCGTGCGGCTGTCCGCCAATATGGCGTCGTGGAGACCTTTGACGAGCGGCTCCTCAGGACCTACGACAACCATGTCTATCGCATTGCTCACAATGAAGTCGCACACCGACGCGTGGTCGTTGGGGTCCAGGGCGACGTTCTGACCGAGGGTGGCGGTGCCGCCGTTGCCCGGGGCTATGTAGAGATTGCTCAATCGGGGGCTTTGTCTCAGTTTCCACGCAATGGCGCTCTCGCGGCCGCCGCCGCCTATCAGCAAGATGTTCATGTCGCTTTTCTTTGAATTCTTATGTTTCTTTCACGCGAAGATAGTGATTCTAACGTTCGCACCATGGCTTTTAACGCCACGTCCATTCCTTAATA
>JALEMI010000124.1 GCA_022768325.1 Bacteroidales bacterium
CCATACTTCACCTCCTCGTTAGGGTAGGCGAGGGTGAAGATTTGCGATGCAGGGTCAAACTCCTTAATTGTCAGATACCCACTCTGGTATAGCAGCGGCACGACGTTCTCGTTGTCCGGACGGTAGTCCGTTATTTCGCCAATTGAGATAGAAACGCCGTCAGACAGGCGTTTGAAGTCGAAAGAGTTTCTGATTGAAGCAAGCCGCTTCACAAGGAACGTAGGCGTTCCCGTGGCAAACCAATAGAAATCGAATTCTCTCGATGCGAGCGAGCGCAGTATGCTGAACGGGTTGTACATATCCGTCATGCGCCTCGAAAAGTGGTATCCGTCGTAATTCTTTTTGAGCGAGGCTAAGCACTTGTCGTAAGACACGCCGTTATAGTCGGCCATGTCCTGGATTCGGTCTGCGAAACTGGTCGTGAGTTCGTCCGTCGAGATGCCGCAAATGGTCTCATATCTCGGCTCAAGAGATATGTCGTACAGATGGTTCAAGTCGCTGAAAATAGACACTTTGGAGAATTTCGTCACGCCCGTAAAGAAGACGAATTGAAGATGCTCGTCGAGCTTTTTCAAGTTGCCAAAGAACCCCTTGAAGAGCCCACGGCTCTGCTCTTGTGCGTCATCATTGCCAAACGATTCAAGCAACGGCTTGTCGTACTCGTCCACAATCACGACGACCCGCTTGCCCGTCTGCTCGCGTATGCTGATTATTAGGTTGTGGAATCTCCCCGATACCGTCTCGTTCGGGTCTTTGCATCCATAGACGGCTTCCCATTGCGAGAGGTGCCTGCTCAACACCCTCTCCAGGTTGTCAACCCCGCCATACTGCTCGCCGTTAAAGTCAAAATACAGCACAGGGTACTGCTGCCACTCCGTCTCAAGACGCTCAATAGCAAGCCCCCTGAACAGCTCCCTCTCCCCCTCAAAATAAGCCTTCAACGTGCTGCACAGCAGGCTCTTACCAAAACGGCGGGGACGGCTGAGGAAATACACAGACGCGTCGTGTACGAGGTTATATATCACCTCGGTCTTATCCACATAGAGGTAGTCAGAACCGCGCAGTTTCTCGAAGTTCTGTATCCCAATAGGTAACTTTTGCATGGCGGAATGCATTGGTTTAAACAAAGTTACAAAAACCCCTTGCGCCTCCCAAAAATAAAGCCGCCCGCAAGCCGATGTGGCTCACGGACGGCATCAACTCAATTCTCTTGTCTTTTAGTAGTTCTCCTTGCGAAGCTCGAAGTAGCTCTGCGGATGTGCGCATACTGGACACTCCTCAGGGGCTTTCTTGCCAACCACGATGTGACCGCAGTTGCGGCACTGCCATACGCAGTCGCCATCGCGAGAGAAGACGACAGCGTCGTCAATGTTCTTCAAGAGCTTACGGTAACGCTCTTCATGCTCGCGCTCAATCTTGGCAACGCCGCGCATCATCTCCGCAATCTTCGTGAAGCCCTCTTCATCGGCCTCACGTGCCATGCGCTCGTACATGTCGGTCCACTCGTGGTTCTCACCCTCGGCTGCTGCCAAGAGGTTCTCCGTTGTGGCGGGAATCGAGCCGCCCATCAGCTGCTTGAACCACAGCTTGGCGTGTTCCTTCTCGTTGGCTGCCGTCTCCTCGAAGATGGCGGCAATCTGCTCGTAACCGTCCTTCTTGGCGCGCGATGCGAAGTAGTTGTATTTGTTGCGAGCCATCGATTCGCCCGCACATGCTTCCCAAAGGTTCTTTTCTGTTTTTGTGCCTTTCAGATCTTTCATGGCGTCTTTTGATAATTATTTTTGGGCAGGGTGGGGGGGGGTAGCCCCCTCTCGCCCTCGTTTTGATGAGTCTACAAATATACGCAATTTTTAAAACAGAATGCCCCCTTATTCCAATTCCCTCAGCATCTCCTTTATTTCGCTTACACTTTCCGCCCTGAGCAGGCGCACTCGCTTCTCTTTGAAATTCGGTATTCCCTTGAAACTTACGGCGATATGCCGACGGATATGTAGTATTCCCCTACGCTCGTCGCCAATCCAAGCCACAGTGTCGTCAAGCTGACGCGCCAATCGGCGTGCAACTTCCCCAACGCTCACCTCGGGCAACTCTTCCCCAGTGGCCAAGTAATGCTTCACTTCCTCAAAAATCCACGGCTTGCCTATCGACGCTCGGCCAATCATTACCGCGTCGACGCCATAGCGGTCAAATGCCTCACGCGCCTTGACTGCGCTGTCAATGTCGCCGTTGCCAATGACGGGGATCGTCATTCTCGGGTTGCGCTTCACCTCGCCAATAAGGGTCCAATCAGCTTCGCCCGTATACATCTGAGATCGTGTCCGCCCGTGAATCGTTATTGCGCTTATCCCAACGTCCTGAAGCCGCTCGGCTGTGTCAACCACGTATTTCGAGTTCTCATCCCATCCCAACCGCGTCTTGACGGTCACGGGCGTATGGTCCACAGCGCGTACAATCTGACGCGTCATCTCCACCATTTTCGGGATGTCCCTAAGCATTCCTGCGCCTGCGCCTTTCCCCGCAATCTTTTTCACGGGGCATCCGAAGTTTATGTCAATAATGTCTGGTCCGCTCGCTTCGACAATTTTTGCCGCCTCGACCATTGGCTCAATCTCTCTGCCGTATATCTGAACGCCCACAGGCCGCTCCCGGTCCTCAATGTCGAGCTTTTTCATCGAGCTCTTTATGTCTCTCACTATGGCGTCCGCGCTCACAAACTCCGTGTACATCAGGTCCGCGCCATAGCCCTTGCACAAGCGGCGAAATGGCATGTCGGTTACGTCCTCCATTGGGGCGAGCAATACGGGGCGCTCCCCAAGGTCTAACTGGCCTATCTTCATTGTTTTTTCTTTTTCTCCGCAAATTTACTATTCATCCGCCATTTCAACTCTCACAACGTAATGGGTACAAAAAAGTTAATCCCGACTTCCTTCCAAGAAGCCGGGATTATTTCTTCGTGGTACCACCAGGAATCGAACCGGGGACACACGGATTTTCAGTCCGTTGCTCTACCAACTGAGCTATGGTACCAACCTTTACTCACCATGAAAAACCCTCATCCTCATGAGGATTCTGCCCCATTTGCGACAGCAAAGTTATACGTTTCGTGTGATTTAGCAAGCGCATCACACTAATTTTTCACTCCACGCTCAAATATTCTCAGCGACACTCCCGTTTTTTTCACTACCTTTAAGCTCATTATCGCATAACGATTTCACGCATTCAAACAACGATCGATGAAGAAACGTTACTTCGCGGCCGCCTGCGCCGCCATTTCCCTCGCGGCAATCTCTTTCGCCGCTTTCAAGGCCGACGACCGCAATTTCAAGGTTAGCAAGAATCTCGATATTTTCCTTTCCGTTTTCAAAGAGCTGGACCTTAACTATGTTGAGGCCCCAGACCCCGACCGTATCGTCCCCGAGGCCATCAATTCCATGCTCAGCGAGCTCGACCCCTACACGGTCTACATCCCCGAGAAGGATAAGGAGGCCTACAAGTTCCAAGTCGACGGAGAGTATGGCGGCGTCGGTGCCATTATCGCCCTCTCCAACGATACCAACCTCATCAATATCAAGGAGATATACCGCAACACTCCCTCCGATAAGGCCGGTCTCCGCGCAGGCGACAGGTTCCTCGAGATTAACGGCGAGAGTATGCGCGGCAAGCGTGTCGACGAGGTGAGCTCAAAGCTCCGAGGCAAGGCGGGCGACGAGATTAAGATTAAAATAGAGAGGCCCGGGCAGCCCAAGCCCCTCGATTTCAAGTTCAAGCGCGAGGTGATTAAGCTCGACGCCATGGAGTATTACGGTATGCTCGATTCCCAGACGGGCTATATCAGCCTCCGCGGTTTCGAGAGCGGATGCGCCGAGGCCATCAAGAAGGCGTTCCTCGATCTCCGCGATAATAAGGGTGCCAAGAGCCTCATTCTCGATCTCCGCGGCAATGCGGGAGGCCTTCTCGACGAGAGTCTCCAAATTGTCAATTTCTTTGTGCCGAAGGGCGTCACGACGCTCGAGACCAAGGGGCGTCGCAAGTTCATGGATCGCGTCTATTCCTCTTTCCGCGAGCCGCTCGATACGCTTATGCCTATGGCCGTCATGATCGACCGAGGCTCAGCGTCCGCCAGCGAGATTGTCGCCGGCTCTCTCCAAGATCTCGACCGCGCAGTTATTGTCGGCCAACGTTCTTTTGGCAAGGGGCTCGTGCAGGCCACGCGCGAGGTGGCCTACGACGGTCTCCTGAAGCTCACGACGGCCAAGTACTACACCCCCTCCGGCCGATGCATCCAAGCCATCGATTACAGCACCCGCGACGAGAATGGTGCCGTCGACTATGTCCCCGATTCCCTGATCTCTGAGTTCCACACCCGCCACGGCCGCAAGGTGTTCGACGGCGGCGGAATCTCCCCCGACGTGATGCTGGACCGCAAGGAGTACAAGCCCGTCTGCATCTCCGTCGTCATGGGCGATTACCCTTTCCGCTTCGCCCTCAGTTTCCTCGCGCAGAATAAGCCCCTCCCCATCGATGCCGATGGCCACATCTCCGACAAGACCTACGCCGATTTCATAGCTTTCATGAAGGCGCAGCCCAAGTTCTCCTACAAGACGGCTACCCAGATAGCGTTCGACCGTCTCGTGGCCGCCGCCAAGGCCGAGAATCTCTACGACGGTCAGAAGGCGGCTATCGATGCCCTCGCCGCGCCGCTCGCCCCCAATATCGACCGCGATATGGCGGATGCCAAGGCGCAGGTCGTCCCCCTCATCGAGGACGAGATGGTCAGAATCAAAGGCTACAAGACCGCCGCTTTCGCCCATGCCATCCAATACGATGAACATCTGAAGACCGCCATCGAGATTCTCAATGATCAGAAGCGGTACTATGGTCTTCTCGACGGTTCTGTGCCCAGCCATGCCGGCGACAAGAGGGCAGCTCTCTCAAAGAAGAAGTCTAAGTAGCGCCCATGTCTTTGTTCTCCCGTAGTCAGGCGAGGCGGAGGCCTGTCTCCCCTCTCCTCGCGTTGGGCGTGTTGTTTGCGACAACTGTCTGTGGCTACTTTGCGACTATGGGGGTCTTTGTTCTCGATGGTTATTTCGGGCTGGGGATGGCGGTGCAGCTGTTCTTTTCGTCTGTCTTCTGCTTCGCTTTGCCCGGTTTGGTGTCGCGCCGTGCCGGTGTTGGCCGTCTCAAGGGGCAGCTGCCCACTCCTAATGTAATCTTTTGCGCTGCGGCAATCGCTTTCGCTTGCCAACCGCTTGTCGAGTGGGCTAGTGCCATCGATTTGCGGCTGTGCGAGACTATTTGGAATGTCGAGGGCGATTCGGCGGCCGAGAATGCGCAGCTCATTACCGAACTCTGTAATTTCGATTCTTTTACGGGCTGGCTCGTCCCGACGCTCGTTATTGCCTTGGCTCCTGCCGTCTCTGAGGAGCTTTTTTTCCGCGGGGCGATGATTCCTATTTTACGCCGTCTCACGGGCGGATGGGGTTCGGCGGTGTTCATCAGTGCTGTTGTTTTCAGCCTCGCCCATTTTGATATGACGGGTTTCGTGACCCGTACCCTCATGGGGCTTATCATGGGCATCGTTTTCGTTTTGTCGCGCTCGCTGTGGGTCTCCATGGCGTTCCATTTTGCCAACAATTTCCTCGTGCTGGTCTCGTTGTCACGTGTTGACGATATGATTGCCGCCCTTACGGCCAAGCCGCAGATGCCGCCGCTTTCAATGTCTATCATTTCCCTCGTGCTGACGGTGTCGCTCATTTTCATCATTCATAGGTCTACGCTTGCGCACCGCGATGACAATTTGTCGCCCTTGAGCCGAATTTTCTGACAAAGACCTGCCTTTTTGTCTGAAATTTCCTGCCAAATTTTCATTTTGTTGAATTTGTAATAATTCCCTTGTTCTTGTTGTTGGGTGTAATGTGTTGGTAGACAATGTATTGCTAATTGTGTAGCCATTTCTGTCGAAAAAGTTGGCACACTCGTTGCGATTATAGTTTGCGAACGCCAAAACGGCGAGGCTCTCCCTCCCGAATGGGTGTTCAAGAGTCTAATAAACAACAACTTAAAAACATAATCGGAGGTAATAATCATGGTACCCGCAAACAACAACTACAACGCCAACAACTACAACTACAGAAGAAACGCCAATTGGATTCCCAGCTTGTTCAACGAGCTGTTCGGCAACGATTTCAACTGGCTCAATCCCACCACAAGGAAGTCAACCCCGGCAATCAACGTCCTCGAGTCCGATAAGGACTACAAGGTCGAGCTGGCTGTCCCAGGCGTCCAAAAGGAGGACTGCAACGTCAAGATTAACGACGATACTCTCACCATCGCCGTCGAGAAGCACTCTTCCGCCGAGGAGGCCGAAAAGAGGAAGTACTTGCGCCAAGAGTTCTCCTACGCCAAGTTCGAGCAGAGCTTCACGCTGCCCGAGGATGTCGACAAGAAGGCCATCAAGGCCGAGGTCCGCGACGGCATTCTCAATATCACCCTCCCAAAACAAGAGCCCAAGGCCGAGGAGGAGATGTGGCAAAATATCGAGATCCAATAGCCTATTCACACCCCTCTCACACGGCCGTTTCATATACATCCTCAAATCGTCATGTGTAACGGCCTCCCTCCTATTCCAACCTTCGCTGGTCTGAAAGGGCGTACCTCAGTAACCTGGTACGTACGCGAAGCGGATGTGCCAGACCGGAAGTCCGGCAACCACCTTCTGGCCATGTCTACCCAGTGGATGCGCTTGTGGCTAATCCTATCTCGCCAGGTGGTCTAAATGAAAGATCCGTGTCCCTCTCAACAAAAAATATCGCCCAACCCTTGTACGGTTGAATATTTTGACTAACTTTGCACTCGCAATCGGGAAGTGACCCGCTTGCGAGTGCTTCTTCTTGGTACCATAGCTCAGTTGGTAGAGCAACGGACTGAAAATCCGTGTGTCCCCGGTTCGATTCCTGGTGGTACCACTCTTTCCCCTCTTCAATCTCATGGTTTCTCTTGAAATCATGAGATTTTCTTTTTTACGCCCACCCCTCCGCGCCTCTCTCCCCGCCCATTGCGCATAAAAAAAATAAGGGGTGCTTCACAGCACCCCTTATCCGTGAAATTAATCACCAAACACACTTATCAACTAATCAACGAAAAACTATTTACTGTTCCTTGTGTCCTATGTTACGGCAACTTAGCCCCCAAGGTTGCAAAAAAACATAATTTGAGCTATCTTGTTCCTCAAATCCTGTCCCCAGACTCAGCTTCTCTTAACGCCCATAAAGTCACTAAAAAATGCAGCAGAATAACGGCGAACAGCCCGTTGCCATCCTCGTCGATGCCTACGCTATGATATATCGCGCCTATTTCGCTTTCATGCGAAGCCCGCGCATCAATTCCAAGGGGCTCAATACGTCAGCCATCTACGGATTCATGTCCTCTTTCGTCGATCTCGTACTCAAGCGTCGCCCGCAATACGCCGCAGTGGCTTTCGACCTCCACGGACCGACGTTCCGTCACGAGATTGCGCCAGACTATAAGGCCAATCGGCAGGCGCAGCCCGAGGACATCTCCGCGTCCATAACCTATGTCCATCAGTTTGTCCGCGCCCTCGGTTTCGCCGAGACTTCTGCCCAAGGTTTCGAGGCCGACGATGTCATCGGCACTCTCTCCCGACGCTTCGCCGAGAGCGGATGCCAAGTCCTGATGGTGACGCCCGATAAGGACTATGCCCAGCTCATCGCGCCCTCCGTCTCCATGCTGCGCCCCCATACCGGCTCCGCGCCCGAGCTTATTTCCCTCGCCGATGTTCAAGAGCATTTCGGAGTCAAGTCCCCACAGCAGATGGTTGACCTCCTCGGCCTCTGGGGCGATTCGTCCGACAATATCCCAGGCTGTCCTGGCGTGGGTGAGAAGCGAGCCAAGGAGCTCCTCGCGGCCTACGATTCCATCGACGGTATCTACGCCAATATCAGTGCCATCAAGGGCAAGCTCCAAGAGCGGCTTGTCGAGAATCGCGATAAGGTTCTCCTCTCCCGAAGGCTCGCCACCATCGTTACCGATGCGCCCGTCCAGCTCTCTCTCGACGATGCCCGTGTGGCGTCGCCCGATTGGGCGGCCCTCGATTCCATTTTTTCAGAGCTCGAGATTCGGAGTATGTCCGACCGCATCCGTTCCGCCCTCGGTCTCTCTGCTCCCGCCGCGCCGTCAACAGCCCCCACGCTTTTCTCTTTCGCCGCGGAGCAACCCGAGTTCCCCACACAGCCCGACGCTTCTTCTTCCATTGCTACGGCCGACACCACGCCCCACGCCTATCACCTCCTCACCGACGATTCCGACATCGCGATGTTGCGCGATAGGCTTCTTGCCGCGCCGCTTTTCTGTTTCGATACCGAGACGACGTCTGTCGATGCCGTGGCCTCTTCCATTGTCGGTTTCTCCGTCGCCATAGAGCCTGCCGAGGCGTGGTTTGTCCGCCTGCCCGATAATGAGGCTGAGGCGCGACGCAAACTCGCCATTATTGCCCCGGCTTTCGCCAATGACAATATTCTCAAGATCGGGCAGAACATGAAGTTCGACATCATGGTCCTCTCCCGCTATGGCGTGGAGGTCCGTGGCCCGCTCTTCGATACCATGGTCGCCCATTTTCTTCTCCATCCTGCCTCACGCCACAATATGGATTCCATGGCCGTCGAGCTTCTCGCCTACCGGCCCATTCCCATCGAGGCTCTCATCGGCTCAGGTGCCCATCAGGCAAGCATGGCGACTGTCCCCGATGCCAACCTGACAGAGTACGCGGCGGAAGATGCCGACGTGACGCTCCAGCTCTATCACGCCCTCGCCCCAAAGATTAAGGCAGATCCCGAGATTGAGTCGCTTTTCCACACCATGGAGATGCCCCTCGTCGCCGTCCTCGCCGATATGGAGATGCAGGGCGTGTCCATAGACAGCGCGGCTCTCGACCGCTATGCCGAGTTCCTCAGGGAGCGCATTTCCGAGTGCCAAAAGAAGATTTTCGAAATGGCGGGCGTCGAGTTCAATGTGGCGAGTCCACGTCAAGTTGGCGAGGTTCTTTTCGAGAAGTTGAAGATTGACCCCAACGCCAAAAAGACTAAGACGGGTGCCTATTCCACAAACGAGGAGACGCTCCAAAAACTCGCGCACGATAATCCCATCGTGGCCGAGATTCTCACATACCGCGGTCTCGTGAAGCTCCTCAGTACCTACGCCGAGGCGCTCCCCAAGCTCGTCAATCCCACCACGGGCCGCATCCATACGTCGTTCAATCAGACGGTTGTCGTCACGGGTCGTCTCAGCAGTTCAAATCCCAATCTCCAAAACATCCCCGTCCGCGAGGAGGAAGGTCGCCGTGTCAGGGAGTGTTTTGTACCGAAGTCGGGTTGCAAAATTGTCTCGGCGGACTATTCGCAGGTCGAGTTGCGAATAATGGCCCATTTTAGCCAAGATGAGCATCTCCTCGCCGCTTTCCGCGATGGCGTTGATGTCCATACGGCTACGGCGGCCAAGGTGTACAGCTGCGAGCCGTCCGATGTCACGCCCGATATGCGCCGCAAGGCCAAGACTGCCAATTTTGGCATCATCTACGGCATTTCAGCTTTCGGTCTCGCCGAGCGTCTCGATATTACGCGCAAGGAGGCTAAGGAGCTGATCGACGGCTATTTCGAGAGTTTCCCTGGCGTGAAGGCCTATATGGACGAGAGCATCAAGCAGGCGCAGCAGACAGGGGTGGTCAAGACGCTTTTCGGCCGCCGACGCTATCTCCCGGACATCAATTCACGCAATCAGACTGTCCGCGGCATGGCCGAGCGAAACGCCATAAACGCGCCTATCCAAGGCACAGCCGCCGACATCATCAAGATGGCCATGGTCGCCGTCCACGAGGAGCTTTTAGCCCGCAATCTCCGCTCCCGCATGATTCTCCAGGTGCATGACGAACTTGTTCTCGAAGTCCCCGATGACGAGCTGTCCGTCGTGTCCGACATCCTGAAGCAGAAGATGGAGAACGCCTGCCAACTATCTGTGCCGCTCACGGTCGAGGTCGGCGTGGGAGACAATTGGCTTCAAGCCCATTAGGTAGTCGCCCTTTTGCATACCTTTGTCGCCGATTTCCCTCCCTATCATACAAACCAACTAATATTTTTTATTCCTTTTCGTTAAATGAATAACGGCATGAATTCCAGGGGCTTCACCCCGCCACAAAAGAATAAGCACTACCACCCCGCCAACGGGATGCTCGACCGCGCGTCAGCGTCCGTCGAGCGCGTCGTCCTCTTTTCCGTCAAGACGCCGTCAACTACGGTTCTCCAAGCCCGCGACTATCTCGACGAGCTGGCTTTCCTCGCCATGACGGCAGGTGCCGAGACGGTCGGACGTTTCACCCAAAACCTCCCTATGCCCGATTCCCGCACGTATATCGGCACGGGCAAGATTCAAGAGATTAAGGCTTTCATCGAGGAGAATGAGGTCGAGACCGCCATCTGCGACGACGAGCTAAGCCCCTCGCAGCAGAAGAATCTCGAAGAGGGGCTGGGCGTAGCCGTCCTCGACCGAACGTCGCTCATCCTCGACATTTTCGCAAGCCGTGCACGCACAGCCTACGCCAAGACGCAAGTCGAGCTGGCGCAATACCAATACCTCCTCCCCCGCCTTACCCGCCTCTGGACTCACCTCGAAAGGCAGAAGGGTGGCATCGGCATGCGCGGCCCGGGCGAGAAGCAGATTGAGACCGACCGCCGCATTGTCCTCGACCGCATTTCGCTCCTAAAGGAAGAGCTTAAGCATATCGACCGCCAGATGACGACACAACGCCAAAACCGCGGCAAGCTGGTCCGCGTCGCGCTCGTCGGCTACACCAATGTCGGCAAGAGTACCCTCATGAACGCCCTCGCCAAGACCGAGGTCTTCGCCGAGAATAAGCTCTTCGCGACTCTCGATACCACTGTCCGCAAGGTCGTTGTCGGCAACATTCCTTTCCTCCTTGCCGATACGGTCGGTTTCATCCGCAAGCTCCCCACTTTCCTTGTCGAGAGTTTCAAGTCCACGCTCGACGAGGTTCGCGAGGCCGATATTCTCCTTCACGTCGTCGATATTTCACATCCGGCTTTCGAGGCGCAGGTGGAGACGGTCGACAAGACGCTCCGCGACCTCAATTGTGCCGACAAGCCGTCCGTCATCATTTTCAATAAGGTCGATGCTTTCACCTACACCCCGAAGGACGACGACGACCTTACGCCCGCAACGCGTGAGAATATTTCGCTCGACGATCTTAAGAAGACCTGGATGGCTCGCCAGCGCAAGTGTGTCTTCATCTCTGCGCGCAATAAGACCAATTTCGACGAGCTTCGCAATGTCGTCTATTCCGAGGTGCGCAAGGTCCACACGCAGCGTTTCCCCTACAACGATTTCCTCTACGACGACCTCCCAGCCGCCGAGGAGTAATTATTTCTTGCGGTGTGTCATGATGTGTCACACCGTGCTTCTATCTTTGCATTGTCTCCAAAAGGACAAGATAACACTCAACCTGACGTCTTAAAAAAACGAATCATACAGATATGGCAGAAAATACGGAAGAACTCAAGGCCAAAAAGCTTGCCGCGCTCAAGCTCACGATGGACAAGATCGACAAGGCCTATGGCAAGGGTGCCATCATGCGCATGGGCGACCGACAAGTGGAGAAGGTCCCAGTCATCTCTACCGGCTCCCTCGGTCTCGACATGGCTCTCGGCGTTGGCGGTTATCCTCGCGGCCGAATTGTCGAAATCTTCGGTCCCGAGTCCTCCGGTAAGACTACACTTGCCATCCATGCCATCGCCGAGGCCCAAAAGGGTGGGGGTATCGCCGCTTTCATCGATGCCGAGCACGCGTTCGACCCCGCATACGCCGAGAAACTCGGTGTAGACATGAACTCTCTCTACATGAGCCAACCCGACAATGGAGAGCAGGCTCTCGAAATCGCCGAGCAGCTCATCCGCTCTTCTGCCATTGACATCATCGTCATCGACTCCGTCGCCGCGCTGACGCCCAAGGCTGAGATTGAGGGAGAGATGGGCGATGCCAAGATGGGTCTCCACGCTCGCCTCATGAGCCAAGCCCTCCGCAAGCTCACGGGTGCGCTCTCCAAGACCAATACGACGTGCATCTTCATCAATCAGCTCCGCGAAAAGATCGGCATCATGTTCGGAAACCCGGAGACAACCACGGGCGGCAATGCCCTCAAGTTCTACGCCTCCATCCGTATCGATGTCCGAAAGGTCAGCCCCATCAAGACCGGCGACGAGGTCCTCGGCTCTCTCACCCGCGCCAAGGTCGTCAAGAACAAGGTCGCGCCCCCATTCCGCAAGACCGAGTTCGAAATCCGCTTCGGCGAGGGCATCTCAAAGGTCGGCGAGATTCTCGACCTCGCCACGAATCTCGACATCATCAAGAAGAGCGGCTCCTGGTTCAGCTACGGCGGCACCAAGCTCGCACAAGGCCGTGAGGGCGCCCTCCGAATCCTGAAGGACAACCCCGAGCTCCAAGACGAGATCGAGGCCAAGCTCCGCGCCGCTTTCCAACAAGGCCAAGAGCCCGAAGGCTCTGTTACCGAGCCAGAGGTCGACCCCGAGGAGAACATTGAGCCCGATTCCGCCGAGTAATCCACGGCTCACAATTCTAACCACAAAGGGCGCAACGGCATTCCACACACCGTTGCGCCCTTGAGTTATTTTGTCTTGTTAAGCAGAGGAACAACCCCATCGGATTCAAAACAGCATCTCAGAGGTATGACGCATGTGCAAAATTTGCACACTATGCTTTTAATCTCATGAGACCTTCTCCCCCTCGTTCAAGACGAACGTGTTGGACACTTTCCGATACGTAATTCATCAAAAAAACTCTGAGTGGCCTTAGACGCGTCGAACAACAACAAACTCCGAGCGCGGCACGACCCGCCTCACTCTCAACCCGATACAATCCACCCGCAACCCGCGGGTGGAATTTTTTCCCCCGCAAGATTTCGGAATCCGTCCGAAGGACGTTAAATTTAGGGGGGCGAAGGAGTAGAACTCTTTGACTATATTGCGCACCAGCGCGGCGACAAGCATTTTGGAAGACCTAACACATCATTTTCATGAGCGATTTAGCGCATACCGACAACGACTACAGCCTATGGGTCAAGACCATCAGGGAGCGTTACTTGCAAGAGCGGACCAAGGCCATAGTGAAAGTTAATCAGGAATTGTTGCGTTTCTATTGGCAACTCGGGAAGGACATTGCCCAGCTGCATGTGGAAGACCGCTGGGGCAAAAAGGTTCTTCAGAGCCTGTCGCAAGACCTGAAACCTCGCTCGAGGGCTACAACCTGCCCCTCGAAATCTCGGAATACCAGCTCAACCAAATACTGCCCCAGAAATTGACCTCCTCGCTAATGGAAGAGATTGACGATGAGCAACAGGGAGACGACTCTCAAGGTGACGGAGATAATTAGCCTACGGAACATTTCTGCAAGCGGCACTTGCAGAATCATGAGAAAAGGGGAAATCCGCGCATAACCATAGCCCCCCAATTGCGCAACCACTGGTTGCGAAATTGGGTCAATACAGCTTAAACATTTAGAACCATGAGCAAGCCAGACACCCACTGCAACAGCAGCAAACAATCAGAGAGCGGCAACCGCACACCGAGACTCCGATTCTGAACTGAACCCCAAAAGTTGGACAGGACAAAA
>JALEMI010000010.1 GCA_022768325.1 Bacteroidales bacterium
CGCCCGTCAAGCCATGGGAGTCCGGGGCGCCTGAAGGCCGTGACCGCGAGGAGCGGCCAAGGGCGAAACGGATGACTGGGGCTAAGTCGTAACAAGGTAGCCGTACCGGAAGGTGCGGCTGGAACACCTCCTTTCTGGAGAGACAAGAGAAACTCCCGCACAATCAAAAGTGCCACCTCAACACCACAGACTCGTAGCTCAGTTGGTTAGAGCACTACACTGATAATGTAGGGGTCGGCAGTTCAAATCTGCCCGGGTCTACCACATGGGGGATTAGCTCAGCTGGCTAGAGCACCTGCCCTGCAAGCAGGGGGTCATCGGTTCGAATCCGATATTCTCCACCCATCGTCACAGCACGCCACAATGGCAGGCACGACGAAAACGCACATTGACATCTTGAGCGAGAGACCGGGGGGCGGCGAGAAGCCCGAGAGGGCCGCCGCCCCCGCGAAGAAGAGAAGAGAAGAAGGGCGCACGGAGGATGCCCTGGCTCCAAGAGGCGACGAAGGACGCGACAAGCGGCGAAACGCCCGGGCGAGGCGCAAACAGCCATCGACCCCGGGATGTCCGAATGGGGAAACCCCGCCGAGAGGCGATCCCGCAAGGGAGGCGAACGCCGTGAACTGAAACATCTTAGTAGCGGCAGGAGGAGAAAACAAGCAAGCGACTCCCCGAGTAGCGGCGAGCGAAAGGGGACCAGCCCAAACCCGCGCGGTCAAGGCCGCGCGGGGGTTGTAGGGCCGCGACATTGGAAGGTTGAGGAAGCCGAAGGGCCTGGAAAGGCCCGCCACAGAGGGTGACAGCCCCGTAGGCGCAACGATAGACCAGACATAGCGGGACCCTGAGTAGCGCGGGGCACGTGAAACCCTGCGTGAAGCAGGCGGGACCATCCGCCAAGGCTAAGCACTCCTTGGAGACCGATAGCGAACGAGTACCGTGAGGGAAAGGTGAAAAGCACCCCGGGAGGGGAGTGAAAGAGACCCTGAAACCGTGCGCCCACAACCTGTCGGAGCGGTGCCTTGCACCGTGACGGCGTGCCTTTTGCATAATGAGCCTACGAGTTGCCCCGACGCGGCGAGGTTAAGGCCCAGGAGGGCCGGAGCCGAAGCGAGAGCGAGCCTGAAAAGGGCGTCGAGTCGCGCCGGGCAGACGCGAAACCTTGCGATCTACCCCCGTCCAGGCTGAAGTCCCGGTGACTCGGGATGGAGGGCCGAACCGGTAAGCGTTGAAAAGCTTACGGACGAGGCGGGGGTAGGGGTGAAAGGCCAATCAAGCTGGGAGATAGCTCGTACTCCCCGAAATGCATTTAGGTGCAGCCCGGGCAGTGCGGCCGTGGAGGTAGAGCTACCGACAGGGTGCGAGGGCGTCACAGCCTGTCAAGCCCTGACGAACTCCGAATGCCACGCGCCGGCCGGCCCGGAGTGAGGGCGCGGGTGCTAACGTCCGCGTCCGAGAGGAGAACAATCCGGACCATCGGCCAAGGCCCCGAAGTGGACGCCGAGTCGCGCTAACGAGGTCCCCGCGCAGAGACAGCCAGGATGTTGGCTTGGAAGCAGCCACTCATTCAAAGAGTGCGTAACAGCTCACTGGTCGAGCGCGGGGGCGTGGATAATGATCGGGCGTAAGCGTCCCGCCGAAGCCATGGGATGTATGAATGTACATCGGTAGGGGAGCATTCCCGGTGCGGGGAAGCCGAAGGCGCGAGCCGCGGTGGAGCGCCGGGAAAAGCAAATGTAGGCATGAGTAACGAAAAGGGGGGTGTGATTCCCCCCCGCCGAAAGACCAAGGGTTCCTGATCAACGCTCGACGGATCAGGGTAAGCCGGGTCCTAAGGGCCACCCGCCGAGGGGACCCCGAAGGGAATCAGTTTAAAAGTCCAGAGCCGCCGCGGCGAAGAAAGCGACGCGGCCTTACGGGACATGCGGGAGGTGACGGAGCACCCCTCCCCGAGCCTAGCCCCCGGGCGAAGCGAGCATGCCCCGAGGCCGCCAAGAAAAGCGAGCCGCGGCGCCCGTACCCTAAACCGACACAGGTGGTCGGGTTGAACATACTAAGGCGCGCGAGTGACCCACGGTCAAGGAACTAGGCAAAACCGCCCCGTAACTTCGGGAGAAGGGGCGCCCGCAGCAATGCGGGCCGCAGTGAAAAAGTCCAGGCAACTGTTTACCAAAAACACAGGGCTATGCGAAATCGAGAGATGAAGTATATGGCCTGACACCTGCCCGGTGCCGGAAGGTTAAGAGGAGGCGTCATCCCGCAAGGGGGCAGCGCCGAGTTGAAGCCCCGGTAAACGGCGGCCGTAACTATAACGGTCCTAAGGTAGCGAAATTCCTTGTCGGG
>JALEMI010000014.1 GCA_022768325.1 Bacteroidales bacterium
AATGCCCCTCAAATTCCCTACTTATACAGCGTCTTTTGGAATGCGACAGTGTCGCGCCGTCTCATGACGAGGCGTTCCCACGCATTGTACAGGAATCCGCTCCCGTAGCCAATAATCTGTATCGCGCTCGCCCAAAGGCTCAGCAACGCCACCCATCCGCTACGAAACTTTCTCCACGAGTCGGCAATAATAAGGGCAGCAAAAGCCACAATAGGGGTCACAAACCACGGGCTTACGCACACGCTCAACAACAGCAACAACGCCAGCATAATAACTGCGACGCTCGGCAACGTATGTACGAGCTTCAACGCACCCTGATGCCTAAGCGCAAGGTCAATCCGCGCCGTGCCTGAGCAAAAGGTCTGCTTATAAAAGGAGCGGAACGTAGAGCGGCGTTTGTGGTATACGAAGGTGTCGTCAACAAGGCTGAGCTTAAACCCCGCCTCTTTCACCCTCATGCAAAAATCTATGTCCTCGCCATACCGCATATTTGAGAATCCGCCAACGGCGTCGAACGCCTCGCGCTTCACGCCCATGCTGTAACTCCGCGGATAGAAGGAGTCCATCTTGCTCTTGCTTCCGCCGCGTATTCCGCCAGTCGTGAAGAAGGAGGTCATGGAGTAAGAAATAGCCTTCTGTATTGGAGAGAAAAAGCTATGCGCTTGGTCGCGAGTGCCGAAACACTCCATCTGCTCATTGCGCACATGGTGGCCAACCAGTTCAAAAAAGTCCGAGGGTAGGGTACAGTCGGAGTCGAAAAAGAAGAGGTATTTGCCCGTGGCCTCTTGCGCTCCCCTGTTACGTGCGGCGGAGGGTCCTCCGTTGGGCTGTGTTATGTATTTGAGGTTCAGCTGGTTCTTGAATTGCTCAACAGCCTCCTCGCTCGTTATGGACGAGCCGTCTTCAACGACTATGACCTCCGTTTTCTCCTTGAAATGCTGGATGGTAAGCGAGTCCAGCAGTTCCTTCAGCTCCTCTGGTCTGTTGTAGACCGGTACTATTACAGAAATGACTATCATCTTGGGGGTTCTCTCTTTCAAAGTTATGCATTAGTTTTCTTTTGCGGCTTATTTCTACTCATTTTCAATAGTCTGCGAAATGCTAAAAAAGATTGCGCCCACCCTACACTTTTTTTGTAGGACGGGCGCAGCCTTTTTCGGATGGTTGTGAGTGGGGCTTATGCCTCAGCCTCTTTCTCCCCTTTCTCCCCTTTCTCCTCGTCTTGCTCGTTCTCGCTTACGAGACCGTGAGCCAGCAGGAGGTTATACCACGTGACGAGCTTCTTGATGTCCGATACGTAGATACGGTCGGCATCCCACTCGGGCAAAGCCTTGCCCATGAACTCTTTCAGCTCTTCGTTCGATGCCTTGGCGCTGATGCACTCCTTGCCGCCGGTCAACTTGAAGATGTTGGCCATGACGTGGGCGAGGCTCACGTCCTCACCCGTGGTGTACATTGAAATCTCGTGAAGTGAGCTTACGCGAGATGTGCCGCTCACGGGCATACGCTTGCCGTCGGTCAGCGACTCGACGATGATGACGTTCTTTCCTTGGGAGACGAGCTTGAAAAGCCCACCTTTGCCAGATATGGAAAGGATTCCTTCTAACATTGCTGTGTTCTTTATTTGTTTGCCTTACAAGGGGATATGTTTGTCGGTGTCCAACTCTCACGCCCCTTGTCTTTCTTTAATTAACGCCGCAAATATACCCCCTTGCGTCCACACTTGCAAACTATTGGCACTTTGCCCGCCGTCGCTTTTTTGGGGGTGAGCTTTTAGTTTTTTGTCAGCTCTTCTAATTGCGCCTGGAGGTCTTCCCATTGCGCCATTAGGCTTTCGAGCTTGGCGTTGGCCTCCGTGTGTTTCGTGGCCAACTCTGTGGCCTGCTCGTTGCTGGTGCAGCTCTCTAATTGCTTCTCTATGTCGGCAATCTCGGCCTCCGTTTTGGCTATGTCCTCTTCGGCGGTCTTGACGCTCTTGGTGAGCTTGTTCACCTTGCGGTCATACTCGCGTTTCTGCTCGTACGTCATCTGAGGTTTTGCGGGCTGCGCCTCTTGTTTCTTGGGTGCTGCGGGCTGCGCCTGTTTTGCCTGGGGCTGGGCTTTGGCTTTCTCTGCCTCCAATTCGCGGAGCGACTCCAGCTTACGGTCGCGGAGGAAGTCGTAGATTCCGCCGAGGTGAAGCTTCATCTTGCCGCCGCGGAACTCGTATGTCTTCGAGACGAGACCGTCCAGGAACTCGCGGTCGTGCGATACGACTATGGCCGTCCCGCCGAAGTCCTTAATTGCCTGTTTCAGAATCTCTTTTGAACGGATGTCGAGGTGGTTGGTAGGCTCGTCGAGGATGAGCAGGTTGACGGGTTCCAAGAGGAGCTTAATCATAGCTAGACGCGTACGTTCGCCGCCCGAGAGGACGCCCACCTTTTTGTCGATGTCCTCGCCGCTGAACATGAATGCGCCAAGCATATCGCGAATCTTCAGGCGTATGTCGCCCACAGCCACGCGGTCCACGGTGTCGAAGACGGTGTCCTCGGGGTTCAGCATATCGGCCTGGTTCTGAGCAAAGTAGCCAATCTTTATGCCGTGGCCGAGGACAATCTCGCCCTGATGCTCAAGCTCACGCATTATCATGCGCGCCATGGTTGTCTTACCCTCGCCGTTGCGCCCTACAAACGCCACTTTCTCGCCGCGCTCAATCTCAAAGTCTACGTCGTTTATCACGACGTGGTCGCCAAAGGCTTTCGTTATGTGCTTACCCTGAACGGAGATGACGCCAGAGTGTGGGGCGGGTGGGAACTTGATGTTCAGTGCGCTCTTGTCGAAGTCGTCAATTTGGATGCGCTCCACCTTCTCCAATTGCTTAATGCGGCTCTGCACCTGGACGGATTTCGTGGCCTTGTAGCGGAATCGCTCAATGAATTTCTCCGTGTCCGCAATCATCTTCTGCTGATTCTTGTAGGCGTTCATCTGTTGCTCAAAACGCTCTTGGCGGAGAATCAGGTATTTGGAGTAGTTGGCCTTGTAGTCGTAAATCTTGCCGAGGACAATCTCCACGGTGCGCGTCGTGACATTGTCAAGAAATGCGCGGTCGTGGGAGATTACGACAACTGCGCCCGAATAATCTTTCAGGAAGTCCTCCAGCCACTGGATGGACTCGATGTCCAAGTGGTTGGTAGGCTCGTCGAGCAGGATGACGTCGGGATGCGAGAGGAGGATTTTCGCCAACTCAATGCGCATTCGCCATCCGCCGGAGAACTCTTTCGTAGGCCGCTCAAAATCAGTGCGTTCAAAGCCGAGGCCTTTGAGCGTGGTCTCAATCTCGGCCTTGTAGTTGTCGCCGCCCATGAGCGACAGGCGCTCCGTCTTTTCCGACAGCTCGGTCAAGAACTCCATGTACTCCTCCGACTCGTAGTCGGTGCGTACGGCCAGCTCGGCGTTCATCTCGTCCACGCGGCTTTGGAGTTCTTTCAGCTCCTTAAGTGCGCTTTCCGCTTCGGCAAATACGGTCTTGTCGTCGCCGTAGGTCATGTGCTGGGGCAGGTAGCCAATCGAGCACTCTTTAGGAATTGAGACCGTGCCCTCCGTTGGGGGCTGGATTCCGCAGATTACTTTCAGCATCGTCGATTTGCCCGCGCCGTTCTTTCCCGCAAGGCCTATGCGGTCTTTGTCTCCTACGTTGAATGTTATGCCGTCAAAGAGTCTGAAGCCGCCAAAGGCCACAGACAGATTGTTTATTGCTATCACTTGCTGTTGTCTTTATACTTGATTGTCAATCAGATTGTTAGTTGTCTATGTTCGCCACGTTTACGCTGCCGTCGGGCGAGAATGTTATGGTCTTCAGGCCTACATTGACGGCGCCGCCCCAGTTCGTCAGGCTGCGGAACTTGAAGTTCGATTGGAGCAGGTGCGGTTGGTACGCGTCGATGTTGCGGACAAAGCTCGGACCCTGTTTTATGAGCGCCCCGACAAATTTTATCGCGATGTCGTAGCCCCACAAGCCGTATTCCGAGAAGCCGGACATTGGCCGCAGCTTTTGGAAGTAGGGCGAGAAGGCTATCGGCTCGGTGAAGTAGAGGCGACGGTACTTGTTGAGGCCGTGGAGCGTCTGACGGTCCGTCTCGTCGACGGCGAATGTCGTGTAAATACGGGTGTTCAGACGGTGGAACACGTCAATCTCTATGGTCTGGAACGCCAGCCATTCACTCGTGGCCCATAGCTCCACTTTTGCCTCGGGCTTCTGCTCAATAACGCCCGCCATCGACGTGATGACGCTGTTCACGTGCGCCTCGTTGTTCGACGGGACGATTACGATGTTGCTCTTCTCCAAGCTCAGGAGTTCCAAGAACTTGGTCGGCTCCGACGTGTTGTACTGATGCTCCTTCAGGGCTATGCCCATCCGTGCGCAGAGGGTGCGGAGGGTCTTTGTGCGGAACTTATATTGCGCCGACTTCGTGTTCGTCGTTATCATTATGACGTTATGCCCCTGCAGCTTGCTTACCATTTGGGTCAGTATCTCCTTGCCGCTGATGGTGTCAATCACGCTTGCCTGGAAGATGTACGGGTTTTCGAGAATCGTGCTGTCGCATTGCGCGAAGGGCAAGACCACGGGGACGCGCCTGTCGTTGGCATACCGCATCACGTCCGCCATCTCGTTCTTATGCGCCGGGCCAATTATTAGGTCGGGCTTCGTGCTGGCGTTGTTCAGCTGGTTTATGGCCTCCAGGCGGTTGTTTGTGTCGAGCACTTTCAGGCGGATGTTTGCGCCCGTCTCACTAAGGCTGTCCAGGGCCATGCGTACGCCCTCGTAGAACTCCACGTAACGGCGGCTCTTAAACTCGTAGCTCTGCGTGTTTGTGTTTACGCCGCTCTGGTTGAGCTCTTTAAGCTCCGCGTAGGCGTTGAAGGGCAACATCAGGAAGACGTTCAGCTCGGGGCGGCCGGCCTTGTCGTAGTCGTAGTTCTGCCCCCAGTTGCCAATGTTCTCGCGGTTGCCTATATAAGAGGTGTCCGATGTTGCGGGCGATACGTTGTTTGTCTCGACCACTCGGGGAATTCGGATTTTCATGCCGCGCTTTAGGTTGTCGGCCGTCAGTCCGCTGTTGGCGTTCAGGATGTCCTCCACGCTTACGCCCTCCGACTTGGCAATGGAGAAGAGGGTCTCTTTGCGCCCGACCTCATATTCTGAGTATTCAATTCGCGTCTGCCGCTCTTTAGGCACGGCAATCAGTTGCCCAATGCGCAGCGAGTTCCAGTCCACGCCCTTGTTCGCCTCCTGAATCTTCTCTTGGGCGACGTTGTACTTTATGCACAGCGAGTAAAGCGTCTCGCCTTGCGCCATGCGGTGGTAATAGAAGCCGTCGTCCTCGCTCGGAATCTGCGATTGCGGAACTCTTATTGCCGTCCCGACGGGAAGGCTTGCGGGGTTGAGCACCGCGTTGGCGTCGATAATCTGCTGAACCTTGACGCCATAGCGGGTGGCTATTGAGTAAAGCGTCTCGCCCTGCGCAATGACGTGGAGCACGTAGGCCTGAGTTGTTGACGAGGGCAGTTTGATTACGTCGCCAACCTTTATTCCTGAGGCAATCGACGGGTTGAGTGCCAACAGCTGGGGTATGGTCAGCCCATTGCGCTGCGCAATGCCAAACATGGTGTCGCCCTTCACGACGGTGTACTCCACCATTGCCTTAGGCTCCGTGCCGCCCGTCGACGAGGTCAGTTTCAAGACGTCGCCCTCATGTATGCCTTGCGCAATCTGGGGGTTAAGGGCTTGCAGCTTCTCCACGGTCAGGCCGTGCGTCCGGGCTATGCTGTATGCCGTGTCGCCCTTCTTGACGGTGTACGTGACGGGGCTTTGGGGCAGGTTTTGCAATTTCATCGGGATTCGCAAAACGACGCCCTCCACGAGACCCGTGTTCTTCAGGCTCGGGTTGGCGGAGATTATGTCCTCTTGCGAAACGCCGTAATCGAGACACAGGCGGTAGAAGCTCTCGCCTTTGGCCACAGTGTGGAGCTTATAGCTTCTGCCGCCGTCGGTGACTATTTGCTGGGCCATGGTCTCGCCCGCCATTACCACTACGAGGGCAAGAGTGGCCACGAGCCGTGTCATTCGAGAGAATATCATTATCGAAAAAGGTATTTACGCTTTGATTTTTTAGAGACTTAGAATCTTGTCCACTGCCCACTCGATGCCGTCCTCGTCCACCGACGGGCAGACCATGTCGGCGTATGCCTTTACGGTGTCTTGCGCGTTGCCCATTGCCACGCCCATGCCCGCAAATTGGAGCATCCCCGTGTCGTTGCCGCCGTCGCCGAAGGCTATGACTTCCGACGGCTCGGCCCCGATTATCTCGCAGAGTTTCTTCATGCCGCGCGGCTTGCTCTGCCCTTTGGGCACGACATCGGTGAAGATGGGGCTCCAACGCTCTGACTGGCAGTGGGGTAGGGCGTTCATGACGCTCGGCTCGGCTTCGCAGTCGAAGAATGAGATCATCTGGAATATGTCCGCCTCGGCATATTTCCGCAGGTCGGTAAGCTCGGGGCATTTGAAGTTGAGCTGGCGGAAAATCTCTTCGACAGACGCGTCTACATAGTTCATTTTCAGGTCGTCAATCATGACTATGGCTGTCGCGAAGGGGGCTATGGGCTGCTCGGAGTGGCCGTCGGGATAGATGATGTCGAGGGCGCGGCGAATGTCCGCCTTGTCAATTGGGTTGGTGTCGACAATTTGGCCCTGATAATAATTAATGCCCCCGTTCACGGTGACGTAGCCGTCAAAGTCAAGGTCGCCGAGGTTGTCAATTTTCGAGATGTGCCGCCCCGTTGAGACGAAACACTTTATCCCTTTCGACTTCAGTTTGTCGATTGCCCGAATCGTACTCTCGGGGACGCGGTGCGTGTTGAAGCTCACTAATGTCCCGTCAATGTCGAAAAATGCAGCCTTGAACATTCCTTATAATGTAATATGTTGCAAAATTACTCATTATTCCACAAACAATAGGAAAGTCGCCCTCGCCTGTGGCTTTTTCAGCGTCTGCGCGTGTAAACCTTGTCTCGTGTGTTAGACAATTGAATAACTGTTATAAATTACACTGCCTGTGTGCAAAAAAGAGATTTTTTTCAGAATTTTGCAACGCGTGTGCGAAGATGAAGGCCTCTCCCCGCCAACGGGATGGGTTAGAATCGGAAAACCGAAGACGACAATAAAAAAACAAGACAAATGAATCTGATTGTTGCAAAGGAGCATTTCTCCGAGAACGTCATCAAGTTCGAGATCGAGGCTCCACGCATAGCCAAGGCGAGGAAGGCTGGACACTTCGTCATTGTCAGGGTTGACAAGAAAGGCGAGAGAGTGCCATTGACCATTGCCGGCTCAAATGTTGAGAAAGGCACCATTACACTTGTAGTCCAGCGCATTGGCGTTTCCACTTGGAAGCTGTGCAACCTCAATGTTGGCGATTACGTTGAGGACATTGTTGGCCCGCTCGGTCGAGCCACGCAGATTGAGAAACAGGAGGGTACTGTCCTCTGCGCCGGTGGTGGCGTGGGCGTTGCACCGCTGCTCCCCATCATTAAGGCGCATCACGATGCCGGCAATCGAGTCGTTGCTGTTCTGGCCGGACGCACCAAAGAGCTCATCATCCTTGAGGACGAGGTCCGTAAGTATGCCGACGATGTCGTCATCATGACCGACGACGGCTCCTACGGCACCAAGGGCCTCGTGACGACGGGCATGGAGTCCGTTATCAACCGCGAGAAGGTCTCCGAGGCTGTTGTTATTGGCCCCGCCATCATGATGAAGTTCGGAGCCTTGACCACCAAGAAGTACGACATCCCCACATGGGTGAGCCTCAACACCATCATGGTCGACGGCACGGGCATGTGCGGCGCTTGCCGCGTCAGCGTAGGTGGCAAGACACGTTTCGTCTGCGTAGACGGTCCCGAGTTCAACGCTCATGAGGTCGACTTCGACGAGATGCTCAAGCGTATGGGTGGCTTCAAAGCCGAGGAGCAAGAGGCCTTCGCCGCCTACAAGCAGGCGTGCGGAATGAATTAACAGCAATCAACAAGAAGAGTACAAGAAAAATGTCTGATATTCAAGATATTCGCAAGGCGCAGCGTGACGAAGAGTGGCGTAAGGCCGTCAGAGATAGCGTCAAGCCCAAGGACCGCATGGCGCAAGAGCGCATAGTGATGCCCGAGGCCGACGCACAAGAGCGTTCCCGCTCATACATTGAGGTGAACATGGGTCTTAACCTGGAGCAGGCCATGACCGAGGCCAAGAGGTGCCTCGACTGCCCCTCTCCCTCTTGCGTGACGGGTTGCCCTGTCGAAATCAACATCCCTACTTTCATCAAGAACATTGAGCGCGGCGAGATTCTCGAAGCCGCCCGCGTCATTAAGGAGACCAGCACCCTTCCCGCAGTATGTGGCCGCGTATGCCCACAGGAGAAGCAGTGCGAGAGCAAGTGCATCTACGTCAAGAGCGGCAAGAAGCCCGTCGCCATCGGCTACTTGGAGCGTTTCGCCGCCGACTACGAGCGCGAGTCTGGCAAGGCCGCAACGCCCGAGGTCGCCAAGAAGAACGGAATCAAGGTCGCAGTAATAGGCTCTGGCCCTGCTGGCCTGACCTGCTCGGGCGAGCTTGCCAAGATGGGCTACGACGTCACCATCTTCGAGGCTCTCCACGAGATTGGCGGTGTCCTTAAGTACGGCATCCCCGAGTTCCGTCTCCCCAACGACATTGTCGACTTCGAGATTAACAACCTCGCCAAGATGGGTGTCAAGTTCGAGGCGGACTTCATTGTCGGCAAGACTGCCACCATCGACGACCTCCGTGCCGAGGGCTACAAGGCTTTCTTTGTCGGCAGTGGCGCAGGTCTGCCCCGCTTCATGGGCATCCCCGGCGAGAACTGCAACGGCATCATGAGCTCCAACGAGTACCTCACCCGCGTCAACCTCATGCACGCCGCCGATAAGAACTTCGACACGCCAATCATCTTCGGCAAAAACGTAGCCGTTGTTGGTGGTGGCAATACGGCCATGGATTCCGTCCGTACCGCACGCCGCCTTGGTGCCGAGAGGGTCATGCTCATCTACCGCCGTTCGGAGGTCGAGATGCCAGCCCGTCTTGAGGAGATTCACCACGCCAAGGAGGAGGGTGTAGAGTTCATGACGCTCCACAACCCCGTTGAGTACGTGGCCGACGAGAAGGGTCGCGTATGCGCCGTGAAGGTTCAGCGCATGGAGCTTGGCGAGCCAGACGAGCGCGGCCGCCGCAAGCCCGTTCCCGTTGAGGGCGCAATTGAGGAGATTCCCGTCGACCTCGTCGTCGTCAGTGTCGGCGTGTCGCCCAACCCCCTCATCTCCAGCTCTCACCCCGACATCAAGACGACCGACCGTGGCACTCTTGAAGCCAACGACGCGCTGCAGACCTCCGTACCCGACGTTTTCGCGGGTGGCGACATTGTCCGCGGTGGCGCGACGGTAATCCTCGCCATGGGCGACGGACGCAAGGCTGCCGCTTCCATCAACGATTATTTGCAAAAGAACGCCTAAGGGCGTCCCCTAAAAAGGCAATAAATTTTGTACGGCGAGGTGCGTTAACGGGCATCTCGCCGTTTTTCGCATTGTTAAAGCCGACAAAACAGACTAAATTTGCAAAGCATTTACCCCGTCACTTCAAGGATGGCAGCGACAGAACGAAGCGGGCGGCCAAACGTAAAGAACTAACGTCATTGGCTAAACGCACTTACAATATACAGCGGGCACTGCTGATTTTTGTGCCTTTCCTGATTTACATCATTATTGCGCAACCAGGCGGCAGCTTGGCGGCTGCGATGCCGTCACCCGCATTTGCCGACAGCACGACGCTGAGCGTTCACACCGATTCGCTTCTCCGCTCGTCGTTGACCAAGAAAGAGAAGGTCGCGCAACAAGATTCCACAAAAAAAGACGATTCTAAGAGCGGCAACTCGATGATGCTCGACGCCGAGGTGAAGTATGAGGCCAAAGACTCCATGCGCTTCGACTTTGAGCACAAAAAGATGTACCTCTACGGCGACGCGAAAATTGACTATGGCGACATTTCGCTGACGGCCTATGCCATTGAGCTCGACATGGATAGCTCTCTCGCTTACGCCCATGGCCTTGTAGACTCTACGGGCGTGGAGTCGGGGCTTCCCGTCTTCAAGGACAAGAGCGGCGAGTATACCATGCGGCGCATGAAGTATAATTTCGACACGAAAAAGGCAATCATTGAACACATCGTGACGGAGCAGGGCGAGGGCTTCGTTGTCGGCCAACGCGCCAAGAGGGTCAGCGAGAAGGTCTATTTCATGAAAGACGCCAAGTACACCACGTGCGACAATCATGAGCACCCGCACTTCTACCTCAACTTGACAAAGGCGAAGGTCATTCCGGGAAAGAAGACCGTTACCGGCCCCGCCTATCTTGTCCTGCTCGATGTCCCGCTACCCATCGCCATCCCGTTTGCCATAATTCCTAATACGAAGTCTTACAGCTCGGGCGTCATAATCCCAAGCTATGGCGACGAGAGCACCCGCGGTTTCTATCTCCGCCAGGGTGGCTATTATTGGGCGGCAAATGAGTATTTCGACCTTAAGGTATTGGGCGACATCTACACCAAAGGCTCGTGGGGTCTCCACATCTCGTCCGTTTATAAGAAGCGGTATAAGTTCAGCGGCAGCTTCTCGTCCGACATCATTACTAACGTCTATTCCGAGAAGAGCCTCCCTGATTATCAGAAGAATAACGACTTCTCGATACGCTGGAACCACTCCCAAGACTCCAAGGCAAACCCCGACCAGACTTTCTCCGCCTCGGTCAATTTCTCCACAAGCTCGTATAACAAGAATAACGTCGGTAACGTGGTGAACACTCAGGCTCTGACTACGAACCAAAAGAGTTCCAGCGTCTCGTATAGCCGCAAGTGGCAAGGCAACCCCTTCCGCATGACGGCGTCGCTCCTCCACTCGCAGAATAGCCGCGACACGTCCATCAGCCTCACGATGCCCGACCTCTCGCTCACCTCCTCCAAACGATTCTACCCCTTCAAGCCCAAGAAGGCTGTGGGCTCGTCAAACAACCCTTTCTACAACATCAACGCCAATTACTCCCTCTCCATAAAAAACAGCATCTCCTGCAAAGAGCGGGACCTCACCTTCTCGCCCGAGAGCTTCACGACGCTTTGGAAGAACGGTGCTAAGCACACCATACCCATCGCCACGAATTTCAAGCTCCTCAAGTTCTTCTCTTTCACGCCGTCGTTCAATTATACCGAGAGGTGGTATCTCAACAAGACTAAAAAAGAGTGGGACGAGGAGAATCAGAAACTCGTGAAGCTCGACCCCGAGAAAGGTTTCAACCGCGTCTATAATTTCGATATGTCGATTGGCACCAGCACCAAAATCTACACCTTCTTCCGTCCCATTCGGGCGATATTCGGTGACAAGATTAACGCCATCCGCCACGTCATGACGCCTTCCGTCAGCATATCCTACACCCCCGACTTCTCCGACCCCAAATACGGTTTCTACGACCACTTCCAGTACTACGACAAGAAGAACGACAAAGTGGTCGATTACAAGTACTCGCTCTACGAGGGCTACCTCTACGGCTCGCCTGGCTCGGGCAAGAGCGGTAAGCTCTCTTTCTCGCTCGGCAACACCCTCGAGATGAAGGTCAAGACCGACAAGGACACGACGGGCTTCAAGAAGATTGCAATCCTCGAGAGCCTCAGCCTCTCAAGCGGTTACGACTTCATGAAGGACTCGATGCGCTTTGACAACATATCGATGAGCGGCCGCACGAAGGTCTTCGGGACGAGCGTCAACTTCTCGGCGCAATTTGACCCATACGGCGTCGTGGCGTCGCCTACGGGTTCGGCAATACGCATCAACCGCGGCGCGATAAAGGTCAACAATAAACTTGTCCACTTGAAGAGCGCAAGCCTGAGCTTCGGAATCCAGCTCTCGCCAGAGACGTTCAAGAAGAAAGACGACAAGAGCAGCGACGAGAGCGAGAACGAAGAGGACGACTATGACGAGGATTGGGCTCTGCGAGCAGCCGAGAGCGACACGCCCAAGCCCGGCGCGCAGATGGACCCCAACGCCAAGGAGGCGGCAGCCGGCGTTACGGACGACGGATATGCGACGTTCAGCATGCCGTGGACTCTATCCATAAACTACAGCCTCCGCGTCACTCAGGGCAAGTTCCGTCCCGCCACGACATCCTACGACTACAACATTTCGCAGTCGATAAACGTCAACGCCACCCTCGCGCTTACGCAAAAGTGGAAGTTCTCGGTATCGACGGGCTACAGCTTCGACGAGCATAAGCTCTCGCAAACATCGATAGGCATCACCCGCGACCTCCACTGCTGGTCGATGGGCTTCAACATCGTCCCGACGGGTCTCTATAAATCCTACTCGTTCAACATTGCGGCAAACAGCAGCATCTTGCGCGACCTCAAGTACGACCAGCACAACAGCCCGCGCGACAACGGCAGATACTACAAACGTTAAGGCCGCTTCCGATTCAGAAACAACAACATTCGCCCCGACACGCCTTGGCTTTGCGTGTCGGGGTTTAAGTTTTTTATCACGACGTGTGTATTTTATTTAACGTGAGTTCGATGAATTCAGAACAAGCACAATTGCCGACAAGACTCCGTGTCACTGACAGGCTCTAACCTAATTGAAGGTTTCTTGGGGAACAGACAATATGCGGATATGGCACTCATCATATTGACCAAGAAATTATGTA